>SFIS01000027.1 GCA_004555245.1 Bacteroidales bacterium
GCCGTATGCCGAACGGCACGTACGGTGGTGTGAGAGGTCGGTAAACACGAAAGTAGGAGATAAACACCTATGATTAGTGTTTACCTCCTACTCGATTTACAGAGGGAGGAGGCTGGGATGCCCTGCGGCAAAACCGCAGGGAACAGTGGCAATGATGACGCAGGGGAAAGAATGGAGAGAAAGATTGAAGAACACACGGAAGGAAGGGGAGTAGGAAAAGAATATAGGTTACGACAATTATTTTTTAACGACAACCATTTTTTAACGACAATCATTTTTTAACGACAATCATTTTTTTACGACAATCATTTTTTAACGACAACAGAGACAACGGGGACAACCGTCGGAAAACATTATTTATGTCACGAAGTGACATTATAACGGAGACAACTGAAGTTAGTGTCTGGCTGTTGGGTGTTGTCTCTTTTGTCTTTGTCGTTTCTGTTGCGTTTGTTGTTTCCGTTGTTTGTGTTGTCTCTGTTGTCTTTCATAATAAAAATTGTTGTCGTCCAAAATCAATATAGGACGTTAGGGTTTAAAATAAAAAAAGCAGCTGGAAGACTTGTCTTCTGCTGCCTGTCCGCACATGACGTGCGTATTTGTCCTCCCGTCACATCCGTCTTCAACAGACGTATGATGTGTATCGAGAATCTTACTTGCCGTGGTTCTCGTCAGAAACAGTGAGTTTCTTACGGCCGTGTGCACGGCGGGAAGCAAGTACGCGACGACCATTCTTGGTCTTCATACGCTCACGGAAACCATGCTTGTTCACGCGGCGGCGGTTGTGTGGCTGGAATGTTCTTTTCATATTCGTTTTATTCTTGATTTTGTTTTATTTCCACAATTCGGGATGCAAAAGTACATAATTTTTTTTAAATAAGCAAGAAATAAAGCATTTTTCCTTGAAAAATAAGTGTTTTTTAATAAAAATATAGTACCTTTGCAGCGTATTTCACAAAATGCGGGGTTATTTCCTGATATATACATTATTTATATATAGGTATATACATTAATTAACATGGCTGCATATCAAGAAATACAACAGCTGCATATCAAGACCTAAACATAAAAATAAAATTCGATGATTAAATCACAAGACATCAAGAATGGAACCGTCATCCGTCTCGACGGTAAACTGCTCGTTGTAGTAGAGTTCCTGCACGTTAAGCCAGGAAAGGGAAACACTTTCATGCGTACAAAGCTGAAGGACGTTGTCTCAGGATATGTTATTGAAAAGCGTTTCAACATCGGCGAGGCCCTTGAGGATGTACGCGTAGAGCACCGTCCCTACCAGTTCCTCTATATGGACGGCGCAGATGCAGTGTTCATGAACCAGGAGACCTTCGACCAGGTGAACATCGACCGCTCTATGGTTGTCGGCGGCGAATTCATGAAAGAGGGTGACGTTGTGGAGGTTGTCTCTGATGCCTCTACTGACACTATCCTCACAGCCGAAATGCCTGTAAAGACCACGCTCGAGATAACATACATGGAGCCGGGAGCGAAAGGCAACACTGCTACCAACACTCTGACAAAAGCTACGGTAGAGACCGGCGGCACGGTGATGGTGCCTCTCTTCTGCAAGGAAGGCGACAAAATCATTGTTGACACCCGCGACGGCAGCTATGTTCAGCGCGTGAAGGAATAAGCGTGTCGCAGATACTCATGAAGAGGTATAGACCCACAACCTCAATACATCCGACGGCTAAATGCCGTCGGTTTTCGTAAAAACAAAAACGCAAGACAGCATCATGGCAATACCAAGCAGGGTTAGATACAGCATCATCGTCCCGGTGTTCAACCGTCCCGACGAGGTGAGGGAATTGCTGGAGAGCCTCTGTCGTCAGACGGAGAAAGACTTTGAGGTGATCATTGTCGAAGACGGATCGGCTATAGAGTGTGAGGACGTATGCTCGAGTTTCATGTCGCAGCTCGACCTCCGCTATTACCGCAAGGACAATTCCGGTCCCGGACAGAGCCGCAACTACGGTGCGAAGCATGCCGCCGGGCTTTATCTCATCATCCTGGATTCTGATGTCGTGTTGCCCGAGGATTATATCGCTTCGGTCAGCCGTTCGTTAGAGGCGGAAGAGGTGGACGCCTTCGGAGGTCCCGACAGTGCGCATCCCGACTTCACGCCGACGCAGAAGGCAATCTCGTATTCCATGACAGCGTTCTTCACGACGGGCGGCATACGGGGTGGCAGGCGTAAGTTGGACAAGTTCTTCCCCCGCAGCTTCAACATGGGTGTGCGCCGTGACGTTTATATGGCGTTGGGCGGATTCTCCGCCATGCGTTTCGGCGAAGACATCGACTTCTCATACCGCATAGTGGAGGCCGGCTACCGAACGGCGTTGTTCCCCGAAGCGTGGGTATGGCACAAGCGCCGCACGGACTACCGCAAGTTCTGGCGTCAGGTGTATAACAGCGGCATAGCACGCATCAACCTTGAGAAGCGACATCCCGGAACGCTGAAGATGGTGCATCTCCTGCCTATGGTGTTCACCGTCGGCGTAGTGCTGATGTGTGTGACATCGTTTGTCGGGCGTATGCTGATGGTGTATGGTCCGGGTCCCGACCCGTTGCACCGTTGGTACTGGCTGTGTGCAGGACCATTGCTGCCGCTGCTTCTCTACGTGCTGCTTGTGTTTTCAGACGCTACGGTGCAGTTCCGTTCAGCCTCGATAGGCTTGCGCGCCGTCGTCGCCGCTTTCGTCCAGCTGATGGGCTACGGCTGCGGCTTCCTCTACGCCTGGTGGCAACGTTGTGTCTTGGGCAAGGACGAGTTCCACGCTTTCGACAAGACGTTCTATAAATAGGGAAGTCGTCAACAGAAGAACCAACTCGTCAACTTGTCAACAGAAGATACATGAAACCTATAGACAAAGGCAACGAACAGGAAGCCATGCTGCCCGCCACCGTAAAGGCCGCCACAGCTTCGGGAGACAGTGTCGGCTTGCCCGAGAAAGGCGGTACGGATGTCACGCGCTCTGCGATAAGAGACTGGGACCGTGACGACCAGCCGCGCGAGAAGCTCTTAGACAGAGGGGCGGGCGCACTGACGAACGCCGAACTGCTCGCCATACTCATAGGCTCGGGGTCGGTGAATGAGAGTGCCGTCGAACTGATGCGCCGTGTGATGCACGACTGCGGCAACTCCCTCAGAAGGCTCAGCCAGCTGACCATCGCCGACCTGATGCAATACAAGGGCATAGGGATGGCGAAAGCCGTCACGCTGATGGCAGCGAGCGAACTGGGACGGCGAAGACGCGAGGAGCAGCACAAGGACAAGCTGTCGCTGTCGTCGTCAGAAGAGATCTACGAGTTCATGCTGCCTAAGATGCAGGACCTGCTCACCGAGACGGCATGGATTCTGCTCATGTCCAACAGCTACCAGCTGATTGGGAACCCGATATGCATCTCCAATGGAGGCATGACAGAGACAGCCGTCGATGTGCGCGTCATTGCGCGCCATGCCCTGATGCACAACGCGAGTGTCGTGGTGCTGCTGCACAACCACCCGTCGAACAACCTCAGACCTTCGCGCGACGACGACCGTATAACGGCACAGGTGGCTGACGGACTGAAACTGCTGAGGATGTATCTCGTTGACCATATCATCGTGGCTGATACGGGATATTACAGCTACCGCGACCAAGGAAAGCTATGAAACATACAGTTCAGCCCGGTAAGCGGGCAGAGACAAAACCATAAAGAAAATGAATACAGAAGAAAAAACAGCGTCGGCAGTGATGACCGATGCCGAGAAACTGGCTGTCGAACAGCGCATCGTGGAGGTGCTGAAGACAGTCTATGACCCGGAGATACCTGTAAACATCTATGACCTCGGACTGATTTATCGCATCGAGCTGCAGCCCGACGCCACTGTAGAGATAGACATGACATTCACCGCCCCCTCATGTCCCGCCGCCGACTTTATCCTTGAGGATGTCAGGACAAAGGTGGAGGCGGTGAAGGGCGTGGCGTCTGCAACGATAAACATGGTGTTTGAACCCGAATGGGACAAAAGCATGATGACAGAAGAGGCGCGCATAGAACTCGGCCTCGACTGATGCAGACACCTTTTGTCTGAGCATAACATTCTCTTGAAACAGAATGCCATATCCACCTGACTGCCAAATGTATAACGTCAACAGAATAAATCATACAATCATGAAGAAAGTATATTTCCTCAGTGATGCCCATCTCGGTTCTTGGGCTATCCCGCATGCGAGGATGAACGAACGCCGCCTTGTCCGCTTCCTTGATTCTGTCAAGCATCAGGCAAAAGCCATCTATCTTCTCGGCGACATGTTTGACTTCTGGTATGAATGGAAATATGTAGTGCCAAAGGGATATACGCGCTTCCTCGGGAAGATAAGCGAGCTGACGGACATGGGCATCGAGGTGCATTATTTCACCGGCAACCATGATATATGGATGTACGGCTATCTCGAGCAGGAGTGTGGCGTGGTGCTGCATCGTGCGCCCGTCACGGTGGAGATATATAACAAGGTGTTCATGCTTGCGCATGGTGACGGCCTGGGTGACCCCGACCGCCAGTTCCGCTTCCTGCGTTCCGTCTTCCACAACAAGATGTGCCAGCGTCTCTTCTCCATGTTGCACCCGCGCTTCTCGATGAAGTTCGGGATGTCGTGGGCAAAGCATTCGCGCATGAAACGTGTGAAGATGCAGCAGGCGTTGAGCCACGGGGCAGAGGGGACACAGTTCAACGGCAATGTCGTCGCCACGCTCAACTCGTCGGGCGAGCCGGAGTATATGGGCGAAGAGAGGGAGCATCTTGTAGTGTATGCGAAAGAATACATGATGACGCACCCCGATGTTGACTACTATATCTTCGGCCACCGCCACATCGAACTCGACCTGATGCTTACGGCATCGAAGCGCCTGCTTATCCTCGGCGACTGGATAACACAGTTCACATACGCCGTCTTTGACGGAGAACATCTCCTTCTTGAAGAATATGAGGAGGGGGAAACGAAGTTCAGTTGATTTTTTGTTTACCCGTCAACCAAAATTATTATGTCAGAAAGAGCAAATTTCAAAAACACATTAGGGATAATACTCGCCACGGCAGGGTCGGCGGTGGGCCTGGGCAACGTCTGGCGTTTCCCGTATATTGCAGGCGAGAACGGCGGAGCCTCGTACATCATCATATACATCATCTGCGTCTTGCTGCTTGGCATACCGTGCATGGTGTCAGAGTTCATCATAGGCAGGCACTCGGCTTCAAACACCGCGCGCGCCTACAACAAGATGGGCAACAGATGGTGGGGCATAGTAGGACTGTTGAGTGTAGCCACCGGCTTCCTCATCACATGCTATTATGTCATTGTCTCCGGATGGTGCTTCCAATACATGTATGCCACATTGGCGGGCGAGTTGAACGGCAATGCGGACTACTACATCCAATACTTCAACGACTTCTCGTCAAATCCGTGGAAGCCAGTGGTTTGTGCCGTTGCCTTCATGGCAGTGACACACTTTGTCATCATACACGGCATACGAGGTGGCATAGAGCGGGCGTCGAAGGTTCTGATGCCCGCGCTCTTCGTCCTGCTTCTCGTCATTGTAGTGTCGTCGTGCATGCTGCCGGGAGCATCGAAAGGCATTGAATTCCTGCTCTTCCCTGACTTCTCAAAGATAAACGCCAACGTCTTTCTCGACGCGATGGGGCAGTCGTTCTATTCGCTGTCTATCGGCATGGGCTGCATCTGCACCTACGCCAGCTATTTCTCCCGCCGCACGAACCTGTCCCGTTCTGCCATACAGATCAGTGTCATCGACTGTATGGTCGCTATCCTCGCCGGACTGATGATATTCCCCGCCGCCTTCTCAGTTGGCGTTCAGCCCGACAGCGGTCCGTCGCTCATCTACATCACCCTGCCTAATGTCTTCCAGCAGGCATTCTCCGCCGCGCCGTTCGTTGGGAAGGTAGTCAGCTTCGCCTTCTATGCCCTCATGTCTCTCGCGGCACTGACATCACTCATCTCGCTGCATGAGGTCAGCACCGCCTTCTTTCAGGAAGAACTGAAGATCTCGCGCCGTGTGAGTGCGCTCATCGTGTCGTGCGGAACAGGTTTCGTCGGCATCTTCTGTTCGCTCTCGCTCGGAGGCGTTGACTGGCTCACGTTCAACGGCATGACGATGTTTGACATCTTCGACTTTGTCACCGGGCAGATCTTCCTGCCCATTGTAGGCTTCTTCGCATGTCTCTTCATCGGATGGTATGTCCCGAAGTCCGTAGTGCGTGACGAGTTCACCAACTGGGGCACACTGAAAGGCAGCCTCTTCGGACTGTTCCTCTTCTGTGTGCGCTTCATCTGTCCGACAGGCATACTTGCAGTCTTCGTCAACCAGCTTCTGTCGTGACGACATCCTTATATGCTGACACAGCGGCATAAAGGATGTAATCATAAAATAGTTTAAAAGAAAGACGGCGATTGTCTTTGTTCGGGAATAAGTGAGTATATTTGTAGAGCAAAAAACCTTACCGCAAAGAAGAAACATCAATGGAAACCCTCGAACTATGGTACTCCGGGCTCGCCGGAGCGGAGCGATTCTTTTGGACAGTAGCCCTTTTGGCGTCAGCCGTCTTCCTGATACAGGCGTTGCTGACACTTGTGGGCATGGATGCAGACACCGACTTTGACATGTCGGACATGCACGCAGACACGATGGACAACGGTGGCGCACTCTCGCTGTTCAGCATAAGGTCGCTGATAAACTTCCTGGTAGGCTTCGGCTGGGCGGGAGTCACTTTCCTCGGATGCGGACTGCACATCTCCCTCGTTGTCTGCCTCAGTGGCGTGGTAGGCGTCGCCTTCGCATATATGTATCTCTTCATGCGCAGGCAGCTGAAGAAACTGGAGCGCAACGGAGCGTACAAAATCTCTGATTGTGTGGGTATGTCGGGCCAGGTGTATCTGAGGATTCCCGCTAAAGGCACGGGAAAAGGAAAGGTGCAGATTTCCATAAACGGCAGTGTCGTGGAACTCAATGCCGTCACAGACGGAGAGGCTATACCTACAGGAACCACGGTGAGAGTGGCAGCAATCTGCGGCACTGACCTGAAAGTGGAGAGACAGAACTGAAAAACCAAACATAAAATCTTATAATATGTATCTAATAGTAGTTGGAATCGTGGTGGCCTTCATAATGCTGATGGCTATCATCAACCGTTATCGCAGGTGTCCCTCGGACAAGATACTCGTTGTGTATGGAACGACCGGAAACCGCGGATCTGCAAAGTGTGTACACGGCGGCGGCACATTCGTCTGGCCTATCATACAGGATTACGCCTACCTCTCGCTCACGCCAATCAGCATCGACGCCAACCTCACCAATGCCCTCTCGCGGCAGAATATCCGTGTCGATGTGCCATGCCGCTTCACCGTCGGCATATCGACTGACCCGGAGTGCATGACAGCGGCCGCAGAGAGACTGCTCGGACAGAGTGCGACACAGATACAGGAGCTGGCGCGGGACATCCTCTTCGGACAGTTGCGTCTCGTCATCGCAACGATGTCGATAGAGGAACTCAACTCCGACCGCGACAAGTTTCTTGAGGCTATATCAAGCAATGTCGAGGTGGAACTGAAGAAAATCGGTCTCCGTCTCATCAATGTCAATGTGACTGACATCAACGACGAATCGGGATATATTGAGGCTCTCGGACAAGAAGCTGCCGCCAAAGCCATAAACGAGGCTAAGGTGAGAGTGGCGGAACAGGAGAAAATCGGCGAGATAGGAAAAGCCGACGCCGTAAGGGAGACACGTATCCGGACTGCGGAAGCCAACGCGCAGGCCGTGAAGGGCGAGAATGCTGCCAAGGTGGCGATAGCAAACTCTGACGCAGAACGTCGTGAGGCTGAGGCAGAGGCGCTGAGAAAGGCTACGGCGGCAGAGAAAGTGGCACAGGCGAAAGCGCTGGAAGAAGCATACTCGGCAGAGAAAATGGCGGAAGAGGCGCGAGGAGAAAGAGAGCGCGCGACACAGGCTGCCAATGTCCTCGTAACGCAGGAGATAGAGAAGAAACGCAAAATCATCGAGGCGGAGGCGGAGGCTGAGAAGGTGCGCGTCAACGCAAAAGGTGAGGCTGACGCCCTCTATGCGAAGATGGAGGCCGAGGCAAGAGGCCTCTTCGAGGTGCTCAACAAACAGGCAAGCGGATATGAGAAGATGGTCAATGCTGCTGGCGGAGACCCCACAAAAGCATATATGCTGCTCTTGCTTGAGAAACTGCCCGAACTCGTGAAGACGCAGGTGGAGGCTGTCAAGGGCATCAACATCGACCATGTCACAGTATGGGACAACGGAGCTAACGGCACGGACGGAAAAGGTTCTACTGCAGGATTCGTCAGCGGACTGATGAAGAGCGTGCCTCCGTTGAACGAACTGTTTGAACAGGCGGGACTGTCGCTGCCGGAATATCTCGCAAAGAAAAACTGCGAGAAGAAGGACGGAAACAACGACAACGCATAATAGTGAATACTCCGTAAAGACAAGCATCTGACACAATACGTATAACTTAACTGGTATAAAAAGCATGTTGCAGGTCTGGCAGCCTGCAACTGCTATGTAACAACAAACTTAAATCATGAGATCAAGAACAGCAAACTGGTTTGAGACAAAAATCAGATACGAGAAAATGACTGACGACGGCAAACAGAAGATGGTGACTGAGCTGTATGTCGTTGACGCACTCTCTTTCACCGAAGCCGAGAGCTCCATCATCGAGGAGATGTCATCGTATATAATGGGTGAGTTCAAGGTGACCGGCATTGCGCAGGCAGCCTACGGCGAGATTTTCTTCAGCGACGCCGAGACAGACGACCGCTTCTTCAAGACAAAGCTGCAGTTCATCACCCTCGACGAGAAGACACAGAAAGAGAAACGCTCTAACGTGAACTACCTCGTTCAGGCCCATACCCTCCAGCAGGCAGTGGAGCATATCCAGGAGGTCATGGGCACGACAATGATTGACTATGCCATCGCCGCCGTGCAGGAGACGTCGATAATGGATGTCTTTGAACACAACGCCGCTAAGAAAGAACAGTAATAATCCGAAGCCGTCATGTCACAATCCACGATACAAGAAAGGCTGAATGCCGTCAGAAACCGGCTCCGCCCAGGATGCCGCCTCGTTGCCGTCAGCAAGTATCACCCTGTAGAGGCTCTGAAGAAATGCTACGACGAAGGGCAGAGAATATTCGGAGAAAGTCATGAGCAGGAGATAAGAGTGAAACATGAGGCACTGCCGAAGGATATAGAGTGGCATTTTATCGGACATCTGCAGACGAACAAGGTGAAGTATATCGCACCGTATATCACTATGGTGGAAGCCGTCGATTCGCTGCGACTGCTGAAGGAAATAGAGAAACAGGCAGCGCGGCATGAACGTGTCATAAAGGTGCTGCTCGAACTGCATATAGCGTCAGAGGCAACAAAATACGGGCTGACACTCGACGACTGCCGGCTTCTGCTTGAAGAAGGCGAATGGCGAGATATGCCACATGTGCAGATATGCGGACTGATGATGATGGCGTCAAACACAGACGACGAGACTGTGATAAGACAGGAGTTCGAGACTGCGGCAGCATTCTTTGACGAGGTGAAGGAGAAATACTTCCCCGCCGACAGCAGCTTCTGCGAACGATCCTGGGGTATGTCGGACGACTATCTCATAGCACAGGACTGCCGATCGACTATGGTTAGAGTGGGGACGAGCATCTTCGGACCGCGAGAATACTGACTTTCTCAGCATACAGGGAGCTGAAAATAAAGTTGAAACATTCCGGACAAACCGATGCCAATGAGAAAACACTTCTGCACATACGGCACATACATCGCTGTTTTGCTGCTTTTTACGGCTTTAGCGTTGTCGGTTGTATGTTGCAGCAGGAAGAAGTCTTGTTATGAAGAAGTGATAATGCCGAAAGGGGTAGGGGTGATGCCCGGCGATGTCCTGTTCCGCAGAGGGGAGGGTGTTCTCAGTGACATGGTCGTGCATGTCGATGATGGAAGATATTCGCATGTCGGCATTGCTGTCGATTCAGCAGGCGTAATAATGGTTGTTCATGCCGTGCCGGCAGAGCCGGATTACATCGGAGACCCTGACAGGGTGAAGATGGACAGAATCGAGACATTCTTCTGCCGGGAGTATGCTGTGAACGGAGAAATAACCCGTATCGCTGACAGAAACGCAGCTAAGGCGGCATCGATTGAAGCAATAAGACTATACAGAAAGAAGGTGTTGTTCGACCATGACTATGACACTTCTGACACTACAAGACTGTACTGCTGCGAACTGGTTGAGAATGCCTACAGGAAGGCGGGAGTGTCTTTGGCTGACAAACGCCGACATGACTATAATGTACCGGGATTCTCTGTCATGCAGGTTATCACACCCTCAGACCTGTACGCCTCTCCGTTGTTAGAGAGCATCATAAAGTTTTGATGACAGTTCATTTTTATTAACCTATAAACAATAGTATTATGAGAAAATTATTTGTTTCATTGTTTGTTGCACTAATTGCAATAGTAATGGGAGGCTGTGGTACTGATAACACTCCGGCAGGTGTTGCAGAGGCTTCTATCAAGTGTATTCAGAAAGAAGATATCAACGGATATTTAGATTTGCTTGAAATTGACAATTCCAAGAGTACGGACACTGCCAAGGGCAAGGAAGAATTGGCCGTATTGCTCTCTGCGAAAGTTATACCTGCACTGAGAGCAAAAGGAGGTATAAAGAGCTACAAGGTAATGTCAGAAGAAATAAACGAAACCGGAGACAAGGCAAAAGTGACACTAAATGTTGTCTATGGCAATGGCGAGGAAGACGAACAGGTTGCTGACCTTGTAAAGAATGAAAACGGCGAGTGGAAGCTGAAACTCGGCAAATAGACGCAGTGTTCTTATGACGAGTTTCTCGTTCTCAAGAGATAGCAAGATGCCTAATGCCATCGCATAACCCCGGAAAAGTCGCAAATCTTGTTAATTTAAGTTAAGTTTCGGCTTCTGTTACAATACAACGTTAGTACGTGTCAGAAGAAATTATTAACTTTGCATATCTACTTAAAACAAACACGCTTGTGATGAAGATTTTCCTACGCTACATATCAATTGTATTGCTCCTCTCATGCCTTGCAATACAAATGCCGGCTGACGCGGCCCCCAATGTCCTGATTATTGAACAGGAACAGCAGCCTGCACTGACGGTCATCAGCGATGCCTCTGTACGTGTGACAAATGCTAACGGACATACTCTGTATGTCTATAATGTAGCAGGTGTTTGCGTGCAGTCGTTGAAGATTGAAGGTCACGACAGACGTTACGACCTCAACCTGCCGAAAGGATGTTATATCGTGAAGGTAGGGAAGACCGTAAGGAAGATTTCTATCAAATAAAGCGGCATCGCTTTTCGCACTATTCAAGGTTGATGTTTCAAGAGGGCATAGGCATAAGCCGCCTCTAACCCCCCCCCCATACACGTTATGAGTGTTGTCAGACAATTACCCATAACGTGTTGTTTTTTTGACTGCCGCCGTCAACGAGACTATAGACAAACAGAAATCCGTCAATGGAGATACAATACACAGACAATGTCTTATGCACGTAGATGAGAAAACCTTGCTTCGTCTGCTTGCTGACGAACCGACACAGAGAAAGGCATTTGAAATGCTTGTCTGCCAATACAGCCAGCCGCTGTATAGGCAGATACGTCGTATTGTCATGAACCATGACGATGCAAACGATGTCCTGCAGAATGTGTTCCTGAAGGTATGGCAGAAAATCTCGTCGTTCGAGGGACGCTCCAAACTCTCGTCATGGCTCTACCGCATAGCAATCAACGAGGCTCTCGACTTTATGAGGAAAGCCAAGCAGAACATCTACCTTTCCTCTGAGGCAGCAGAGACGAAAAGTATAGCAGCGCAACTTCTCGCAGACGAGTTCTTTGACGGCAACGAGGCGGAGGCTCTACTGCAACAGGCTCTGCAAGAACTGCCGGATATGCAGCGCACGGTCTTCCAGCTGAAATACTACGAAGACATGAAATACTCCGAGATAAGCGAGATTCTGCAAACATCTGAAGGTGCGCTGAAAGCAAGTTATCATATCGCCGTGAAAAAAATATCGCATTTTCTTGAAGATGCGGATTAAACCTTTCATATTCTTTTGCATCATACATTTAGAAGCCTTGTCAAAACAAGCTGCGACGAATGTCAGGCTTCATAGGCATAACAACGATAATGACTGAAAAAACGAAACGAACCATGAGGAGGAACAACATACACGAGCCATTCAAGGTGCCGGAAGGGTATTTTGACAATCTCACGGCAGACATCATGTCCCGACTGCCCGACCAGCCTTTCCAGCCCGTCAATGCCAAGCGCGAGCCGCGCCGCAGGTGGATAACCGCCGCCGCCGCTGCAGTAGTAGTGACAGTGATGAGTGCAGTGACATTCGCGGCATTCTCGTTGCCCGGAAACGACAGTGCGGCACAAGGGATTGCCGCTGCTGAACCGTCCGCTTCGACAGAATCGACTGTCGATGATGTCATGGATTATGCCATGATTGACCACCAGGACCTATACGCCATACTGACGGAGTGACAGATACTGACTGCGGGTGGCTTCCCAAGTTGCCGGCCTGCCGCACGAGGACTGCCAATCGCAAACTCAGCCTACACACATTTATTATATATAGGTACATACATTATTATATATAGCAAAGATGAAACAATTACTGATCATATTCTTCATTCTCGTTTCGCCACACGTCTTGAGGGCTGAGCAAAACCGCAAGTTCGACCCGGAGGCCTACCGCATGGAGATGAAGAATTACATCATCAAGAAAGCCTCTCTCTCTGCAGACGATGCACAGAAGTTCTTCAAGCTCTTCGACGAGATGCGAACGAAAGAGCGCGCACTCTTCCGCAAGACACGCATAAACAAGCACAAACCGCCAAGGACGGATGAAGAATGCCGGAAGGCAATACTGCAGAAAGACAATACAGAGATTGAACTGAAGAAACTGCAGCTGAAGTATCATGAGAGTATGCTCAAGGTTCTGCCGGCATCCGTTGTGATTAAATGCCTCTTCTATGCTGAGGAATTCGACCGTAACAAACTGCGTGAAGCATCGCAGAGACATGGCGGCCAGAGAAAAGAGCATGTCAAGCGAAGCAACAAGGAAAGAAAACAATAGTAGAAAAGCAAAAAATAGTTAATACTGCTTAAATAATCGGATATTGGATAGGGTAAGGGAAACAAAAATGATAATATATCAGGAAAAATGAGTAAATTTGCATCCGCTTTGTGTGTCATGACGCAGAATCATGGTCCGCAGAGCGGATATTTTATAATAACTTTTAATATTTTACATTCTATCTATTATGATGAATCAGTACGAGACAGTCTTCATCCTTACTCCCGTTTTGTCTGACGAACAGGCAAAGGAGACTGTAGCAAAGTTCACAGATCTTCTCAAGAAGAATGGTGCAGAGATCATCAACGAGGAGAACTGGGGCTTGAAGAAGATGGCTTACGCTATCGACAAGAAATCAAACGGGTTCTACAACCTTGTAGAGTTCAAGGCAGAGCCGCAAGTTATCAACACTCTCGAGACAGGCTATCGTCGCGACGAGAAAGTAATACGCTTTATGACTGTGAAGCTTGACAAATATGCTGTGCAGTATGCAGAGAAGCGTCGTAACAAACTATCAAAGAAGGAGGCATAATTATGGCAGAACAGTCTGAAATAAGATATCTTACCGCACCGACAATCGACGTTAAGAAAAAGAAGTATTGCCGTTTCAAGAAAAGCGGTATAAAGTATATCGACTACAAAGATCCAGAGTTCTTGAAGAAGTTCTTGAATGAGCAGGGCAAGATTTTGCCACGTCGTATAACCGGTACTTCACTGAAGTATCAGCGCAGAGTTGCTACAGCCGTTAAGCGTGCTCGCCAGATAGCTCTTCTTCCTTACGTAACTGACATGATGAAGTAAAAAAAGGAGGACAACAACAATGCAAATTATTCTCAAAGAAGATATCATCGGTCTTGGATACAAGAACGATATCGTAGAAGTGAAGTCTGGTTACGGACGCAACTATCTCATCCCACAGGGAAAAGCTGTCATCGCTTCTGAATCTGCAAAGAAGATTCTTGCCGAGAATCTCAAGCAGCAGGCTCACAAGATTGCTGCAATACTCGCTGCAGCCCAGAAAGAGGCTGAGGCCCTCAATGGCGTTACAGTGAACATTGCAAGCAAAGTCAGCGCTACAGGTGTGCTCTATGGCTCTGTCAATGCAGCTCAGGTTGCAGCAGAACTTGCCAGCAAGGGTATC
Organism: Bacteroidales bacterium; assembly: GCA_004555245.1. Lineage (GTDB taxonomy): Bacteria > Bacteroidota > Bacteroidia > Bacteroidales > Bacteroidaceae > Prevotella. Next base: position 14,372 of record SFIS01000027.1, read on the forward strand.
ACTATCGACCGCAAGCGCATCATCATGAAGGACATCAAGACTGTCGGCGAGTATGTCGCCACTGTGGTGTTCCACAAAGAGGTGAAGGTTGAATTGCCTGTCGTTGTAACAGCAGAAAACGCTCAACCTGCAGCAGTTGAAGAAACAGCTGAAGTGGCTGTTGAGGCAGCTCCTGTTGAGGAGGCACCTGTTGTAGAGGCTGAGGCACCTGTTGCAGAATAAAATGTCAGCAGCTGAAATTTGAATCATGACAAGCGTGACGAACAGAATCAAGATCCTGTGCTGGACAGCAAGTACTGTTCGCCATCGCTGAAAGATAAAGTCCCAAGGCAGGTGTCATGTCATCTGCATTGGGACTTTCATGTTTTCAGAACATTCATGATGAAGCCCTACTCTTTATCACACGCTGATACGCCAACCCTATACAATTACATTATACAACAATTCATTTATTTACACCTACTCATCCCAAAACAGTATATATATAGAAATTATGAAAGCATTTGTTTTTCCGGGTCAGGGAGCACAGTTCTCAGGTATGGGAAAGGATTTGTATGAGACAAATCCCAAAGCGAAGGAACTCTTTGACAAAGCAAACGAGATTCTCGGTTTTGAAATCACAAAGATAATGTTTGAAGGCACGGCAGAAGAGTTGAAGCAGACCAAGGTGACCCAACCTGCCGTCTTCCTCCATTCTGTCATTTCCGCTATCTGTCTTGGCGATGCCTTTGATGCAGAGATGGTTGCCGGTCACTCGCTCGGCGAGTTCTCCGCTCTTGTTGCCGCCGGCGCATTGTCATTTGAAGATGGTCTGCGTCTTGTCTCCAAGCGTGCCATGGCAATGCAGAAGGCATGTGAGGCTGCACCTTCTACCATGGCTGCCATCATCGGACTGCCAGACGAGAAGATTGAGGAGATTTGTGCAGGCATTTCAAAAGAAGGAAACATTGTTGTGCCTGCAAACTACAACAACCCGGGCCAGCTTGTCATCTCCGGCAACAATGACGCTATTGCAGAGGCTTGCGAGCAACTGAAGGCTGCCGGTGCTAAGCGTGCCCTGCCTCTCCCTGTAGGCGGCGCATTCCACTCGCCGCTCATGCAGCCTGCAAAAGAAGAACTTCAGGCTGCCATTGAGGCTACGGAGATACACACTCCGAAACTGCCGGTCTATCAGAATGTTGATGCCAAGGCTCACACAGATGCCGCTGAGATAAAGCAGAACCTCATAGCTCAGCTCACTGCTCCTGTACGTTGGACATACGAGGTTCAGCAGATGATAGCTGACGGTGCCACAGACTTCACAGAGTGTGGTCCGGGCAAGGCTCTTCAGGGAATGATAGCAAAGATTAGCCGTGAGGTGAGCGTTCACGGACTGGCTTGATGCAGCGCATACCCGTCATTCTTCAATACTATACATCCGACGCATTGTGACGATGAAGATGCTTTCATACGTTTGATGATGTGCCGGAAACGGAAAGTCACCCACACCGCCATTGTCTTTCTAAGTTGGTTGTGTGAGTGGCTTTTTGCTTTCTATATATACTATGCCTTGTGACGAATCATCCACCTTGGCAGATAAAAAACACAATTCAGATGGGAAAAATTATTATATACCAGATGTTTACGCGTCTGTTCGGCAACAAGAACACAATGCGTAAACATAATGGTTCACTACAGGACAACGGTGTGGGCAAGTTTGACGATATAGACAATGCCACGCTCCGTCGTATCAAGAAATTAGGCTGTTCGCACGTCTGGTACACTGGTGTCATCCGTCATGCCACAGCCACCGACTATTCGGCTTACGGCATTCCTGCCAACCATCCGTCAGTCATAAAGGGCAAGGCAGGTTCGCCTTATGCCATTGTTGACTATTATGATGTTGACCCGGACATGGCTGTTGATGTCGCAAACAGAATGAAAGAGTTTGAGAGTCTGGTAGAACGCACGCACAAGGCAGGTATGAAGGTTATCATCGATTTTGTGCCCAATCATGTAGCGCGGGAGTATCACTCCATCTCTGCTCCGGAAGGTGTCGAGGGGCTTGGTGAGGGCGACAATGTCGATTATCATTTCTCTACGTCAAACAACTTCTATTATTGCTGGGGGCAGCCTTTCGAGCCTCAGTTTGACGTTGCGCACGATTCTGACGGCAACGTATTGCCGGCATACTCCGAACAGCCGGCAAAGGCAACCGGCAATGATGTCTTCTCGTCACGTCCGGGCAGAAACGACTGGTATGAAACGGTGAAGCTCAACTACGGCATAGACTATTGTGACGCAGGCGGTCGTTCAGAGCATTTCTTCAACGCAGACGGTCTGCCGGTTGTCAACACATGGCGTAAGATGGTTGATATCCTTCTGTTCTGGGCAGACAAAGGCGTGGATGCTTTCAGATGCGACATGGCAGAGATGGTACCTCCTGCATTCTGGGCTTTTGCAACACGAAAGGTGAGATCCCGCTTCCCGCATATCCGCTTCATCGGCGAAGTGTATAATCCGGCTCTCTACCGCACATATATCAACTCTGGTTTCGACTATCTGTATGATAAAGTCGGAATGTACGACACGTTGCGCAATGTCATGTGCGGCTACGGCAGTGCCCAGGGCATAACAAACCAGTGGCAGGCTGTTGACGACATTCGCGAGCACATGCTCTATTTCCTTGAGAACCATGACGAGCAGCGTATAGCCAGCACCTTCTTCGCCGGGGCGGCAGAGAAGGGGATTCCTGCGCTGATGGTGTCTGCTTTGCTGTGGCAGAATCCCTTCATGCTATATGCCGGACAGGAGTTCGGCGAGCAGGGTATGGAGAGCGAGGGTTTCTCGGGATGTGACGGCCGCACAACGATATTCGACTATTGGTGTGTTGACAGCCTGCGTAAGGGATATTACGCCCGGAGACAGCTCTCGTCAGCAGAGAAACGCATCGAGGCTCTCTATTCAACAGTCTTGAACATTGCGAAGTCTGAACCCGCCGTCACCGAAGGACAGTCTTTCGACCTCATGTATGCCAACCCATGGTCAGACACATTCCATGCAGACCGCCTCTATGCCTTCCTGCGCAAGAAGGACGATGATATCTTACTCGTTGTGGTGAACTTCGACGACAAGGCATTGGAATCGTTGGTTAACATCCCGCAACATGCTTTTGACTATCTCGGCATACAACCGGGCATGAGAGTCGCTACCGACCTGATGACGGGTGAGGATGTTGACATCATGTTGTCTGCTGACGAACCTGTGCGTATTGCCGTTCCCCCATACTCCGGTGTCGTATTGAAGATGTGACAGACATCGCCACGGCATTCTCGGTTATTCCGTTAGCATCGCGTCCTAATACGTGCTGACACAAACAGTTACAGCGACTGTCACTACATTATGAAGTGGTCAGTCGCTGTAACTGTTTCGTTTTGTTATGAGGTGCATACGGTACATACCGCCGTACATGCAACAAGATGTCAGTTCTTTATCGGCGCACTCTCAATATCCTCTATGCCTCCGTTGTATGGGTTGAGCACGAGGCGTGTCATAACTTTCTTCGAAAAGAGAGGCTCGTTGAGGTTCTCAATCTCTCCAAACTGTGAAGCGCTGAGTTCTGTTGTGTTGAGTGGCATCTGGCCGTCAGTGACTGTGAGGCGTATCTTGCCTGGAAGTGCAATCCAGATGCCGGTCTCGTCTTTAGGGGCTTTCTTTCCTTGTTCGTTGATATGCGGCGGGCAGCTGTTCAGATTCTCGACAATCATGTAGTAAGGTTCGCCGGAGAGGTCGCTGCTGTCAACAATGCCGTAATGTTTGGAGAACCGGAACAAAGGCACTTTCGTCATGTCACGTTCTGGCACGAAAGTCATTACGGTCTGTATAGTGTCGCATTGTGTCACACCCTCAAATAGCTGTCGTATGGCAGATTCCTGCGTCTCAAGGTTCTGCAACATGATGCGCAGTTGTTCGCCGTCTTTCGGCATATAATCAGCCTGTCCCTTTGTCAGTTCAGAGCGGCTTTCTCGTATGTCGTATATCTCCTGTGCGCAGAGTTCAGCCATTTTCATACGGCTTCCTGCAGAGAGTATGTCCTGATTCAGATGTCTGTACGGGTCGTCGGCAGCAGGTTTTGCAGCTGCTACGAAAGGTGCCGGCTCAGCCATCTGTCTTGGCTCGGCATTGATGGCAAGCAGGATGTTGTCAGGCGAGAGGTTGAACTCCTGGATGTTGCGCTTGTTGTCTATGTGGGCTGTGAAGATGCGTGAAGAATCGGGTAGGGCATAGGGCGCCATCGTGACACTTACGATTCGGTATTGCACGCTTTCTTCCTGTGCTACCTGTTTCTTCAGGAAACGTTGTGTGTAGGCGGCGAGGTCGCCCGGTTTATAGCTCGTCTTCTCCACGAGCAGTGCTATGCGCACGCCGGTCTTCGGCAGATGATAGCTTGTGTCTTGTGCCGACGCATTGTACACGGCAAGGAATGTCAGTAGTGTTGCAAAGACGAATGATTTCATTAGATTGGTGTGTATAATTTGTTTTACAGTGAAAGAATCAGTATTGATGCAGTAATAAGTTTCACGAATATAATTTCTTGAACGCTTCGGGTAGAGCCTCGATGATGTCCGAAGCCATCATCGATTCCATGCCTTTCTCTTCTGCGGCGATGTCTCCGGCGAGCCCGTGGATGTATGCTCCGAGCAGCGTAGCTGTCGCGGTGTGATATCCTCGTGCTGCCAGTCCGACTATAATGCCGGTCAGTACGTCACCTGCTCCTGCCGTTGCCATGCCCGCATTGCCTGTAGAGTTGAATATGACCGTCCCGTCAGGATTGCATATTGCGGAATAGTGTCCTTTCAGAATGATGTGGCATTTTGTGCGTTGTGCCATCTCTCGTGCATGTGCCAGACGTTCGTAGTCGCTGAAGCATTCGTTTCCGTCCATGTGGTCGAACTCTTTGGGATGAGGCGTGAGAACCGCCCCTGCAGGAATCTGTTGCATCCATGCAGCCCTTGTAGAAAGGATGTTCAGAGCATCAGCATCAAGTACAAGCGGACACTCTGTGCGTCTCAGTTGCGAGAGCAGTGCCGTGGCAGTCTGGCTCCGTTGTCCCAGTCCCGGACCTATTGCCACCGCATCATATTGTGTGGTGTCAGTTGCTTCCGAGAAGCAGCATTCTTCTTTGTCCAGTTGCACGACAGCCTCTGGGACAGCAATCTGCATGATGTTGTAGTTGCAGTGAGGTATGTGGACAGTGGTTTTTCCCGCTCCGGCTTTCAGACACGCCTTTGCGGTCATTGTTGCAGCACCTCCCATGCCGTAGCTTCCGGCTATGATGAGAGCGTGTCCCATCGAGCCTTTGTGTGCGAAGGCGTTACGCCGTTTTATCAAAGGCAGGATGTCGCTCTCTTCAATCTCAGCAAACTGGCTGTCCGTCTGTCTCTGCCATTCTTCCGAGAGTCCGATGGGCAGTACGGCAATCTCTCCGAGATATTGCTGGCAGTCTGCAAGATACATGCACAGTTTCTTGCTGTGGAGCGTGAAGGTGACGTCAGCGCGTATGATGTTAGACGTGATATTGTACGTGTTGTCTTCAGCCAGCAGACCTGACGGCATGTCGATGCTTGCCACGCGGCATTCTGACGAGTTGATATATTTGACGAGAGAAGCGAAGCCGCCTGTGAGAGGCTTGTTCAGTCCCGACCCGAAAAGGCCGTCGATAACCAGCGTAGTATCGTCGAGTTCAGGCGGGTCGAACTCGTCAACAACCTCCACAAACCGTTTCATGTGCTTCGAGCTGCTCAGGCGTTGTTTGTTGGCGTAGCAGTCGGGGCTGAGGCTGTTCTTGACATTGAAGAGGAAAGCCGTGACGCTGTATCCCTCTTCCGACAGCATCCGTGCTACGGCGAGGGCGTCGCCTCCGTTGTTCCCCGGTCCGGCGAAGACCACGACGGGCGTTTCCGTCTGCCATCTCCGCATGACAGCCTTGGCAATCTCTCTTGCCGCACGTTCCATGAGGTCTATTGACGCTATCGGTTCATGCTCTATAGTGTATGAATCCAGTTCGTGTATCTGTTTGCTCGTAAAAATCTTCATTTTCTTGATAAAATATCGTCTGAGAGTGCAAAAATACAAAATTTATGCAAACAATGTAGCATGTTTCGACATATTTTTATTAATTTTGTGCCAAATTTGTGATTTACAACATTCTCAACCGAGCTAAAAGTAGAAAATGAAAGAGATTCGGATAAAAGACAAGACATTCCGCTTGTCGCTTCCCGAGGCTGAGATATTGTCTCGTATCAAAGAGGTGGCGCAGAGCATCAACCGCGACTATGCGGGCAAACGTCCTCTGTTCCTTGCCGTGCTCAACGGTTCGTTCATGTTTGCGAGCGACCTGATGAAAGAGATAAGCCTCGACTGCGAGATAAGTTTCGTCAAGCTCGCTTCTTATCAGGGCACAATGTCCACTGGGCGCGTCCACGAAGTGATAGGTGTCAGCGAAGACCTTCACGGCAGGGATATTGTCATCATCGAAGACATTGTCGAGTCCGGTCGTACTATGCACCAGATGCTCGATTCGTTGGCAAACCGTCATCCTGCGTCAGTCAAGATCTGCACCTTGTTCTTCAAACCGGCCAAGCTGCTCGAAGAGGTTAATGTGGATTATCCCGTCTTCGTCATTCCTGACGATTTCATCGTAGGATATGGTTTGGATTATGACCAGTCTGGGCGTAACCTCCGGGACATCTACACTATCGTCAATAGGTAAACTCTCATTACAGAAACAAACAATATAGACACAGACTAAAAACGCCCCTTAGGTAAAAAGATGAAAAACATCGTAATTTTTGGTGCCCCGGGTTCAGGCAAAGGGACACAAAGTGACAAGATTATCGAGGAGTTCGGTGTTGAGCACATCTCTACAGGTGATGTGCTGCGTGCAGAAATCAAGGCTGGCACAGAACTCGGTAAAGTGGCAGCGGAATACATCAACGACGGCAAACTTCTTCCCGACGTCCTCATCATTGATATTCTTGCGGCCACACTCGACAGTAAAGGCAAAGACATCAAGGGTGTCATCTTTGACGGTTTTCCGCGCACCATAGCCCAGGCAGAGGCTTTCGACGAGATGCTGACGAAGCGTGGCGAGAGTGTTTCTGTCGTTGTCGGTCTGGAGGTTGATGACGATGAACTCGTCAAAAGAATCATTGCCCGCGGAAAGACAAGCGGCAGAGCAGACGACACGGAGGAGACTGCAAAGAAGCGTCTCGCTACATACTACAGCCAGACACTGCCTCTTAAAGATTTCTATATCGCACAAGGGAAATACGCCAAAATCAATGGCGTAGGCTCTATTGACGATATCTATGCTCGCATTTCGGACGCAATCCGCAATGCCTGACATGTTTTGAACAGACAGTCGGGCAGCCTGACCGGCTGCCCGACTGTCCATACTCTTTTAATCACTTATGGAATCCAACTTTGTTGACTACGTAAAGATACAATGCCGGTCAGGCAAGGGCGGCAGAGGCTCTATGCATCTCCGCCATGTCAAATACAACCCCAATGGCGGTCCCGACGGCGGCGACGGCGGAAAGGGGGGCAGCATCATCCTCCGCGGCAACCATAACTACTGGACTCTCCTCCACCTGAAATATCAGAGGCATTTCTTTGCCGAGCACGGAGGCAACGGAGGAAGGGACAAATGCCATGGCACAAACGGCAAGGACATATACATCGATGTGCCCTGCGGCACCGTGGTGTATAATGCCGAGACGGGAAAATACATCTGCGATGTCCTGTACGACGGTCAGGAGATAACGCTTCTCAAAGGCGGTCGCGGCGGATTGGGCAATTTCCAGTTCCGCACGGCAACCAACCAGGCTCCGCGCTATGCCCAGCCCGGCGAGCCGATGGAGGAGATGACAATCATCATGGAGCTGAAGCTGCTTGCAGATGTCGGACTTGTCGGCCTGCCTAATGCCGGCAAGTCAACGCTTCTCAGTGCCGTTTCTTCCGCTCGTCCCAAGATCGCCAACTATCCTTTCACCACTCTCGAACCCTCTCTCGGCATTGTCTCCTATCACGACCATCAGTCGTTTGTCATGGCAGACATCCCCGGCATCATCGAGGGAGCCTCGGAGGGGAAAGGACTCGGGCTCCGTTTCTTGCGACACATCGAGCGCAACTCGTTGCTCCTTTTCATGGTTCCCGGTGACACGGAGGATATCAAGGCAGAGTATGAGTTGCTGTTGCGCGAACTCGCAAACTTCAATCCGGAGATGCTTGACAAACACCGTGTCCTCGCCGTGACGAAATGTGACCTGCTTGACGACGAACTTTGCGAGATGCTGAAAGACACGCTTCCTGACGACATTCCCGTTGTCTTTATATCGAGTGTCACGGGACAAGGCATCGACACGCTGAAAGATGTGCTTTGGAAAGAACTCAATGCAGAGAGCAACAAACTGCTGAACATCACCAAGGACGATACGCTTGTCCATCGCGACAAAGATATGTCGCGCTTCAACGCCGAGATGGCAGCCGAGGGCGAAGATGATGTCATCTTTGTCGAAGACGAAGAAGGCGGTGACGATATAGAGCTACTTGAAGACTATGAGATAGAGGATGTCTGACCTCCCGCCCTCTTCTCCGCCGTCCCGCTTCTCTCCTGCCTCTCCACTAACCCCTGATATACAAAGTCTGATATGCCTGACAGCCACGTCATCATCCACGATATCGCATCGCTCCATCCTTCCTCGGTCGTTGAGCTCTCCTCGTTGCGTGCCGCCGCCTTCACTACGTTGCGCCCCTTAGGCCGCGACATACATGATGTGTGTGCTACACTTGGAGTGTCCGAACATCGGTTTGCGCGTCCGCATCAGGTTCATGAGACCGCTGTCCTTCAGATTTCCGAAGAGTTCTTCCGCCTCCCCTCCTCTACGCGCACACTCCTGCTCGACGGTGTGGATGCTGTCATCTACGATGTCCGTGACGCATGCATCGGCATTTCCACCGCCGATTGCATACCCATTGTATGCTATGATCCGCACCGCCACTGTGCGGCAGCCATCCATGCCGGTTGGCGCGGCACGCGGCAGCGTATCGTGGAGACGACGATACGCAATCTGAACCAAGCCTTCGGCAGCGACCCGTGCGACCTCCGTTGCATTATCGGTCCCGGCATATCCCTCGATTCGTTCGAGGTCGGCGACGAGGTTTACGATGCCTTTGCCGGTTCAGGATTCGATATGGGCTCCATTGCCGAACGTCGCCCCGTCCGGCTCTCCTGCCCCGTCAGTCGCTCTTCTGCCCTGCCTTCTTCCGCAACAGTCCTGCGTTCAGATGCAGATGCTTTGAGATGGCACATCGATCTGAAGAAATGCAACAAGCTCCAGCTGATGCTTTGCGGTGTTGAAGAATCCAACATCCTTGTCTCCGGCATCGACACGATGACAGACCCGCGTTGTTTCAGTGCCCGCCGCGACGGAGCTTCGACAGGCAGGATGCTCACCGGCATATTACTGAGATAGTAGCTCACGCTCCCCGTTGCCTTTCCTTCGGCAGTTTTATGTCGCCTTGCCATCCTTCCTCTCACTCCGCAGCCTTGCCATTGCCGTCTTCTTCGCTTCTGACCGACGGCATCGTTCTGCGGGTTTCTGATACCACCTTTTCATTATTCTATCCTGATGACAAACCTACGTAAATTCCTGACAACAATCCTTCTCGTCTTCAGCGTCACGCTGCAGGCACAGCAAGAGTTCTCTCAGCGCGAACAACAGTCTATAAGCACCGAAACGCCGGGGCTGTTTGAACGTTCGGACGCCTTCTCTGTAGATTTCGGACTTCTTGGCAGCAATGACTATTCTTTCCCTCTGCCGGTCGGAAAAGCCGAAGGCATACGCAAGAACAACAACGTCGTCATCAGCACTACCGAGGGCGATGCCGTGAAATCAATGTTCTCCGGCAGGGTGAGGCTGTCGCGTCATTTGCAGCAATGGGGAAACACTGTTGTCGTACGCCACGACAACGGGCTTGAGACCGTTTACGGCAACAATGCGCAGAATCTCGTCAGAGTGGGCGACAGAGTGAAGGCCGGTCAGACCATCGCCATTGTAGGCAGGCGCGAAGACAAGACCTTCACCGAGTTTGCGGTGATGGTGAACGGCGCCCGTCTCAATCCCGAGACACTTGTCGATCTCAAGAGCCATCGTCTGCGCAAACAGACACTCCTCTTCACACGTCAGGGCGAGAATGTGAAGATCACTGTCCTTACGGAAGAGAAAGAACAGTCGCTCGCAAAGTCGAAGGGACGCCGTCAGCCCCGGCACGGGAATATGTCGTCCAACCAGAACCGGACGGTGAAAGAGACATCGTCGGCAAGCACGAAATACACCCGGAACTCTGAACATATCGCACAGCAGCAAGACGACAGCCAGCCTTTCGACATCGACGAATATCAGGCTATACAGCTTGACGACCACAGTGTGACACCCTTCAGGAAATCCAACGAGTTCTCCGTCAATTTCGCCAAATACACTGATGCTGACTGGTGCTATCCGATGAAAGGCGGACGTGTCATTAGCCCCTACGGCGGTCGCCGCCGCCATGCCGGCACCGACATCAAGACTAAGGCTGGCGACCCAATCTATGCCGTCTTCGACGGCGAGGTGACACTCTCCGGCAGACACTACGGCTATGGACTTTGTATCGTCATACGTCATGCCAACGGTCTGGAGACACTCTACAGCCATCAGTCGAAGAATCTTGTGAAGGTTGGAGAATGGGTGAAAGCCGGACAGCAGATAGGCATCGTAGGCCGCACCGGCAGAGCGACAACAGAACACTGCCACTTCGAGGTGAGATGTAACGGCAGGCCCTTTGATTCGGCTAAAATATTCGACCATGCTAACCGTTGCATACGTAAAGACACCTTCGTCTTCCGCAAAGGCAAGAACGGAGTGACTATCACATCTGCAAAGTAGCATGCTCCATACAATTCCTTACCAGCACAATACAGCCGGTTGCAACTTGAATCATTAATCATCACATCACTTTTTCCTATGAACAAAAACCTGTTTATCATGACAGCCATTGCCTCTTCGGCACTGCTCGCCGGCGGTTGCAGGTCGCAGCAAGAGGCGGTGCCTGCTGCAGACGCCGCAGAGGCTGCCACCGGGCATTACAACACTCTCCTCTCTAAGAGCGGGAACCTCCACGGCATCGAATCCTTCCCCAGCCTCACGACAGGAGACTACAAGGAAGCCATCCTCCTCGGCATGGAGAAGCAGAAGCAGAACATCCGTTCCATCATCTCCAATCCACAGTCGCCCACCTTCCTCAACACCATTGCCGCTCTCGACAACAGCGGCGAGGAGCTCAGCCGTGCCCTTGACACCTTCGACCCTCTTGCCAGCAGCAACTCTACCGAAGAATACCGCCAGCTTGAGAAAGATCTCTCACCCCTCCTCTCGTCCCACAGCGACGCGATATTCATGAACGACAGCCTTTTCGCGAGAGTAAAGAAAGTGTATGACGAGACAGACACCACCACACTTGGAAAAGAAGAGCGCAAGCTCTTGGACAACATATACAAACGTTTCGAGCGCAACGGAGCATGTCTTTCAGCGGAGGACAAGGCGAAATTGAAAGAACTGAACCTCGAAATCTCGCGCCTGCAGCTGCAGTTCTCGCAGAATCTCCTACACGAGACGAACAACACCTTTGTCATCGCCGATTCCATCTCGCAGCTTGCCGGTTTGTCCCAAAGCGACATCGAACGTGCCTCTGCCATGGCAGCCGAACAGGGCCAGCCCGGCAAGTGGATGTTCAATATGCAGCGTGCGTCGTGCAATCCTGTGCTGCAATATTGCTCTGACCGCGACCTTCGCCGCAAAGTCTGGCTCGCCTACACCAACCGCGGCAATCAGGGAAACGACTACGACAGCAAGGCCATCTGTGCCCGCCTTGTCGATCTGCGCCTCCAGCGTGCCAAGCTCATGGGGTTCAAGAACTGTGCCTCGCAGATTCTCGACACACGCATGGCAAAGACCCCGGAAGCCGTCTATGCCCTTCTCGACCAGATATGGACACCGGCCGTAGCCAAGGCGAACGAGGAGCTTGCCGACATACGCAAGGAGATGCAGAAAGACGGTCTCACGTGCGAACCCGAAGCGTGGGACTACAGATACTACCTTGAGCGCGCCCGCAAGGCGAAGTACGGTTTTGACGAATCGCAGCTCTCGGAATATCTTGAGATAAACAACGTGCTCCGCGGCATCTTCCATGTCGCCAACCGTCTCTATGGCCTCACGTTCAAGGAGATTACAGACAAGGCACCGTCCTACGAACCCACCGCCCAGACTTGGGAGGTTTACGACCGCGATTCCACACTCCTCGCCGTCTTCTTCAGCGACTATTATCCCCGTGCGGGGAAACGTGCCGGAGCATGGTGTACGTCATTCCGCGAACAGCGCTATGAAGACGGCAGACGTGTGGCGCCTGTCACCGTCAATGTATGCAGCATGACACCCGCAAGTGCCGACCGTCCCGCCCTACAGTCGATAGACAATGTGACTACGATGTTCCACGAGTTCGGCCACGCCCTCCACTCCTTCATGCGCGACGTACATTACAGCGGTGTGGGCAGTGTCGAGCGTGACTTCGTCGAACTCCCCTCCCAGATCAACGAGCATTGGGCTTTCCAGCCCGAGGTGCTTGACGTATATGCCAGACATTACAAGACAGGTGAGCCTCTCCCCAAAGAGCTGCTGGCTAAATACGAGGCTGCAAGCAAATACGGACAGGGCTTCGCCACTGTCGAGTATCTCGCAGCATCATACAGCGACATGGATCTGCATGTTCTCACAGAAGTGCCGGAGAACCTCGACGTCATGCAGTTCGAGACACAGAAACTGGCAGAACGCGGCATACCGCGACAGATTGCGCCGCGCTACAGAATAACCAATTTCTCCCACACCATGGGCGGAGGCTACACCGCCGGCTACTACAGCTATATCTGGGCGGAGGTGCTTGATGCAGATGCCTTCGAAGCGTTCAGGGAGACTGGCGACATCTTCAACCCCGATGTCGCCGCACGCTTCCGCAAATACATCCTCACGCCCGGAGGCATTGACAACGGCATGACGATGTACCGCAACTTCCGCGGGGCAGACCCGAAAATCGACGCACTGCTGAAGAACAGAGGACTCTGACAATGCAGGCCGGCGAGGCTGCCGTCACGCCTCGCCGGTCTGTCCCTTTACACAGGTTGGCAGGCCCCGCGTTTCCGGTTGGCAACGCAAGCCGTGCCAATCATGCCAGACTGATTATACGCCTCTGATAAACGCATACGAAAAAACACCCCCGTCATGGATATGAATACAAAATACGACTATCTCATAGTAGGCTCAGGACTCTTCGGAGCAACCGTAGCCTTCCGTGCCCGCCAGAAGGGGCTGCGCTGTCTCGTTATCGAGAAGCGCGACCATTTTGGAGGTAACATACATTGCGACAGCATCGAAGGCATCAACGTCCACCGGTACGGTGCGCACATATTCCATACCGACGACCGCGAGGTGTGGGATTTCGTCAACTCCCTTGTCGAATTCAACCGCTATACCAACAGTCCTGTCGCCAACTATAATGGCAAGCTCTATAACCTGCCCTTCAACATGAACACCTTCTATCAGATGTGGGGCGTCACCACACCCGCCGAGGCTCATGCCGTCATTGAGCGGCAGAAAGCCGACGCCCTCATCGCTCTCGGTGGCAGAGAGCCTGCCAACCTTGAAGAGCAGGCACTCACACTCGTCGGCCGGGACATCTTCGATCGTCTTATCAAAGGCTACACCGAGAAGCAGTGGGGCAGAGACTGCACACAGCTCCCCGCCTTCATCATACGCCGGCTGCCCGTGCGTATGGTCTTCGACAACAACTATTTCAACGACCGCTATCAGGGCATCCCCGTCGGAGGCTACAACCGGCTCGTCTCGCGTCTTCTTGAGAACACCGACTGCCTCACCTCCACCGACTTTTTCTCCTCAGCCTACCGTGACTGGCGCACCTATGCCCACCGCCTTGTCTATACCGGCCCCATAGACGAGTTCTTCGGCTACAGACTGGGCAAACTAGACTGGCGCACCGTACGCTTCGACACCGAAGTCCTCGATACGCCTAACCATCAGGGCAACGCCGTTGTCAACTACACCGATCGCGACATACCCTACACCCGCATCATCGAGCACAAACACTTCGAGATGTTCGGACAAGATGTGTACAAATGCCCCAAGACCGTCATCTCGAAAGAGTATTCTGCCGAATACCGCGAAGGCATGGAGCCGTACTATCCCGTCAATGACCGGCGCAACAACGCCCTTGCAGACGCTTACCGTACCCTTGCCACACGCGAGACAGATGTCATCTTCGGAGGCAGACTGGCAGAATACCGCTACTACGATATGGCGCCCGTCATCCGCCGGGCCCTCGACACCGTTCTCTGAACTATGTTAAAGTTCACAAGTTGGCGGGCTGACAAGTTCATGTGGATCTCCCCTGACCCTGCGGAACAAACAAGCTGACAACAGCATTCTTCTTGTCCCCAGGCTGTATGTCACCTCATGACATTCACCATTCCTCCCATTCCTCCCGTTCCTCCCCGTTGTCTCTGTTGTCGTAAAGAAAATTGCACATCATACAACACGCCAGCCGAAATATCCCCCCGCCATCTCCAATCCCCCGTCCATCCATGGCAGACCTCGACCGTCTTCTCATCCGCTATCGCCAGTTTGGCGGCATGCGTCTCGCTGCCGCCTACATCCGCATGGGACTTCTTTTCCCTATCCTGAAAGCCCTTGTGCGATGCACCCTGCGCGGCACATCATACAAGAGTGTCTATGGTGTAGTGCGTCAAAGCGTCTGCCCCCTCCTCGTCAGACGCTACAGCCCCCTCATCGACAGTCTCGCCGCACGCTATTCCGTCTCTCCCGCTGTCACACCCCCGGCCTCCTCCGCTTCTCCCGCCGTCGTATGGTTCTGCTGGCTCCAGGGCATGGCCACTGCGCCGCCTCTCGTCCACGCCTGCCTCCGTTCGCTCCGCCGCAGTCTTACCGGCACCGCCGTTGTTGTCATTGACGAAAGCAACTATACGCGTCACGTCACGCTCCCCGCCCATGTTACTGAACGCTACGCCGCAGGCAAGATTCCGCCCGCCCTTTTCAGCGATATGCTCCGCCTGCAACTTCTCGCCACCCATGGCGGCATATGGATAGACAGCACAGTCTATTGCACCATGCCCGACACCGCGACAAGGGGACGCTTCGCGCCGTCGTGGCAACAGATTATTGCCGCGCCCCTCTTCCTCTTCCAATACACCCGCCCCGGCGAAGCACCCACGGGCAATATCTCCAACTGGTTCATCGCCTCGCATCCCCGCCATCCCCTTGTCCTCATCCTTCGCGACGTCCTGTTCAGCTACTGGGCAGACCATGACATCACCCTCGACTATTACATCTTCCACCTCTTCTTCCGGCATATCTGCCAGAGATACCCCCATCTCGTGGGCACGATGCCCTACGGATGGAGCGAGCCATGCCTCGAACTCGGTAGCCACCTCTCCGAAACTTTCTCCGCCGCCCGCTGGCAACGCTTCACATCCCGCGTTCACTGGCACAAGATGACCTACCGCCTCAAGCCCTCCGTAACCTCACCACCCGGAACATACTATCAGCACCTCATCTCCACTCCGCGTCCGGAAGGTTCCGTATGCGCGGGAAAGCCCGGAGACGTACCGCCGAATGACGGCGAGAGACTGTCAGACAGTTAATAAAACATAATAAACCGGAGCGGATTGACTGTAGTAGCAGAAAAAATCGTAACTTTGCAGAGCATTTCAGGCAATGTACGAAAAGGCCGATATGGCTCAGTTGGTAGAGCAACGCATTCGTAATGCGTGGGTCACGAGTTCGAGTCTCGTTATCGGCTCTTTTCTTACACACGGGACAGTAAGCCGCAGAAAGCCTGCAAGGCGCACGCGGTAATAGCTCAGTTGGTAGAGCGTCGGCTTCCCAAGCCGAATGTCGCGGGTTCGAGTCCCGTTTACCGCTCTATACATGACAAACATGACAAACTTTTATCATCATGAAAATCTCTCACATTGAGCATCTGGGCATCGCAGTCCAGAGCATTGAAGAATCTCTTCCTTATTTTACTGATGTTCTTGGTCTTGAATGCTACGCTACCGAGGTCGTAGAAGACCAGAAGGTTAAGACCGCTTTCCTGAAGTGTGGCGAGGTGAAGCTTGAGCTTCTCGAGCCGACATCGCCAGAGAGCACTATCCAGAAGTGGATAGACAAAGGAAACAAAGGCGTACACCACGTCGCATTCTGCGTTGAGGATGGTGTGGCAAATGCTCTCAATTTCTGTGAGGAAAAGGGAATCCGGCTCATCGACAAGGCTCCACGCAAAGGCGCTGAGAACCTTAATATAGCTTTCCTCCACCCTAAATCAACATGTGGAATATTAACTGAGCTCTGCGAACACTAATCATACAGGCTGGACATGTCTCTGACAATGCCCAGCCTATAGCATAATAATACAAACCAGGGGAAATCATCCAATAGGGACTAACACTGCCCCTACCCCTACATAAATCATATAGTAAATGTCTAAGCAAATAGAAAAAATCAAGCAGCTTATCGAGAAGCGCGAGACAGCACGCCTTGGTGGTGGAGAGAAAGCTATCGACAAGCAGCACCAGCGCGGTAAATATACAGCACGCGAGCGTATTGACATGCTTCTCGACGCAGGTTCTTTCGAGGAATATGACATGTTTAAGCTACACCGTTGCACCAACTTCGGCATGGAGAAGAAACAGTTCCTTGGCGATGGTGTCGTAACAGGTAGCGGTACAATCGACGGACGTCTTGTCTTTGTCTTCGCACAGGACTTCACAGTAAACGGCGGTTCACTCTCAGAGACAATGGCCCAGAAGATATGTAAGGTCATGGACCTGGCTATGAAGATGGGAGCTCCGTGTATTGGTATAAACGACTCCGGTGGCGCACGTATTCAGGAAGGCATCAATGCCCTTGCTGGATATGCTGAGATTTTCCAGCGCAATATCGAGGCTTCAGGTGTCGTACCTCAGATTTCAGGAATATTCGGCCCATGCGCAGGTGGTGCAGTCTACTCTCCCGCCCTCACAGACTTCACACTCATGATGGAGAACACATCATACATGTTCCTCACAGGACCTGCAGTCGTTAAGAGTGTGACCGGAGAGAATGTTGACGCTGAGCACCTTGGTGGCGCAAGCGTACATGCCTCAAAATCAGGTGTGACACACTTTACAGCAAAGACAGAGGAAGAGGGTCTCGCCATGATAAAGAAGCTCCTCAGCTATCTCCCGAGCAACAACATGGAGGAGGCACCACGTACAGAGTGTACAGACCCTGTCAACCGTATGGAAGACATTCTCAACGAGATAATCCCAGAGAATCCAAACGAGGCATACGATATGTACAAGGTTATAGCAGCTATAACTGACAACGGAGAATTCTTCGAGGTTCAGCCAAAGTATGCTAAGAATATCATCGTTGGTTTCGCAAGGTTCAACGGACAGTCTGTAGGCATCGTAGCCAACCAGCCTTCTGCATACGCTGGTGTGCTTGACTGCAATGCATCACGTAAGGGCGCGCGTTTCGTCCGCTTCTGTGACGCTTTCAATATTCCTATCGTCTCTCTCGTAGATGTTCCAGGATTCCTCCCAGGTACAGGTCAGGAATACAACGCTGTTATTCTCCATGGTGCAAAGCTTCTCTACGCTTACGGCGAGGCTACAGTACCTAAGATTACAGTCACTCTGCGCAAATCATATGGTGGATCACACATCGTGATGGGTTCTAAGCAGCTAAAGACAGACCTTAACTACGCATGGCCATCGGCTGAGATTGCCGTGATGGGTGCATCAGGTGCTGTAGCTGTCCTTCAGGCAAAGGCCATCAAGGCATGCAAGGAAGAAGGTGGAGATGTTGCCGCACTCATTGCTGAGAAAGAGAAAGAATACTCAGATCTCTTCGCAAATCCATATCAGGCTGCGAAGTATGGCTATATTGACGATGTCATAGAGCCACGCAACACACGCTTCCGTATATGCAAAGGTCTTGCTCTACTCGCCACAAAGCGCGACTCAAGACCAGCCAAGAAGCACGGATGCATGCCAACATAAACACAGGGATAATATAGAAGGACACCGTCCGGACAATAATAAGGCCTTAAGGGAGGGGACTATACCTTAACCATACATTCGCATATGTCCGAAACATAAGAATGTCAGGCCGATACATTATGAATAGTGAATAGCGACTGAGTACAGAGAAGAAGGATGAAGCATGATATTATCATGAACATATACATCTGAGGGAGAGACCGCCATTATAGAGCAATGACGCTGATTTCTCATCGTCGATATACTCAGCTGCTATTCATTATTTGTAATAATCCGACGCCAAGCCATGAGCAATATCAACCGAGGCGCGAAGGAGGAAGACTACAGTCAAACTTGCTTGAATATTGCCGAGGCGCGGAGGAAGAAGACGAAGTCAATACGCATGCTAAGAAAGGAAAGATAATGTCACAGGTAAATAACGAAATATACGCTGCCATATCCATGGCGCTCTACGAGCTTCAAGGTGCTATGATGCACGACGATGAACCGGGCATCATAACAATCAAGCCACGCCAGACAGCGTGGAAGACACCACAGCAAATAATCCTGTCAAGGTAAAAAGAAATATGAAAGAATTCAAATACACAATCAACGGTAACAAATACGAGGTTACTATAGGGAATATTGAAGGCAGAAACGTCGAGCTGACAGTCAATGGAGAGCCCTACACTGTCCAGATGGAGCCAAACGAGGTAAAGAAAGAACGTGTGAAAGTCTCTGCTCCTAAACCAGCAGCTAAACCAGTCTCAGCTCCACAACAGGGAGCACCTGCTGCAAGCGGCAATGCTCTCAAAGCACCTCTGCCAGGCGTTATCAAGAATATCTGTGTGGCTGTTGGCGATACAGTTTCAGAAGGCCAGACTCTCGTTGTGTTAGAGGCAATGAAGATGGAGAATAACCTCGACGCAGAGAAAGCCGGCACAGTAACAGCTATTCATGTTGAGGTTGGACAGAATGTCATGGAGAATACTCCACTTGTCACTATAGGATAATCAATACTGACAAATAATTCGAGAAATCATAAAAAAGGAAAGTGGTTCAGGTCATACAAAGTATTATCTTGAACCACTCTTTTTTTTCAATCGTCTCACCCGGAATAACCACTCCAATATTAACAGCTACAATATACGCTAGATTATGACATGGGAGTCCCACCCCACCCCATTACTGCGTTTATTCATTCACGTATATGCGTGTAAGCATAATCTGAGGGCTGGATATTGATGGCTGATGACGGAAAGGCAGTACGCTACCCGTGTATGGGTTTATTAAACTCGATTATAATATGCTGCGATTAAGAGATATCAAACTGGTAGAGAGCATTTCCTCACTTGACAATATTCCTGAGGGGAAAACTCTGATAAACACCATAAACGCCTACAGCTATACTGTAACGAGAAAAGACAGAATATTCGCAGAGGCTCTGACAGAAGG
>SFIS01000028.1 GCA_004555245.1 Bacteroidales bacterium
ACTCTTCCGAGCCAATCTTAGAGGGGTAGCTGACAAGAAATTCTTCCTCTTCCGTATTTCCAAATTATATGCCTATCCCCACTAAATTTCTACTGACCCTATCTCGCCAAGGATGCGCATCACAAACTCCTGATACGCCTTCATGTTATGGACATATATCTTCAACAGGAAATCATAGTCGCCGGAGATATTGTAACACTCCACTATCTCCGGAATATGCATGACGCTCTGCATAATCTGCGTGGCGTTGTCGAACGTATGCTGCTTCATCTTCAGATAACAGAACGCGACAAAGCCGCAGTCCAGCTTCTCGGCATCCAAAACTGCCGCGTAACTCTTGATATATCCCTCCTTCTCCAAACGACGCACACGCTCGTAAACGGGCGAAACGGAGAGATTTACCTTATGCGACAGCTCCTTTACTGTCTGATGTCCGTCATTCTGCAACTCACTGAGAATACGCAAGTCGATCTCGTCTATACTGTTTGTCATCGCACGAAAGTATATTTTTCTGGTTAATATTGACTTTTCCCCTTTCAGGAATAAGTATTTTCTGTTTCAAGGCACAAATTTAGTAATATTTTCCGAATAATGCAAATTATTTGGAAATAATGTGTTTTTTATTGTAACTTTGCACTCAGAAATGAAGGAACAAGTCAAAAAAAAAATCAACAACTAAAAATATTACCACTATGAGCAAAGAAAAGACACTTCATCTTGAGACGCTGGCCCTACATGTAGGCCAGGAGCAGGCAGACGTAGCAACAGACTCGCGTGCCGTACCTATATACCAGACCACCTCCTACGTCTTCCACAACTCCCAGCATGCAGCCGACCGCTTCGGCTTGCGCGACGCCGGCAACATCTACGGCCGTCTGACAAACTCCACGCAGGACGTGTTCGAGAAGCGCATTGCTGCTCTCGAAGGCGGTGTAGCCGCCCTTGCCGTAGCTTCGGGTGCGGCTGCCGTAACCTACGCCCTTCAGAATGTGCTGCAGAACGGCGACCATGTCGTGGCTGCCGACAACCTCTACGGAGGCTCGTTCAATCTCATCACACACACACTTTCAACACAGGGCATCAGCAACACCATCGTCAATGTCAACGACCTGGAAAGGCTGGAAGCTGCCATACAGCCCAACACGAAAGTCATTTACGCCGAAACCTTCGGCAACCCCAACTCTGACGTGACAAACCTCGATGCCATTGCCGAGGTCGCACACAAGCACGGCGTGCTCTTCATCGTGGACAACACCTTCGCTCCGCTTATCATCCGCCCTATCGAACACGGTGCAGACATCGTTGTACACTCTGCAACGAAATTCATCGGCGGACACGGTTCCTCGTTGGGAGGCGTCATCGTTGATTCGGGCAAATTCGACTTCAAGGCCAACGCCGACCGCTATCCCACCATCTCCAAGCCAGACCCCTCATACCATGGTGCAGTGTTTGCTGACGTTGCCGGTGCAGCGGCATTCGTCACACGTATCCGCGCCGTCATTCTGCGCGATACCGGAGCCACAATCTCTCCGTTCAACGCATGGATTCTCCTGCAGGGTGTAGAATCGCTGCCGCTGCGCATCGAGCGTCATGTAGCCAACGCACTGAAGGTTGTAGATTTCCTCGCCGCCCACCCGAAAGTGAAGAGCGTCTCGCATCCCTCGCTTCCACAGCATCCTGACCATGAGCTGTACAACAAGTATTTCCCGAACGGCGGCGGCTCGATATTCACTTTCGAGATTGACGGCACACAGGAAGACGCATGGAAATTCATCGATTCTCTGAAAATCTTCTCGCTCCTCGCTAATGTGGCGGATGTGAAATCGCTCGTCATACATCCATACACCACCACCCACTCACAGATGTCGCCCGAGGAGCTCGCCGACCAACACATCACACCATCGACAGTGCGTCTGTCAGTCGGCGTAGAGCATATCGACGACATCATCGACGACCTGAAACAGGCTTTCGACAACATTTGACTTACGGCGTGACACTCTCACAATACAAACGACCCGCATCATTCGCAGCCCTTCTGACACGAAGGGGCATGAATGATGCGGGTTGTCTTATACATTAGGGTGTACAGTTTGATGTACAAAAATTGAATATCCTAATTCTGAAGTTCATGTTTGTAATTGTCGCGCTATGATTTAGACGACAACAGAGACAACAGGAACAACGATCTGATTCTGAACTCTATGTTGTCTGTTGACAACAACAAAAACAACTTTTACCAGCCTAAAGGCTGGTTGCCACTTGACCCAACTTTTACGTTTATCGGGCTGAAAGCCCAACGAGCGCACAGCCCAGGGCTATGGTCAGGTTGCCCCTTCTTTAACGTTGTAATGCGCTGAAAGCGCAAAAGCGCATAGCCCAGGGTAAAGCGTCGCGACACCCTGGGTTATTTCATGTAGGTGATGGTCGCGCTGAAAGCGCAAAAGCGTAGATAACAGCAGGATACTGTCACCTGCCTAACGGATGTGTCACCCACCACGATCCGGGACGTACTATCTTCTGACTGCCTTTTGCTGTTGCAGGCTCCTGACGCGCCACACTCTCGTTGCAATATCTGTCTGTGGCTGTCACGGCATAATACATCCTGCCTGTAGGAGAAGAGGTGTGTGGAACGAAGACGTCGCCGGCAGAGATGTTGGCGAGCATGAGATTGCCTGCTTCGTCCGTATCGACGGGATATGCGGGCGAGGCATATACGTTGTACGTCAGACGGTCGCCGTCGCTACGGTCTAAAGCGCCTTCCCAATGCAGCGACACCCCCTTGTCTGAACGCGACACAACGAGAGAACCGGGAGCCGACGGCGGAAGGAAAGACGACGACAAGGGGCGCAGAAGAGCTGGATAGGGGCAGAAATGGTTGCTGACGAAATCATACAGACCCTTTGTGTTGTCCGTGAAGAACTTCGATCGGAAGAGGCAGAAGCCCATATCCAACGAACGGGAGACATAGAGCTGGCGGGTGATGTCTGTGAGCTGCCAGTCTTTCTCGCGCGGATGAAGGAAATAGATGCCTAATCCCGGCACCACCTCCCTGCCATAACAGCCTTCACGCCAATCTACCACAAACGGATAGAAATGCTTCCCCTTGAAATACATCATCGGAAACTCCATATCCATCAGTCCGCATCGCATCCATTCTTTCGCATCCTGACAGACACGCGACCGGGCGTTCCAGCCACTGCTCCAGAAGCGGCGCGTGTCGTCATGCTTGCCTATCGGCGAGCAGCTCAGTCTCACCCACGGTTTCTCCTTCTTCACGGCATCGTGTATGGTGCGCACGATGCGCGTGATGTTGCGTCTGCCCTCGTCGCCCTTCGGCATGTTGCGCATCATCTCGGGATAGCGGATATAGTCGAGATGAATGCCGTCGATGTCATAACGGCGGGCGAGGTCACGGCAATAGTCTGCAAGATATGTCGCGGTGCGGGTGTCGGCAGGATTCATGAAACCCTCGTCGCCTATGCGCATGACAAGACTTCCGTGTCTCTCTCTCAGCGTGCGGCAACCGTACGAGTTCCACTTCCCGACAGGTATCGTCACCACCCATGCGTGTATGTACATTCCACGCGCATGACATTCGTCGATGGCAAACTGCAGGGCGTCATAGCCGGGACTCTTCCCGGGCTTGCCGGACAGACAGCCGTCCCACGGCTCGTTGCCGCTCGCCTGCGTCGTGGGGAATATCGCGGTGGCACGTATGCGTGTCTGCAACAGCACGGTGTTGATGTTCGCATGCTGCAACTTGTCGAGTATAGAGCGCAGCTCTTGTTTCTGGCGTTCGGCAGCAGAAGGCGTGTTGGCATAGTTGTGCGGCCAGTCGATACCGCCTATCGTAGTGAGCCACACTGCCCTCACCTCATGCTTGGGCGGCGCATCGGCATTGACACTGTGCGGGAGAAAAGAGAAAGTGATTATGAACAGTGATAAAAAGAGGCGGAAAACAAGTTTTTCTGTCACTATGTTTGTTTTATATTGTAGTTGACGAGTTGATTCTCCAACTCGCCAACTAAATAAATGTATCAGATATTCTTCAGTATGAGCAGCAGGTGGTCCCAAACCATCTGTACGGTAGGGATGAGCAGCCGTTCCTCCGGCGTATGCACTCCGCGCAGCGTCGGGCCCATGCTCACCATGTCAAGATTGGGATAGCGTTCAGAGAAGAGGCCGCACTCGAGGCCGGCATGTATGCCAAGCACCTTCGGCTCCTTGCCGAAGAGCTCGCGGTAGGTCTTCACCGTCACATCCACAAGATGGCTGTTTGCACGGGGCTGCCATGCAGGATAGCCGTCGCCCTGCTCCACCTCGGCACCGGCAAGGAGGAAGCATGATTTCACGGTGGCGGCCATGTTGGAGAGCTGGCTCATGACACACGAACGCTGTGATGTGACAACAACAGCCTCGCTCTCTGACGTATGCACACTCGCAAGATTGCTTGACGTCTCTACCAGCCATGCCAGCTCCTCGTCCTGACACATGTTCATGATGCCGTTGTCAACAGCCTGCAGGGCAAGCACGAGACGCTTTGTCGCCTCTGCGTCGATGACATCACGAGGCTCTGCCGATGCAAGAGTAAGCTCCTGCTTGCCCTCACTGACACGATATTCGTTCTCTACATCAGAGACATAGACATTCCAGTCGGCCTTGACATTCTCTTTCATCGAAGCCGGGACGGCAAACACCACAGTGCCCTCACGGGGTATGGCGTTGTGAGCCTTGCCGCAGTCGAAGCCCGCGAGATAAAGAGGCATCCTGTTCATCTGCATGAAGAGGAAGCGCGTCAGAAGCTTTATGGCATTGGCGCGTTTCTTGTTAATGTCATCGCCAGAATGTCCTCCGACAAGTCCTTTCACGCCCGCCTCGAAGAAGAAGAAGCCCTGTGGCGCAGAGATGCGCGAGAACGGGAACCTCGCCGTGGTGTTGACACCTCCGGCACACGAGATAAAGAACTGTCCTTCGTCTTCCGAGTCCAGGTTGATGAGATAGTCGCCCGTCATGAATCCCGGCTTCATGCCCATCGCACCGGTCAGGCCCGTCTCCTCATCCACGGTGAAGACACATTCCAGCGGGCCGTGCTCGATGTCGTCAGCACGCAACAGTGCAAGCTCCATGGCACAGCCGATGCCGTCGTCAGCCCCAAGCGTGGTGCGGTCCGCACACAGCCATTCGCCGTCGATATATGTCTCGATAGGGTCTGTACTGAAATCAATCTCACGGCCGTGGAGGCTCTCGCAGACCATGTCCATGTGCGACTGAAGGATTACGCACGGCTTGTCCTCCATGCCGGGAGTAGCCGGCTTGCGGATGATGACATTGCCCGTCTCATCGACAACAGTGGGCAAGCCGAGCTCTTCGCCTACGCCACGAAGGTAGGCTATCATCTGCTCTTCATGTTTCGACTGACGGGGAATGCGGTTGATTTTCGCAAACTCGTCAAAGACACCACTTGCCGAAGAACAACGCTGAATATCCGCAATGTGAGAACTGATTGCAGGATTTAATTCTTTTTTAGTCATTATTTAAAGTATTTATAAGGTTATACGAAACTTTTTTACTACCTTTGCAGCGTTTTATTGCCACAAATACGATGCAAAGTTAATAAAAATGATTAAACTTGTCCTTTTTTCGGTGTTAATAATTGCTATATGCATAGCTTTTATATGCGTCAGAGTCTTTTCTTCTGAAAACGGGGAAATGAAATCGATGCACGTGCATGACAGCAAACACATGAAAGAACGAGGCATACACTGTGTCATCGACCAGGACAAGGAAGACCGCATCAGAGGCGAAAGAGTAAGCGGGAAACTGCACAGCAAAAAAAACGACAAACAAAACAGATAACAGATTTTTATATGAAGAAGAACATTATGCGCGCAGCTCTTATTGCTGCAATGACTGCCGGCATGGTTACGGCATGTGACAAATCACAGAAATCAGACACAAGCGAACCCGCAGCAAAGGCTGAAGCTCCGGCAGAGTTGAAAATCGCATACGTCGAAGTCGATTCCATCATGACACAGTATCAGTTCTGCAAAGACTATACACAGATTCTGACAAAGAAAGGACAGAACATCGAGGCTACAATACAGAAGAAAGGCGAAGCACTACAGGCTGCAGCCAACAACTTCCAGCAGAAACTGCAGCAGAACGCCTACACACGCGAACAGGCACAGAACATACAGCTCAACCTGCAGAAACAGAATGCCGACCTGCAGGCTCTGCAGCAGCGGCTCTCTACAGAGTTCCAGAACGAACAGGCAAAATACAACGAGGCACTGCATGACTCTATCAACCATTTCCTCGCAAAATACAACAAGGACAAGAAATTCTCCATCATCTTCTCCAAGTCTGGCGACAACCTGCTCTATGCTGACAAGGCATACGATGTGACAAAAGAAATCATCGCCGGACTTAACAAGGCATACAAACCCGCAGCGATAAAGAAAGAGGAGAAGAAGAAATAATCACCCCGAAGAAATGACAAAGACAGAACGTCTTGAACATATTCTCAACCACTTCAACGCACAGCAGCCGGAGATAACAACCGAACTGACCTACGGTTCGACGTTCCAGCTGCTGTGCGCTGTCGTTTTGAGTGCGCAATGCACAGACAAACGCGTCAATATGGTAACACCGGCTCTCTTCAGCAGATTCCCGTCAGCAAAAGAGATGGCACAGGCAGAAGCAGGAGATATACTGGACTATATCGCAAGCGTCAGCTATCCAAATGCAAAAGCAGGGCATCTCGCCGCCATGGCAAAGAAACTGGTGGAGAACTTCGGAGGAGAAGTGCCGGAGACAATGGACGAACTGACATCGCTGCCAGGAGTAGGGAGAAAGACGGCAAACGTCATGCTCGCCGTGGCATTCGGCAAGGCTGCCATGCCCGTTGACACACACGTCTTCAGAGTCAGCCACAGACTGAAACTCGTGCCGAAGACCGCTGACACGCCGGAGAAAGTGGAGAGACACCTGACACGCCTCATACCGGGACACCTGCTGTCAAAGGCACACCACTGGCTCCTGCTGCACGGCAGATACACCTGCACAGCACGCAAGGCCCACTGCGAGAAATGCGAGATAGCTGACTTCTGCCCTTCTAAAAACGTATGACAACACGTCAACACGACAACTCGCCTACATAACAACCAATTCTATGGCAAAAGACAAAACAGCATACGTCTGCTCGAACTGCGGACAAGAATCAACCAAATGGATTGGGAAATGCCCAAGCTGCGGACAGTGGAACACATTCCGAGAAATACGTATTGCGGCAAACACAGGACAGCAGGCAGCACGACACGCAGCGGGAATGTTCAGAGAAAACCGACACGACGGACTGCTGAAAGGAAACACCACACACAAGGCACAGAAACTCGGCGACATCTCCGTCAAAGACGAGCCGCGCCTTGACATGCATGACAACGAACTGAACAGAGTGCTGGGAGGTGGACTGGTAAAAGGCTCCATCGTACTGCTCGGAGGTGAACCAGGCATCGGGAAATCTACACTCACACTGCAAACCGTCCTCGCCCTACAAGACACTGACATCCTGTATGTCAGCGGAGAAGAGAGCGCACAACAGCTGAAGTCAAGAGCTGACAGACTGTCACAACATCAGAAGGACAATTCAGACAGCGAACGCCTCTCCGTCTTGTGCGAAAACTCTCTCGAAAACATATTCGCCTGCATTGCAGAGACAAAGCCGCAGCTCGTCGTCATAGATTCAATACAGACCATCTCGACCGAAGATGTGGATTCCTCGCCGGGCTCTCTAACACAAGTGAGAGAATGTGCGGCTTCACTGCTCAGATTCGCAAAGTCAAGCGGCGTACCCGTTATCCTCATCGGACATATAACAAAAGACGGAGCCATCGCCGGACCGAAGATTCTTGAACATATCGTTGACACCGTCATACAGTTCGAGGGCGACCAGCATTACAGCTACCGCATACTGCGTTCGATAAAAAACCGTTTCGGTTCAACATCCGAACTCGGCATATACGAAATGACGCAAAAGGGACTGCGCGAAGTGAGCAACCCGTCAGAACTACTCCTCACACAAGACCATGAAGGCATGTCAGGCATAGCCATCTCTGCTGCCATAGAAGGGGCACGCCCGTTTCTCGTCGAGACACAGGCTCTCGTCTCAACAGCAGCATACGGCACACCGCAACGCTCTACAACAGGATTCGA
Source organism: Bacteroidales bacterium (assembly GCA_004555245.1). Classification (GTDB taxonomy): domain Bacteria; phylum Bacteroidota; class Bacteroidia; order Bacteroidales; family Bacteroidaceae; genus Prevotella. Next base: position 8,212 of record SFIS01000028.1, read on the forward strand.
CCAGCGGAGACTCAATATGCTGCTCGCCGTGCTCGAGAAAAGAGTAGGATTCCGCCTCATACAGAAAGATGTATTCATAAACATCGCCGGAGGACTGCGGGTGACGGATATGGCAATAGACATCTCTGTCATCGCATCTGTCATCTCGAGCAACACCGACACTCCCATAGAAAACGGATGGTGTATGTGCGGAGAGGTCGGACTGTCAGGTGAAGTCCGTCCCGTCAACAGAATAGGACAACGGATGGGCGAAGCGGAGAAACTGGGATTCACTGACATCATCATTCCATATTTCAACCGTAGCGCCGTCTCCGAGAAACAATACAACATACGCATCCACCCCGTAAGAAGAGTGGAAGAGGCACTGCGCCTCCTCTTCGGATAGAGACAATGTTCTGCAAGAAAAAAAAAGGAAGCGCCCCTCACAGTTCCTGACTATGAGGGGCGCTTCTGCTTATGAGGACATATTTATTAGGGTGTACAGTTTGATGTGCAAAAAATGGAACTGTTCCTGATTTACCCAGGGTGTCGCTTCGCTTCACCCTGGGCTATGCGCTCGTTGGGCTTTCAGCGCGACAAACGTAAAAGTTGGGTCAAGTGGCAACCAGCCTTTAGGCTGGTAAAAGTTGTTTTTGTTGTTGTCAACAGACAACATAGAGTTCTTCAATTTTTGCACATCAAACTGTACACCCTAATATATAGAGCACATACGGGTATGCCATTGCCAAAAGTGTATTATCTCATTCTGATTAGTCTTTAGCCTTTAGCAATATCCGTCTTCTCGTTTTCAAACGAAAGCCATATGACCTGTTGACTTGTTCTTATGGAAAACTTCCGGTGTGACATGTCCTCTATCCTCACCAGCCCATCTCTCAGATCATGTTCTCCACGAATCAGTCGTGGAAGCTTGCGATGCGTTGTTCTTCCGAGAGTTTGCAGATGAGCAGTGTGCCGTCTTTCTCTGCCACGATATATCCGTCGAGTCCCTGCACCACAACCTGTTTGCAGTCAGTGGCGTGTACAATGCAGTCGTGGGAGTCTATCATACGTATGTCTTTGCCGATGCATCCGTTTCCGTTCACATCGTGAGGTGTCTGCTGCAGCAGCGACCCCCATGTTCCGAGGTCGCTCCATCCGAAGTCAGACGGTATGACGTAAATCTCCTCTGCTTTCTCCATGATGGCGTAATCGACCGAAATGCTCTCGCATTCGGGATATACGGCATTGATGCGTTCCTGCTCTGCCGGTGTCCCATAGACGTCTTCCATATTTTCGAAGATGCGGTTGACGGTTGGGGCATACATACGGAATGCGTTGACGATTGTGGAGACGTTCCAGATGAAGATGCCGGCGTTCCAGAAGAAGTTGTTCTGCCTGATATATTGTTTTGCCGTCTCAAGGTCGGGTTTCTCCCTGAAGGAATCGACGACAAAGAGCTCTTTGTTTCGTGCGGTGCTTGCCGAGAGGTCTGCCTGTATATATCCGTATCCTGTCTCGGGGCGTGTCGGTTTCATGCCGAGTGTGATGATGGCATCGCTCTCGCCTGTTGTTTTCAGTGCCGACTTTATGACGCGTCGGAATTCCATGACATCGGTGACGATATGGTCGCTTGGTGTGACAACGATGTTTGCCTTGGGGTCTTTCTTCTTTATTCTCCAGCTGACATAGCAGATACATGGTGCGGTGTTTCTTCGACACGGTTCGCTGAGTATGTTTTCGGCAGGCACCTGCGGCAGCTGCTCTTTCACCTTTGCCACATATTTCTCGTTTGTCACCACCCACACATTCTCTGGCGGGCAGATGTCCGAGAATCTGTCCATAGTGAGTTGCAGCAATGACTTCCCTACTCCGAGGACATCGATAAACTGTTTTGGATTGGCTTCGGTGCTCATGGGCCAGAAACGGCTTCCCACTCCTCCTGCCATGATTACGAGATGGTTGTTCATAGGTGTGTATTTTTTATTGTATTGCGAGTTGTTGTCTGTGAGATTCTTGTATGCAGTTTTCCGTATTCTGCTTTGATATCAGCAGAAAGGCAGTCCGAGTGAAGGCTCGTCATTGTCCGGTGTCTTTCTTGCCAGAGTCTGGTCGGGCTCTGTCACATCTTCCGAGAACTGGAGGCTGAGTTCCGTTACTCTGTTTCTGCTTATCCGGTAGTATCCTCTTCGTCCGGCACGTTCAAGGCATGAGTTGTGCCTGCGTGTGCTCTGCAGGAGTGTGGCGGAGACATCGCGCCGTATGTCTTCTATGGGTGTTGAGGAGAAGAGGGTGTTGTGCTTGTTATACACATGACGGACGATTTTCCGCACGGGCAGCCCGTCGGGTGCGTGCAGAAGTATGTCTATTATGTCCTGTGTATAGTCTGCCATGATATGTTCTGTCTGTCTGCGGCTGTGCAAGGGTTGTGGTGCCGCATGTATGTATGCGGCTTGTTGCCTGCCATTCTGTTTAAAAACGTAATGAGGTTTTGTAACCCCCTGGCTTGGAAGGACAACAAAACCTCATTTTCACAATTGTCATGTCATCTTCAGCACGTTCTCCCGGTCTGAAAGATGTCGCTGCCGTGCATGACATGGCATACTGTATGGTGTAGTTGAGCTGCGGCGTTGACCTTCAGCTCGCAAGGGTGGATGTTATGCAAGCGAGATAGTGTCGCAGTCGCCATTGATCTTTCCCTCTTTCATGAGCCATCCTGCACCGAGGAGAACTTCCTGCTCGCTGATACCTGCGACCTTTGCAATCTCTTTTACCGAGAGAGGACCCTCTGCGTTTGCAAGAGTCTGGTAAACGTCACCTGCACGGAAACCTACGTTTTCTGCTGTGATGTAGAGAGTAGGAGTTGTTTTCTTGGCGCAAGTCTTCTTTGTCGCACAAGCTTTCTTCGGAGCAGCTGCCTTCTTTGCAGCAGTCTCTGTTGTTGTTTTCTTTTCTGCCATTTTTTACCTGAATAATAATTAACCTATTGAAAATATATCAAATCATGATACTTATTCGTCTGCAAAGTTACTCATTATTACATTAATAGGCAAAGATTAACAACAAAAAAAGCACTGCTTTGATGGCATATTCGACAAAAGCAGTGTTTTTTTTGACGCATATCAACACGTTTGTTCTAATAATCAGCAGAATAGAATGTGCGAGAGCTGTCTCATCCGTGTTGTCCTTTCGCTACAGTCGGGCTTGTATGCCTGCTATTTTTTGAGGTCGAGCTTCAGCTGTAGTTCTTCAAGCTGGTTGGGGTCGAGTGTGCCCGGCGCGTCGAGCATGACGTCTCTGCCGCTGTTGTTCTTCGGGAAGGCTATGACGTCGCGTATCGAGTCGAGGCCTGCCATGATGCTGACAAATCGGTCGAGGCCGAAGGCGAGACCTGCATGTGGCGGCGCACCGTATTTGAAGGCATTGATGAGGAAGCCAAACTGCTGCATGGCTTTCTCCGGCGTGAAGCCGAGCACCTCAAACATCTTTGCCTGCAGTTTGCCGTCATGGATACGCAGCGAGCCTCCGCCTACCTCTATGCCGTTGCACACGAAGTCGTAGGCCTTGGCGCGCACCTTTGCGGGGTCGGTTGTCAGCAAAGGTATGTCGTCGGGGTTGGGCATAGTGAAAGGATGGTGTGTTGACATTAGGCGCTGTTCTTCGTCGCTCCATTCGAAGAGGGGGAAATCGACAATCCAGAGACACTCGAAACGATTCTTGTCCATCAGTCCGAGGCGGCGGCCCATTTCAAGACGCAGGGCGCAGAGCTGCACGCGTGTCTTGTCTGCCTTCTCGCCCGAGAGGATGAGCAGGAGGTCGCCCGGCTTTGCGCCGGCGGTCTCTGCAACATGTCTTGTCTCGTCGGCGGTGTAGAACTTGTCAACCGAGGATTTCAGCGTGCCGTCTTCGTTGTATTTGATATATACGAGGCCTTTGGCGCCTACCTGCTGCGACTTGACGAAATCCGTGAGCTGGTCGAGTTGCTTGCGGGTGTATGCCGCACAGCCTTCGCATACTATGCCTCCGACATACGCCGCATCGTCAAACACCTGGAACTTGCCGGCGGGGAAGACCTCTTTAAGTTCCTGAAACTCCATGCCGAAACGCAGATCGGGCTTGTCAGAGCCATATTTTCTCATGGCTTCGTGCCATGTCATCTGCCTCAGCTTCCCGGGCAGCTCAACGCCGCGCACCTCTTTGAAGAGATGCCGCGCCATGTCCTCGAAGAGTTCGATGACGTCCTCCTGATCGACAAACGACATCTCGCAGTCTATCTGCGTGAACTCCGGCTGGCGGTCGGCCCGCAAATCCTCGTCGCGGAAACATTTCGCAATCTGGAAATAGCGGTCGAAGCCAGACACCATCAGCAGCTGCTTCAGTGTCTGCGGCGACTGCGGCAGGGCATAGAACTGTCCGGGATTCATGCGCGACGGCACGACGAAGTCGCGTGCTCCCTCGGGTGTCGAACCGATGAGGATAGGTGTCTCAACCTCGATAAACTGGCGTGCGTCGAGGAAGTTGCGTATGAGAATCGTCATACGGTGGCGAAGCTCAAGATTCTTGCGCACCGCAGGACGGCGCAGGTCGAGGTATCTGTATTTCATTCTGAGTTCGTCGCCGCCGTCCGTCTGGTCTTCGATTGTGAATGGCGGCGTGACGCTCTCGCTTATGATGTTCAGTTCATTTACGACAAGTTCAATGTCGCCGGTGGCTATCTTCTTGTTCTTGGAGTAGCGTTCGGCAACAGTGCCGACAGCCTGAACGACATATTCTCTGCCCAGTTTGCCGGCCTTGGCACGCAGTTCGTCCGACGATTCTTCGTTGAAGGCCAACTGTGTGATGCCGTAACGGTCACGTAAATCGACAAAAGTGAGGCCACCGAGGTTATGCACTCCCTGCACCCATCCCACGAGGGTGACTGTCTGTCCGACATGTTCTATGCGGAGTTCACCGCAGGTTCTTGTTCTGTACATTATATATATATAAAGATGTATTACTATTACAAAATGCAAAATTAAGAAAAAAATATGGAACGAGCAAAACTATTTCAACTTTTTTGTTTGCCGGAATGAGAATAAAACAGTAAATTTGCAGATGGAAAATGAGACGCCCCTCGACACAGAACCGTGCTGGTTAGATCGGGATACTCATCAATTTACAATCGAAAACCGAGTTTGCCGTGTTTTCAATGGCGGGCCACAACGATTTCAGCCACACACTGCCGGCATCGAGACTTGTCCTTTGCCGCTTTGTCCCTGGCTGTCTTCAAGCTGCAAAGCCGGTGGATTACAACGAAGCATAGCGCTCAGAAAATTCATTTTCAAGGAGTTTTCATCACAATCACAGCACGGTTCTTTTCTGTCTGTCCTTCTTTCCGTCGCATTCTTTTCCATTCTCCCACCCCATCTATTGCTCCACCCCTACACCCTACACCCTTTATTCCCGCTCTCCGACGCTTCTCTCCGCAGCTTCCGCCCGGCGGCTGTCCGTTTTCCTGTTGTCATGTTTCTTGCAGTATTTTATTGACGACATGTAAAGCGGCGGCAACATGTGCGAACAGGCGATGTCACTGGCCGGCTTGACTACCGAGACAAGGCAAGCGTCCTGCCGGCACATGAGACCCTGGCTCTGTGTCTCCGTCGGCATAAAGAAAATGACCTGACGACGGGCATGGCCGCAATGGTTGCCGGCAATGGCAGACGAGGGCAGAACTTGGATGTCGTTAAAATTCATGCTAAAATAGTATCAGGTGTTGGTCTTTGAATGGTATGTATGATACTATCTTGACACAGAAAAACCGCCGTAGAATCTGTTGCGTCTTCCTGACGGCAGTTTTACGGCGGTTTTTTGTCATTTCTTACAAGAGGCGTATATCACTGATATACAATACGATACACAAACCGCCGACTTTCCTGCATTTCTTCCAGTCGTCAAAAATCGTGCAAATTGCCTGCAAGACAGTCTATTTTGCCTCGTCATCAAGTCAATCTTGCGGCCTGACTTTGACTATTTTGCTGCCTCACTTTGACTTTCTTGCATTGCAAGACAGTCAAGATGACACTACAGTGGGCTGCCGCCACCTCCCCAAAGCGTATTTTCAGGTTCAAAAAACATGACTTCCGGAGATTTGGGGCTGTGCAGGAAAGTGTCAGCCGCAGTGTCTGTATGATACTCTTTCTGCAAGTCGGCAAGGCTTTCTTTCTGTCTGTCAGATGCAGGGAATGCCCGCAGGGCAAGAAAAAATCCCATATCTCCGCAAACGCAGGATATGGGATAAGGTTTATGTCTGCCGCCTCTTGCCAGGGATGAGTGGCGTTGTATGTCAGTTGCTCACTTTCATCGTGAGTTTGCCTTGCGGCGAGACGGTCATCTTCACGATGTAAGCCGTCGGGGTGTCAGGCATGCAGAGTGCGGCGTCGAGAGTTATGCCGGCTGGGGTGATGGCATCGACGGTGATGTCGCTGAGTACAGACTGGCGTATGAAGTTCTCAGGGACATGTGCCGCGAAATCCTGCTTGCGCATATCGCGCGAGAAGAGGCGCGTGCCTCCGTCATAGACACAGACGTTGATGATGTTGTCGTAGTAGATGTTGTCAACCATGATGCCTTCCTGATTGTAGGTTGAGCGTATGACTTTATAGGTTGAGGGGTTCACCTGCACATAGACATGATATTTTCGGTCTGCCACGACTGCCACGGTGTCACGTTTTATGAGCCGGTTCTGGTTTAGTGGTGGTGCGGCATGTTTCGTGAATGCCTTCGCATCGTCGGGGTTGTCGCTCTTCAGCAGTTTCACGATGTCGCCTGCATGGTTGCGGAACTCGAAGATGTGTTCTGTCTGTTTCAATATCTCGTACCTTGCCTCTGTGGCACCTCTGATGACGAGCGAATCACGGACGACGGCAAAATATGCGGGTGCCATCGTCGAATCGGAATATGATATGGTGTCGCCCGCCACACGCATGGTGACGACTTCGTCTTCGTTCATCCACACGCCCTGCAACATCTGCTTCGCTACGGTGTCTTCGGCGGGAGGGGCAGCATCCGATGTCTTTCCGGTGCAGGAGAGAAGTGCGGCAAGGATGATGCAGAAGTGGAGAATATACTGTTTCACGGTTATTTTTATAGTTGACGAGTTAACGGGTTGACAACTTGAAATAATGTATCATTCAAATGTCTCGGCGTCTTTCAGCAGGCATCCCCTAAGGTCTTTCTCGCTTGTCAGCACTTCTGACAAGTCTATGGGCCATTGTATGGCGAGTTGCGGGTCGTCGAAACGTATGCAAGCCTCACTTTCGGGAGCATAGGCGTTATCCACTTTGTATGTGAAGACGGCTTCGTCAGAGAGGACGAGGAAACCGTGGGCGAAGCCTCTCGGGATGAAGAGCTGCGCCTTGTTCTCTTCGCTCAGCTCTGCCATAACATGCTTTCCGAAGGTGGGAGAGTTGCGGCGCAGGTCAACGGCGACATCCACAACGCGGCCTTTGATGACACGCACGAGTTTGGCCTGCGACTTGTCGCCTTTCTGATAGTGCAGCCCGCGGAGCACTCCGTAGCCCGACTTCGATTCGTTGTCCTGAATGAAATCGATGTGCGAGCCGATGTTGCTGTCGAACTCCGACTGTTTGAAAGCCTCAAAGAAATAGCCTCGTTTGTCTTCAAACACGCGCGGTTTGATGATGAAGACACCCTCAATGTCTGTTTTCTGAAATTCCATATAGTATGTATGATTGTCTTTTTGCCGGTTTGCACCAAGCCGTCTGGCACGGCTCAGAGATTCGGTCTGCAAAGTTAAGCATAAAAACTGAATTATCAAAAATTTCTTGTGTTTTTTTACAGGGTGGTTCTATAAATTAGCTTTGTTAGATTTCGAGATTATTTTCGAGGACAAATTGAAAGTTGTAGAAGGAGCGTAGCGGGCTACGTGACTGATACAACTTACAATTTGTCCTCGAAAAGAATCCGAAAGCGGACAAAACGTTTAAACCACTATAATTAGCATTGTTAACGGTGGTAATTTATAGAACCACCCTACAATCAATTATGGGACACGCCCATACGGACATGCCCCATAACTTATTGCTTGATGAGAAGGTATAGTGTCGGGTTGCTGTATGTCAGAACTGTTCGAGCAGTCTGATGCGTTCTTCGGTGTCGGGATGTGTGGAGAACATCGAACTGAAGAAATTTCCGCCTCCCGAGAGCGACATGCGGGGGTGGACGATGAATAGCTGTGCGACGTCGTCGCGCCCTGTCTTGCCAAGTCCGGGATTGCCGGAGATTTTCCTTAGTGCGGAGGCGAGGGCAAGGGGATTGCCGCACATTTCGGCTCCTCCGGCGTCAGCCATGAACTCGCGTTTGCGGGATATGGCGAAACGTGTGAGTGTGGTGAAGAGCAACGCTATGGCGCAACACACTATCGCCACTATCATGACGACGATGACGGAGGCACCGTTGCCGCCCTCTTCCTTGTCGCGGCTGCCGCGCGACCCTCCTCCGAATATCAGCATATTGCTGAACATGTTGTAAACGAGGCTCATGACTGTCGAGATGATGCCGACAAAGATGATGCTGGTGATGAGCAGGCGCGTGTCGTGATTGCGGATGTGTGTGAGCTCGTGGGCTATGACGCCTTCAAGCTCTGCATCGTCGAGGAGGTTGAGCAGCCCGGTGGTGACGGTCACGGTGTAGGAGCTGCGGTCGATGCCCGAGGCGAAAGCGTTCAGCTGCGGGTCGTCGATGACATTGATCTTGGGCATGTCCATGCCGCATGACATGGTGAGATTCTCGACGATGTTATAAACACGCGGATTCTCGCGACGCTCAAGAGTGCGGGCGCCTGTGCTGGCACGTATCATGGCGGTGTTGGAGAAATAGGCTATGACGAACCAGATGCCTACACCGCCTACCACCCAAGGCACGGCATTGAGGAAAGTGGCGGTAACATTGTCGAAATCGACGCTGTGTACAAGATTGCCCTCGGCGTCATAATAGCCGCCGCCAAGCCATGAGACAAGGAAAATGAAGAGCCACACCACGAAAAGCAGGATGACGGGGAACATGATGAGCAGCATGATGCTCAGGCGGTTGTTGCGGACCTGCTGTGTATGTATTCCTACGTATTTCATTAAACTATTGTTTTATTAGTTGACAAGTCAAGAAGCTGACAAGTTGAGAGTTTTGAGTTTACAAGTACAATTATCTTGCCAACCGTCAACTCGTCAACTAACCGTCAACTCGTCAACCGTCAACTCCCTTAAGTATTAGCTTGTCAACTAATAATCAACTGTCAATCCAAAAAGAATCAGAACTGTATCTCCGGAGCTTTCTCGACAGCGGCGCGCTCCTGCGGAGCAACCTCGAACATCGGTTCTTTATGGAAGCCGAAGACACCGGCGAGAAGATTGCCGGGGAAGGTCTGGACGGCATTGTTGAGTTCTTTTGTCGCGGAGTTAAAGAAGCGGCGTGTGGCTGCCAGCTTGTTCTCGATGTCTGACAACTCGCCCTGAAGCTGGAGGAAATTCTGGTTGGCCTTAAGGTCGGGATATGCCTCGACAGAGACCTTCAGACCGGCAAGGGCACTCGAGAGGGCGTTGTCTGCCTCTATCTTGCCGTTGATGTCTGTTGCCGACATACAAGCGGCACGGGCTTCTGTCACACGCGTAAGCAGTTCGCTCTCGTGCTTCGCATAGCCTTTTACAGTGGATACAAGTTGCGGAACGAGGTCGTAACGCTGCTTGAGCTGCACATCGATGTTGCTGAAGGCATTCTCGCGGTTGTTGCGCAGACGGACCATGTTGTTGTAGATGCTGACCACCCAAAGGACAATGAGGAGGACGACACCGATAATGATGATAGTGTTGATCATAACTGTAATTGTTGGTTTGTTTCTGAATGTCAGAATTGTTGTTTCAATGTTCGTGCTACAAAGATAATACCATTTGCGTAAACAGCCAAAGAAGTGTCAGGATTTTTAGGGTTTATTAGTGTTTAGGAGGCTTACGGTCACCATAGATTCACCATTTGCTTTTAATAGCTATAGCTACACTTTGCTACATATTGTTACATCATCGCTACATGCTATTACTGACGTGTGTCATCGTACCTTACTGTTATTCAACGCCGCTACTCATCGACACATCCTTTTACGCAATTTTGAAAGAAAAGATGTTGTTCAGGTTTCGTGTGAGGTTCTTTGTCCTTTGCCGGTGATTTCGGCAAGGTTGCAGAGAACGAAGCGGAGGTCTAAATAGGAAAAAGTTGCGATTATAGAGCCATCCAAAACATAAAACATCCGATTTTTGATGCACAAAGCAAAATAAATGGAAAAACCTTTGGTCTTATCAAATTATTTTAATATTTTTGCATCGTTTTAATGGCATATTAAAATGAAGCAGAATGGTTAAAACGAAAGATATTGTCATATTAGGAAGACCCTTACAGCTGCAAGAGCGAAGCAAAGCGCAGATGAAAGGTGTCACCATAGGGGACTCTCTTGCATACAAGTTCTACGATGGCGAGTTCCATGGAGTGTCCCTACTTTTCGCAGAACCAAAAGGCAAGATTGCCTCACCACGCAGCCTGTCTTTCACAGCCAGCAATCTTACTTCGCTATTGCAGCGTCCCACGGTATTCTTGCTGCCGACATGTCCGGCCTATGAACGGCAAAGGCTTATTGACAAGGATGTTTATTTCATCGCATCTGAAAAATACGTCCATCTGCCGATGCTGATTGCTAACGAGCGTATTCGCAAGACCAAACATGCTAAGGCTCTGACACCAGTAGCCCAATACCTGCTGCTCTACCATTTGCAGATAGAAAGTATCGAAGGACTTGCAGCACGAGACTTAGAAGACAAGATGCCTTATTCTTATGCAAGCATTACGCTTGGCATTACTTGCCTTGAAGACCTGGGACTGTGCCAGAAGGTGGCCGATGGCTCTAAGCGGAAAGTCATCCGCTTCGATAAGACGGGGAAGAATTTGTGGGAACAGGCTCAATCCCTCCTCATCAATCCTGTTGAAGAACGCATCTTCTGTGATGACCTGCTTTCAGATGAACACTATCCTGCATGTGGCATCAATGCCCTGGCACATTATACATGGCTCAACCCTGACCCGGAAAGGATCATCATGATGACTGTCAAACAGCTCCGTGACTTTAGGAATTCCGGAACCTTGGTACATCCTAATGAGTTCGACGGCAACATCATCATTGAGGCATGGAAATACCCGCCTGTCACCAAGATTGGTACTGAAGCCGAATGGGTGGACAGACTATCATTGGCCGTTTCACTTCGTGAGAATGCAGACCCACGAGTGGAAGGCGAAGTTGAACGTTTAATAAATGATATAGAATGGAACGTATAAGCGAGAGCAGAATGATGCTTTCATTAATTCTGCCGAGCGAGAGTTTCTTCGTCTGAAAGACAATGGAAGGATTAGAGATATTCCGCGAAGCTTTTGAAGCTTACTCAGAGAACTACGTTATCATCGGTGGCACGGCTTGCGACATCGCTATGACCGGGACAGCAGTACGTCCTCGTGCAACCCACGACATTGATATGATTGTCATTGTCGAAAAGATGACCTCTAACTTTGCCGAACACTTCTGGCAGTTCGTGCGTGAAGGCGGTTATCGCCCTGAAAAGCGCAAGCAGTCTGAAGGGGAAGCTCCTAAGTACGAGCTATACCGCTTTGTCAATGGCAAACCTGACTATCCCGAAATGATTGAACTGCTGTCACGGCATCCAGACATTCTCGGGGAGCCGAAGGGTCTGACCATTGAGCCGTTGCCTGTAGACGAGGAAACGTCAAGCCTGAGTGCTATCATCATGGATGATGATTTCTATCACTTCACCATCGACCACAGCAAACTGACCAACGGGCTTCGTCATGCTGACTCAGCAGCCCTCATCGCCCTGAAGTCACGTGCCTACCTCAATCTTTTGCAGGACAAGGCTAATGGCAAGCATGTCAACAGCAAGGACATCAAGAAGCATCGTTCTGACGTACTGAAGAACGTGGTCATCATGGAAGACAGGCAGATTACGGCTCCAGAGCCAATCGTCGCTTGCATAAAAGAATTTGTCGCCTCAATCAGAAATGATTGGGATGCCCTCTCAGAGCCTCTTGCAAAGGCTCTTGACCAGGATCCTTCGTTCATCGAGGCTCTGCTTGAACAATTAGATGGATTATTTGTCATAGAACTGTCATGAAGATACAGTATGCGTCTGACCTCCATCTGGAGTTTGCCGACAACTGGCGATACCTGAAGGAGAATCCCCTGCAAGTGACAGGGGACATTCTCGTTCTGGCTGGCGACATCGGCTACTTGGGGGATGACAACTATACCAAACATCCCTTCTGGGACTGGGCATCGGAGAACTACCAGCAGGTAATAGCCTGTATGGGCAACCATGAGTTCTACAAGTTCTACGACATCGCAAGGCTGAACGATGGCTATTGCCTTGAAATACGCCCTAATGTCCACAGCTATTATAATGCCGTAGTACATATAGGTGACATTGACTTCATCATAACCACATTGTGGGCCAGGATTCCCCTGAAGGAGGCATATTATACGGAACAAGTGGTAAGCGACTTCCGGCGTATCATCTTCAATGGCGATATTCTCACCTTTGCTGATTTCAACCGCGAACATGAAAAGTGCCTGGCTTTCCTGAAGAACGCTGTATCAAGCAGCAAGACCAGAATAAAAATTGTCGTAACCCATCATGTCCCATCCTTCCAGATGCAATGCCCCAAGTTTGCCGATAGCCAAGCTAACGGAGCTTTCACGGTTGAACTGGAAGACTACATCAAGGTTAGCGGCATCGATTACTGGATATATGGCCACTCCCACTACAACGTGGATGTCGAGATAGGCAATACCAAATGTGTGTCCAATCAGTTGGGGTATGTATTTCATGGGGAGCATGAATCATTCGAGCCAGGAAAATATATCGAAGCATAACAACCCATGAAATTCTCCATGATATGTTCACTCAGTTCTCAAAAAAATCTTCTCAGTTCACCCCTGCGGACAAGGATAGGTGTAAAAACGCTTACTTTTTTCGCCATAATTATTGAGCGTAAAATATCAACATTTGAAGAAATAACCAAGCAAAAGGAAGAACGAAAGACTATAACATATAGTTTAAGGAAGAGGGCGGACTCTTTCAAGAACAGCTTAAACACTATATTTTCGCCAGTTTTTGGCCTACTTGGAGTAACTACTCGGCACCCCTGCGCATGAGTAGTTACTGCGTTGGGTTCATGCCGAGGGGTGCTGTGTAGTTACGGCTTACGTAAATCTGCCTTAACGCCAACGGGCCGCCTCCCCTGTATGGGAAGCGACCCGCCGACAGTTACGTTTATTTCTTCTTCATGGCAGCCATAACCTTGCGGTAGTATCCGTTTGTCACGCTGACCTTGTAGTTGTTGCCGCCATTCCAGGCCCTGATGGCTTTCTCCACATTGTTTGTAGGGTTAAACTCACTCTGCATCAGGAGGAACATCTCTTTTGACTTGCTGACAGAGAAACGGTCGGCAAGTGTGTATCTCTTTGCGATGCCCCGCTTCTTGAGAATATTGTTACACTCCTTGACAAGAATCGGGGTTATCTGCATGGCACCGCACGACCTGCCGCTAACGGCTCTCGCATCGCCGCCGCTCTCAACCTCGATGATAGCCTCGATGACCGGAGCCCAATTGAATGATTTCTGTTTGTTGCTTGCTGATCCTGAAAAGTATGCCGCCGAAAAGACGACAGTGAATACGAATAATCGTTTTAAGTTTAATATCATTACATTTCGTTTTCCGTCACTTAAGACTGACATCACATCGGTCTGCGAATTCCTATACTCGGGTCTGGAGCATCCGTACATCAGGGGAATGTGCGTACAGAACGTAGAAACTCTTCATGACAATTAATACTAACCACATGCCTTACCGCAGCCTCACATCCTGCCGGAACAGGGCGCTACGGGCGGTCGAACCCAGACAGTGGTTCTGTTAACCGTATGCAAAGTTACGGCTTTATTTCCTAACCCACAACATAACTGTCAGTAATTTAACGTTTTAGTGCAATTATTTATCATACGTCAACTCAACGACACTGCCAAACAGCTTCTCTGAACACCTTGAAACACACTCTCGGTAAAGGCAGCAAGACAAGAAAACAGCGCACGGAGAAGCAGGCACGAATCATGATTGTGCAACATCGGAGGAAAAAAAGCACGTAAAGATGGTGATATATGAAGAAAAATGTGTAATTTTGCACCGCTTTCGGTATTACAATACAATTCCCTTACCTTTTGGAACAATACACGACAAAGACAAATGGCAGACAACAGCTTCATAAAAACAATCGAGCAAAGCATACACGACAACTGGAAACGCAACGCAATCAGCGACTATAAGGGCGATTCATTCACATACAAGGATGTCGGAATCATCATAAAACACTACCACGACGAATTCAAGGCACAAGGCATAGAACGCGGCGACCGTATCGCACTCTGCGGACAGAACTCTGCAAGGTGGGTCATAGCCTTCATGGCAGTGGTGTCATACGGAGCTGTAGCAGTGCCGATACTGAAGGATTTCCGTCCCGAACAAATCTACCACATACTCGAACACAGCGAATCGCGCATCCTCTTCTCCGGCAGAAACGTGCGCAAACTGCTCGACCCCAAAGCCATGCCAGGACATGTCACCATGCTGAAAATTGAGGACATCACACTGCCAGAAGACAGCAATGCGGACTTCAACGCATCTGACCTGCATTTCCAGGCTGAGACTACAGAAGACGATCTCTGCGTCCTGAACTACACATCGGGAACGACAGGTTTCTCAAAAGGTGTCATGCTGCCCTACAGGGCACTGCTCAGCAATCTCCAACACGGCTACGAAGAATTCGGCAATATTCTCACGCCCGGAACAAGAATCCTCTCCATACTCCCCATGGCACACATGTACGGACTGATGATGGACCACATCTGGGGATTCGCCATGGGATGCCACATCACAGTGCTGATGAGACAACCCTCACCGTCGATTGTCGAACAGGCTTTCAACGACATCAGACCGCGTATTCTGATGACCGTGCCAATGGTTCTGGAGAAGATGACACGCGCAAAGATTCTGCCCCTTATGGCAGGGAAAAAGAAGAAACTGATGTGCGCCATTCCATTTCTCGGAAAACTGATGAAAAGCTATGTACTCCGACAGGCAAAGAATATCTTCGGAGGAAACATATATCAGGTCGTCGTAGGAGGGGCAGCCCTGAACGGACAGATTGAAGACTTCCTGCAAAGCATAAACTTCCCCGTCACCGTGGCATACGGCGCTACAGAATGCGCCCCGCTCATCAGCGTCTCAGACTACAAGAAACACAAAAGGAAATCATGCGGCGAAATAGTGAAGAACATGACCGTCATGATAGACAGCACAGACCAGCAGAACATTCCGGGAGAGGTGATATGCACAGGAAAGAACGTAATGCTGGGCTACTACAAGAATCCGGATGTCACGACAGAAACACTATCAGCCAAGGCCGAACATACACTGCTGCCGCAAAGCCCATATCCATGGTATCACACAGGAGACATGGGAGTGCTCGACAGCGACGGATGCCTATTCATCAAAGGAAGGAAGAAAAGCATGCTTCTCGGACCATCGGGACAGAACATCTATCCCGAAGAAATAGAACAACTGCTCAACAACAAACCGTACATCATCGAAAGCCTCATCGTACATAGAGAAGACAGACTCGTGGCTTTCATCTATCCTGACTTCGACAAGGCATACGCAAGGGGACTGAACAACAAGGCACTGCTCACAATCCTGAAAAACAACCTCAGAGAGGTCAACCAGCAACGGCCGCAATATGAGTTCGTATCGCAGATAGAAATATGCGACCACCCTTTCGAGAAAACAGCGAAGCAGTCAATCAAAAGGTATCTCTACTCCTGAGATTGTCGCACCGGAGGGCAACGGACATCAGAAGCACAGGTACAGACTGAAGACAACACACCTGCGGGAGAACCACACAAGAATTAAAAAAACAAAAAAAACATGACATTTTAGACAGATTGTTAGGCTCAACAAAAAGAAATATGTAATTTTGCCTGTCGTAAATGAGTATTGGGGTGCTACACCGTGGCTGAGATCATACCCATAGAACTTGATGCAGATAATGCTGTCGCAAGGAAATACCAAACGTAAGAAAAAGACAATACAATTTTCAAAATACATTGTCTGCATCGCAATGTTCAGGTTTTACACACCTATTATATATAATATGTGTAGCGGGGAACATGACGATGCAGACTTTTTTTTGTATCAACATGAATATAAAGGTTAACCGAAAAGACGTAGTGACAGAAGCCAGGACACTGTCACAACTCGCTGCAGAGATGTCGCTGCCGGAGAAAGGCGTCGCAGTAGCAATCGACGCAAACATTGTAAAACGCCAGATCTGGGACGTGACAACACTATGCGAAGGCATGAACATCACGGTTATAAAAGCCGCTTTCGGAGGATAGACATGAGCGAGAATATTTCAGTGATTGACGCACGCTTCTGCCTGCAGTTCATCTCCGACGCTACAAACACGATGTCGCACCTCGATGCCATAGCCGCAGCTCTTCAGGGAGGATGCCGATGGATTCAGCTCAGAATGAAGGAGGAAACTGACGAGGAGGTCAGAGACGTGGCGCGTCAGGCTCTTGACCTGTGCAGAAAGTACAATGCAGTATTCATCATCGACGACAGGACTGACATCGCCAAGGAGGTCGGCGCTGACGGAGTGCATCTCGGGAAAAACGACATGCCGCTGAAAGAAGCACGGCGCATACTGCCGGAAAACGCCATCATCGGAGGCACGGCAAACACCATCAACGACATAAGGCAACTGTGGATAGACGGTGCAGACTATATCGGCTGCGGACCGTTCCGCTTCACAACAACGAAAAAGAATCTCGCACCTGTCATCGGACTTGACGGATACCGCAAGATATACTCGGCAATGAACGCTGAAGGAATCTCACTGCCTGTCGTTGGCATAGGCGGAATAACAAAAGACGATGTCGCAGACATCATGCAGACAGGCATGAACGGCATCGCCGTAAGCGGCACCGTGACAAAGGCAAAGAATCCGGCAGACGAAATGCGGAAACTGAACATACTTGTAAGAAAACCAATCTGAAACATAATGAAGAAACTAATCATTGCCGGACGTGAGTTTAACTCACGGCTCTTCCTCGGAACAGGGAAATTCAACAACAATGCCTTGATGACAGAAGCCATCAAGGCAAGTGGAACGGAGATGGTCACAGTAGCCATGAAACGTGTCGAGCTTGACGATGCCAACGACGACCTGCTGACACACATCACCCAAGTGCCGGACATACAGCTTCTGCCAAACACCTCAGGAGTGCGCAACGCCGAAGAAGCTGTCTTTGCCGCACAGATGGCACGCGAGGCCTTCGGCACAAACTGGCTGAAGCTCGAAATACATCCTGACCCGAAATACCTGCTGCCAGACTCTGTAGAGACACTGAAAGCAACAGAGAAACTTGTAAAGATGGGATTTGTCGTTCTGCCATACTGCCAGGCAGACCCCACTCTCTGCAAACATCTCGAAGAAGCAGGAGCGGCAACAGTCATGCCTCTCGCAGCTCCAATAGGTACAAACAAGGGACTGCGGATGAAGGATTTTCTGCATATCATAATAGAACAGGCGACAGTGCCAGTCGTTGTCGATGCAGGCATCGGAGCACCAAGCCATGCAGCAGAAGCAATGGAGATGGGAGCCGACTGCTGTCTCGTCAACACCGCCATAGCCGTAGCGGGCAACCCCGTAGCAATGGCTGAAGCATTCAGAAAAGCAGTGGAAGCAGGACGGATGGCTTGGGAAGCAGGACTGGGTGCCGTTTCTGACAGTGCCGAAGCTTCTTCTCCACTGACCGCCTTCCTCGATATCTGACAAGGATATAATAATAATCTGACAACAGTACAAACAGATGTGACAACAAAAAAAAATCCGAAAACGACACAGTGGACAACACTTACGCTTTCGGATCACTATCTCTTGATTCATAATATGCCAAAAGACAACAAAGCATACGCAAAGAGAGAAAAGACATATCTCTCAGGAAAACTCTTCCCCGAAATAAAAGTGGGAATGACAAAGGTAAACCTCACACCCACAGTGATAAAAGACAAGAACGGCATCCCACACACCACACCCAACGCCCCCGTACTGATATACGACACGAGCGGTCCGTTCTCCGACCCTAACATACAGATAGACCTGAAGAAAGGCTTGCCACGAATGCGCGAGACATGGATTCTGCAACGCGGCGACACAGAGCAACTGACAGAGGTGTCAAGCGAATACGGACGCATGAGAAAAGCCGACCGCTCGCTCGACAAACTACGTTTTGAACACATACAACTGCCACGACGCGCCCAGAAAGGTAAAGCCATCACGCAGATGGCATACGCCAAGCAGGGCATCATAACACCCGAGATGGAGTATGTAGCCATACGCGAGAATATGAACTGCGAAGAACTGGGCATCAAGTCGCACATCACACCTGAGTTCGTGCGCGACGAGATTGCGGCAGGCAGAGCTGTGCTGCCCGCAAACATCAACCATCCAGAAAGCGAACCGATGATAATAGGCAGAAACTTCCTTGTGAAGATTAACACCAACATCGGAAACTCAGCCACCACATCATCCATAGAAGAAGAGGTTGACAAGGCTGTATGGTCGTGCAAATGGGGCGGCGACACACTGATGGACCTTTCAACAGGCGAGAACATACACGAGACACGCGAATGGATAGTGCGCAACTGCCCGGTCCCCGTCGGCACTGTGCCCATCTATCAGGCTTTGGAGAAAGTTGACGGAAAGGTTGAAGACCTCTCGTGGGAAATCTACCGTGACACGCTGATAGAACAGTGCGAACAGGGTGTTGACTATTTCACCATACACGCCGGCATACGTCTTAAGAACGTACACCTTGCGGACAAACGTCTGTGCGGCATAGTGTCGAGAGGCGGAAGCATCATGTCGAAATGGTGTCTGCAGCACGAGCGGGAATCATTCCTCTACGAACACTTCGACGACATCTGCGACATCGTGGCACAATATGACGTCGCTCTCTCGCTCGGCGACGGTCTGCGCCCCGGATGTATAGCCGACGCTAACGACGAGGCACAGTTTGCCGAACTCGACACGATGGGCGAGCTGGTGACACGTGCCTGGGCAAAGAACGTGCAGGCGTTCATCGAAGGTCCCGGACATGTGCCTATGCACAAGATAAAGGAGAATATGGACCGTCAGATAGCCCACTGTCACGAGGCTCCGTTCTACACCTTGGGACCTATCGTCACAGACATCGCTCCAGGCTACGACCATATCACATCAGCCATCGGAGGAGCACAAATAGCATGGCTCGGCACAGCAATGCTCTGCTATGTCACACCGAAAGAGCATCTCGCACTGCCCAACAAGAATGACGTGAGGACAGGTGTCGTTACATATAAGATAGCGGCACACGCCGCCGATCTGGCAAAAGGGCACCCGGGTGCGCTCGTCAGAGACAACGCATTGTCCAAGGCACGCTTCGATTTCAGATGGCGCGACCAGTTCCACCTGTCTCTTGACCCCGAACTCGCACTGCAATACTTTGAAGAGGCAGGACATACGGACGGAGAATACTGCACTATGTGCGGTCCGAACTTCTGCGCTGCGAAACTCACACACGACCTCAGGAAATTCAATAAAGACTAAATGCAAGGCCCATCTCTGACAAAAGAGCAATACAGACGATACAACAGGCACATCATCCTCGAGAAGTTCGGCATTGAGGGACAGAAACGTCTTCTTGACGCCAAAGTGCTTGTCGTGGGCATCGGCGGACTCGGTTCTCCGATAGTGCAGTATCTGGCGGCAGCCGGTGTCGGGCATCTCGGTATGGCAGACGGTGACACCGTCTCGCTGACAAACCTTCAGCGGCAGGTCATACACGCCACGCCCGACATCGGACGCCCTAAGGTTGAGGTGGCGGAGAAGCGCGTCAAAGAACTCAACCCTGACGTAGTGACGGCAAGCCACCACACCTTTCTGAGCGAAGAGAACGTCTTCGACCTCATCCGTGACTACGACTTCATCATCGATGCGACTGACAACTACGCCACGAAATATCTTCTCAACGATGCCTGCGTAATGCAGAAGAAGGCATTCTGCATAGGCGGAATAAACAGATACTCAGGTCAGGTGACTACTGTGCGCCCCGGTTCTCCCTGCTACCGTTGCCTCTTCCCCTACCCTCCTGCCGAGAGCGAGGTGGAGACCTGTGCGACTGTAGGCGTGCTGGGACCTATTGCCGGCATACTGGGCACCATACAGGCGACAGAAGCGATAAAGCATCTGACAGGGACGGGCGAGCCGCTCTATGGCCGGCTGCTCACCTTCGACGCGATGACGATGCAATGGCAGACAGTCAGTTTCGGACATGACACCGACTGCCCGCTATGCGGCAGCAAGCCAACAATAACAGAACTGCATGAATACTCCTTTATGCCTTGTCACAAGCGTGAAGAGGCAGAGCAGGGGAAAAAGAACAATGTGTAGGGGCTTTTTTCCCTACAAGACAAACAAAAGAAAAAATGTTTTCAGAAGAATTGGAAAAAATCAGCTGGGAAGAAACGACACAGCGCATCGCAGGCAAGACAGACGCAGATGTCAGACGTGCACTCGCAAAAGAGCATTGTGATGTCGATGATTTCATGGCGCTGCTCTCTCCTGCCGCCACTCCCCACCTTGAGACAATGGCACGATTGTCAAGACACTACACCGAGGAGCGTTTCGGACGCACCATGTCGATGTTCATACCGCTATACATCACAAACTCATGTTCAAACTCATGTGTCTATTGCGGCTTCCACCGTCAGAATCCCATGGCACGCACCATACTGACACCCGAACAGATAGAAAACGAATACAAAGCCATCAAACGGCTTGCACCGTTTGAGAACATCCTGCTTGTCACGGGAGAGAACCCCGCCAAGGCAGGTGTGCCCTACTTGGCGAAAGCGATAGACATTGCGAAACGATACTTCAGCAACATAAAGATAGAGGTGATGCCGTTGTCCGCAGAAGACTACGCCGAACTTATCCGCCATGGTCTCAACGGCGTGATATGTTTTCAGGAGACCTACCACCGCCAGAACTACAAGCTATACCATCCTATGGGCATGAAGTCCAACTTTGAATGGCGCTGCAACGGCTTCGACCGTATGGGGCAGGCCGGCGTGCACTCCATAGGCATGGGTGTGCTCATAGGTCTTGAGAAGGACTGGCGTACGGATGTCACAATGATGGCATACCATCTGCGATACCTGCAGAAGCACTATTGGCGGACGAAGTATTCGGTCAACTTCCCGAGGATGCGTCCGGCACAGAACGAGGGTTTCCAGCCGAACTGCTACATGACAGACAGGGAACTGGCACAGGCCACCTTTGCCATGCGCATCTTCGACCATGACGTTGACATAAGCTATTCAACCCGCGAGCCGGCATTCATAAGAGACAATATGTGTACACTCGGCGTGACAACGATGTCTGCCGAGAGCAAGGTGAATCCCGGCGGTTACCATACCTATCCGCAGGCTCTCGAACAGTTCACCGTCTCTGACGAGCGTACGGCGAAGGTGATTTGTCAGCGTCTGAAGGAACTTGGGCGCGAACCGGTGTGGAAAGACTGGGACGCATCCTTCGACCTTAAAGACACACGCATGGCAAGATGACAGGAATGACACGACAGAGACAGCCGATGACAATCGTGGTTACCTTGCCTTGTTTCATCAGTGACGAAGCGAGACGCATTACGGACTTTCTTGGCAGCGGGAAAGCGGACCTCGTGCATATACGCAAGCCTCACGCCCGGGAGGCTGACGTAAGACAGCTGATAAAGAGCATCCCGACATGCTTCCGCAACAGGCTGGTGCTGCACGACTTCTTCGGGCTGGCAGAAGAGATGTCGCTGTACGGCATACATCTTAATTCGAGAAACCCTTTTCCTCTCCCGGGATGGCACGGCAGTGTCAGCAGGAGTTGCCACAGCATAGACGAGGTGGCTTTATACAAGCCGTCGTGCGATTATGTCTCTCTGTCGCCGATATTCGACAGCATATCCAAGGCGGGCTACACGTCGGCTTTCAGCATTGGCGAGCTGCGTACTGCCGTGTCGTCAGGAATAATAGACAAAAAAGTGATGGCACTTGGCGGCATCACTTTTACAAATATGCAGGATGTCCTCCGCCTCGGTTTCGGCGGAGTTATGATATTGGGTGCGGCATGGCAGAACATGTAAGTCTGCCATGCCGCACGTTTTACATCTCCAGGATTGTTGAACGCCTGCCGTCAATAGACTACGAGGCGGTCGCCTACGCGCAACTCATAATCCGGCGTCAGGCGGTTTTTCTTATACAGCGATTTCAGGCGTATGCCATAGAGTTGCGCTATGGAGTACATCGATTCGCCGGGTTGTACAGTGTGTGGTGTTTTCTTGAAAGCCTTGTCTGCTTTCTTCTTTTTCTTTTCGAGATATACGATGTCGCCTGCAGACAAGACATCGTCTTTGCGTCTTTCATTATATCCGGCAATTTTTCTGTACGAGAGGTCGAACTCTTCAGCTATCGACTTGAAGGTGTCTCCCCTGCGCGCCACGACATAATAGTTCTTGTTGTTCATGCGGACGGTATGCTGCCTAACTTGAGCCGTATGATGCTTAAAGCGTTTCGGCATGTCTGCCTGCGGCTTTCCGGCTCCTGCCTTTCTGATGTTCGATGCGTCATACCTTGTTTCTTTGTCCAGAACGTTGAGGTTGTAGCATCTGATTATGTCTATGAGCAGCTGCGCATATCTCGGGTTTGTCGCATATCCGCATTCTTTCAGTCCTTTCGCCCATCCCACATAGTCGGTTCTGCGTAGCGAGAACAGTCGTTTGTATCGTGGACGCAAGAGGAAGAGGGAATGGTCTTCGTAGCTGTCGAAGGGACTGTCATAGACTCTGAAACACTCACCTTCCTCGTCGTCGTCCTGATGCATTGTCCTTCCGGTCCATCCATGGCATTTGATGCCGAAATGGTTGTTGCCTTTTCTGGATAGAGTGCTGTTTCCCGCCCCGCTTTCCAGAAGCCCTTGCGCCAGGGTTATGCTGGCAGGGATGTTGTATTGCAGCATCTCGTATATGGCGAGGTCGCGGTATGTGTCGATGTATGTCTGATACCGTTGGTTCCATTTCACAGGCATGTTTGCGGAACAATCTGCCTGCCCCGAAAAGAAGACGAGAAGCGTGAGGCATAGTCTTACATACTGGCAGAAACGCTGCCGCATGGCACGGGAGGCATTGTATTTTTCTTCACGCTCAAGCATAATATAAATAGGTGTAATCCTTATGAATGTCAAAAAAGTTTGGGAAAACAAACAAAAAAGCGGCACTAAAGACTTAGCACCGCAACTATTGTATGGAAAATCTGTTGTCTTCTGTAGTGGATAGGGGATTCGAACCCCTATGGCAAGATTGAGAATCTTGAATCCTAACCCTTAGATGAATCCACCTTCAGATGAAAAGTTCAATAGGTTATGTGTCTATAAAAAAAGAATTACCTATATCTTTTGCGTCAGTAATGTCTTCTGTAGTGGATAGGGGATTCGAACCCCTATGGCAAGATTGAGAATCTTGAATCCTAACCCTTAGATGAATCCACCTTATAGAGCACTGTATATTCTGCGGAAGGTGGGGGATTCGAACCCCCGGTACGGTAAACCCGTACGTCAGTTTAGCAAACTGGTGGTTTCAGCCACTCACCCAACCTTCCAAACCAAAGGTTTTTTATGACTTAAACAGCATTGTGCTTAAAGCGAGTGCAAAGGTACTATTATTTTCTGAAACTACCAAACATTTGCCGGCTTTTTTTGTATGCGGGTCAAAAATTCCGCATTTTTCGGGGCGCAGAAAGAGTTTGCGCATCATATTCAGTCGAGTTGCCATAGTGCCGGCGATGCGTCTGACGGCATTCGCCAGTCGCCTCTCGGCGAGAGTGATACAGAGCCTACTTTCGGTCCGTCGGGCAGACAGGAACGTTTGTATTGCTGCTGGAAGAATCGTCTGACGAATGTTTTCAGCCAGTGTCTCACAGTCTCCTCGTCATACATTCCGCTGAATGCGTTGTTGGCAAGGAACAGCAGTTTTGCGGGCGAGAAGCCGAAGCGGAGGAAATGGTAGAGGAAGAAGTCGTGCAACTCGTACGGACCTACGAGGTCTTCCGTCTTCTGTTTTATCTCTCCGTTCCCGTCTGCCGGGATAAGTTCCGGCGATATTGGAGTGTCCACAATGTCTGTGAGCGTTGCCTTCGCATCGTTGTTCATCTCGTAGTCTGCCACATATTCCACGAGGTATCGTATGAGCGTCTTCGGTACAGATACATTGACGGCGTACATCGACATGTGGTCGCCGTTGTATGTCGCCCATCCGAGAGCGAGTTCGGAGAGGTCGCCTGTGCCTATCACTATTCCTCCCACCTGGTTGGCAATGTCCATTAGCAGCATGGTGCGGTATCTGGCCTGCGAGTTCTCGTATGTCACATCGTGTAGTTCGGGGTCATGCCTGATGTCGGCGAAGTGTTGTCCTACAGCCGTTGCTATCGGTATTTCGCGCTGTGTGATGCCGAGTGCGTTCATGAGCGAGACGGCGTTGTCGTGTGTGCGCGACGTGGTGCCGAAGCCGGGCATGGTGATGCCGTGTATGCCGGTGCGTGGCAGTCCGAGTTTGTCAAATGTCTTTACGCAGACGAGTAGTGCGAGTGTCGAATCGAGGCCTCCGCTGATGCCTATCACCACATTTTTGGCATTTATGTGTCTGAGGCGTTTGGCAAGTCCCATTACCTGTATGTTGAATATTTCCTCGCAGGAAGTCTTCATGTCGTCTGTCTTCGGGATGAAGGGATGGGGGTCGTATCGCCGTGTGAGTGAGAAGCGTTTCAGTATGGCGTTGTATGCCTCGTCGTCGAGTTCGAGGTTGACCACCTCTGCCTTTGACATTAGCGAGCCCTGCGCACGTCCGAAAGTGGTGTTTGCACGGCGTTCTGAGCGGAGGCGTTCGACATCGATCTGGCTTATGACAAGCTGCGGTGTCAGTGAGAAACGCTCTGAATGTGCGAGCTGCACACCATTCTCGTAGATGATGGCATTGCCTCCGTACACCACGTCCTGTGTCGATTCTCCGAAGCCGCACGAGCTATAGACATATCCCGACATCGTCCTTGCGCTCTGCTGGGCGAGGAGAGAAAGGAGATAGGCATGTTTTCCGATGAGTTCGTCCGTGGCGGAGAGGTTGAGTATGATGTCCGCTCCGGATGTCGCCAGCTTGCTGCTTGGCGGTATGGCAGACCAGAGGTCTTCGCATATCTCCACTCCGAAAGTGATCCCCGACGGCAGGCGGAAGATTCTCGGCTCGGCATCTACCGCCTCGACGGAGAACCATCGTTTCTCGTAGAACTCGTTATAGTTCGGCAGGAAGGTCTTGTGTACATAGTGTCGCTGTCCGTTGGAGATGATGACGGCGGTGTTCATGAGGCGGTCGTCCTGTCTGTGCGGCGCACCGACGACAAAGGTGATGCCTCTGCCGAGGCTGAAGTCGGTTAGTATGGTGAGGGCCTCGTCTGACGCATCGAGCAGATGTACGGACCTGAAAAGGTCCTGGCATGTATAGCCGGTGATGCACAGTTCGGGGAAGACGAGGAGTTCGACGCCTCGCTTCTCGGCTTCTTCTATGATGCGTTCAATTTCCTCTACGTTATATTGCACATCGGCAACGCGTGTTGCGGGAACGGCGGCCGCCACGGTGATGTATCCAAAGTTAGGCATAGACTGATTATGTTAAGAAATGTGGTATGAAGAATGCAGTGCGTCTTGTCGTGCCCTGCCGTCATTTTACGGTCACCTGCGTAGCTCCGTAACCGTATTCCCGGAACGAGGCGTCCTGGTATGTACACGTCTTGTAGCGATAGTTCAGCTCGTGTATGATGGCATGGCGCAGCACTCCCTCGCCTTTTCCGTGTATGAAGATTATTTTCTTTCCTTTCTGCGCACGGTGTTCTTTCATCACCGTGCGGAAGTGTTCAAGCTGGTAGTTGAGAATGTCAGCCGACGACATTCCTGCAGTGCTGTCAAGCAGTTTCTCCGCATGGAGGTCAACGACGAGAGCGTCCTCCAGCCCATGGCGTGGCGTCTGGTTCTGCGATGTCTCCGCTTCTGCCGTCTCGACGATGTCGTCAAACATCTCGTTCTTCAGCGTGTCGGCATCTATGAGTATAGAGTGTGCGAGCCTGTCGTCTTCAATGATGGTGTAGAGCAGAGCGGGCTGTTCGAAGAAGTCGTTGGGCTGGAAGGTGTGGAGCTTGTAAAACTTCACCTGGTCGATGCGCATTGCGACGCTGACGGGTTTCTTCAGCGTGAAGGGTTTGTCTTTCTTGAAGGCGTGCATCTGTATGCAGACCCTGCCGAGAGCGTTGACGTCGCGCTGCGCGAACTCTTCGATGTATTCTTTCGTGTTGGGTTCGAGCACGCCAGACGCTCTCAGAATCCAGTTGTTGTTCTCGGCAGACATATAGACATACTGCAGATAGTAGTTTGAATCATTGACGAGATATGTCTCGAACTGCGTGTTCGTGACCTGCTTCACATCTACTGGCACAAAGGCGAGGTATGCGCTGAGTTTGTTTCCGCCCTTGCGTTCTTCCGCCGGTTTGCGGAACGAGATGTCTTTCATCGCCGGGTCGTCTTCCTGACGTCGGACATCTGCCGCCAGTTCTGCCTCCACCTCGTCCATGCCGTCGTTCAGGATAGAGCGCATGCTGCGTCCGTCGGATTTCAGGCTGTCCTGTTTCTTCCGGTCGCGCTGCATGGCAGCCACCATGCTTGCGGTTGAGTAGTTCTGCTCTTCGGCTTCAACGACGAGTTCGTTTATGGGTGTAGGAATCTGGAAGCCGTCGGCATCTTCCACCATTACGATGTTTCCCTTTATGGCAGCCACTGTGCCGCCGCCTACGTCAAAGAGGAATCTTACTTTATCTCCTATTTTCATTTTCGTCTAAGGTATTAAGAGTGATGAATCGCCATAGCTGAGGAAACGGAAGCCGTTGTCCAAAGCATAGTCGTAGATGTCGTGCCACCGTTCGCCTACAAGGGCCGAGACAAGCAGCAGGAGTGTCGATTTCGGCTGATGGAAGTTTGTTATCAGGCGGCGTACAATCTTGTATTCGTATCCGGGCGCGATGATAATCTGCGTCGAAGCGTGCAGCACCTCCATCCCGTGGCGGTCGAGATATGCGGCAACGGCCCTGACGGCATCTTCTGCCGAAGGCGGTGTCGGGGTATGCGATGTGTCAGCACATAGTGTCTGATAGGGTTCCCACTGCCTGACATGCAGGTCGTCGTCAGTGACGGCCTCCGGATGTGCAAGGATGTGGCATCCGATGTAATAGAGGCTTTCGAGTGTGCGCACAGATGTGGTGCCGACGGCTGTTGCCTTGCACCGGTGAGCGAGCAGGCGTTCGAGAATCTCTTTGTTCACCGAGATATACTCTGTGTGCATGCTGTGTCCGCTGATGTCTTCAGTCTTCACGGGCCGGAATGTCCCGGCTCCGACATGCAGTGTCAATTCTGCCCGTTCCACTCCGCGCTCGTCGAGACGCTGCAGCACGGCTGGTGTGAAATGCAGTCCGGCTGTAGGTGCGGCAACGCTGCCTTTAATTTTTGAATATACGGTCTGGTAGGTTGTCTTGTCGCTCTCCTCCGTGTCGCGGTTGAGGTAAGGCGGAATGGGCAATTCGCCTGCCGCATCGAGGATGTCGGCGAAATGTACGGCGTTGTTGTCCCATCCGAACCGTACGATGTGGCTGTTGCCTTTCACTCCGAGCCGCTCGGCTGTCAGCGTGACCGGTGTCGTCCCGACATTGAATCGGCGCGAGAGAATGCCGCCCTTCCATTTCTTCAGGTTTCCTACGAGGCACAGCCACTCGCATTGGCTGTCAGTCTGGAACATCTGCTCGTAGTCTGCCGGCGCATGGGGTTCGAGGAGGAAGACTTCTATCAGGGCTCCCGTCTCTTTGCGGAAGTGCAGGCGCGCCTGTATCACACGGGTGTTGTTGAACACCATCAGCTCGCCTTCGGGTATGAGGTCAGGCAGGTCAGAGAATGTCCTGTGCGAGATCTCACCTTTATTATATATAAGCAGTTTGCTCGTGTCGCGCTCTGCCAGAGGGTATCTGGCGATGCGGCTGTCGGGCAAAGGATAGTCGTAGTCAGAGATTCTGATATGTAGCTGGTTGTCTGTCATTTGAAACAGGATGTTTTTTTTCGGTCCGTCACATCAGCGTCAGCGCACGGATGACGGCATAGAGTATGGTGAAGAGTATGACGTTCATGACAAGATAGACGTCAGAGAGGGCATAGCCCGAGCGCGTGTATTGCGACGAGATGAAATGCAGCTTGGGCGAGATGCGGTTGTAAAGACGGCGATAGACGAGATATACCGCGATGCCGACAAATGCGCCCCACAGCAGTCCGACAAGGATGTCAGACGGATAGTGCATACATAGATAGATGCGTGTCCAGCAGTTCAGCAGCGACCATCCTGCCATTGCGACGGCGAACCACAGATGCCTCACGAGCAGCATGAAGAAGACGCAGACGGAGAAGGTGTTGGCGGCGTGTGCCGAGAAGAAGCTGTAGTTTTTGTCCGCCATGCCCGCCACGAGATTCAGCATGGGGCGCACGTCGGGGTCGTTCAGCGGGCGCAGCCTCATGCACAGGGGTTTTGCGATGCCGTCGGCCATGCCGTCGGCAAAGAGGATGCATACCGCCACCGAGAGCACGACAAGCCCTATCTGCCCCATCGTCTCGTTGTTCTTTATCACGATGAAGAAGAGGATGATATAGAGCAATATCCATGTCACGCCGGCTGTGAGAATCTGGGCGAAGGCGTCGAAGAACATGGTGTGTGGCCCTGACAGCAGCGGGAGGAGCCAGAGGTCGTATTGTGTTATGGTTGTGAAGTCCAAGGTGAATCTGCTGGTCGTTGATGGTTGGTACGGTGAATGTTTCTTGCTTGCATGAAGGCGGCTCTCGCGTCAGCGTGGCAGATAGATGAGATATTTCTCTTTGAACCATTCTTCGGCAAACCATCCCGACAGTTCTGTCTTCTCCACGACATTGCGGAAAGGACGCAGCTCTGCATCGAGTGTGCCGCCCTTCAGACAGAAGATGCCGTTTGGCATGGCGTTCTGCTGGCGGGTGGAGATGTTCTTCCTGACTATCTTATACAGGTCTGGCAGCTGCATTACGGCTCGCGAGACTACGAAATCGTACAAGCCCTTCTCCTCTTCGCCACGCCGGTGGAATGCCGTCACGTTCTTCAGCCCTATGCTGTCTGCCACCTCCTGCGCCACGCGTACTTTCTTCCCAGTGCCGTCTATCAGCGTGAAGCTGACTTCCGGGAACATGACGGCAAGCGGAATGCCGGGGAAACCGCCGCCGCAGCCGAAGTCAAGCACCTTTGTGCCGGGACGGAAGTTGATAGCCTTCGCTATGCCGAGAGAATGCAGCACATGATGCTCGTAAAGGTTGTCGATGTCTTTGCGCGAGATGACATTTATCTTCGAGTTCCAGTCTCTGTACAATGCGTCGAGAGCGGCATACTGACTGCGTTGAGCAGGTGTGAGATCCGGGAAATATTTCAGTAAACAGGTGTACATATTCTATTTTGCAATCATTGCGACTAACCGTGAGGCGCGTCTTTTTCAGATTATTTCTGCAAAAGTACCTATTTTATTTCATATTACCAAAAAAAATGACTAATTTTGTAGTCGGCAGCTACACCTTGCCCATGTCCGGCAGTCAGGCACGACGGTTTCGCCACAGTTTCATCTGCCACCGTCTTGCACGCCGCCACATGTCTGCCTTACCGCATTACACCCAATAATACCAACCTGAAACCTACAACAACTATGAACCCCAGACACTCTATCATCACAGCCGCCGTAATGACAGCACTCCTCTTCGCCCCTACCCTCTCGCGCGACGCCGCTCACTGCTCGGCAAAAAAGAAGAAATGTATCTACACCAACACCTACATCGACAGGAAACTGACGGAAAAGGCAAGACAATGGATGGAGAGCGGCGCATGGCGCAACGGATTCACCAAGGCGTCGCCCGACGAAAGCGTGAACGTCACCGACATGTATGTCTGCTACCACAAAGCTCCGGAGACATGGGGCGCGATGTTCGCATGGCTGCAGAACACCGACCTGACGAACATCAGGGCAGGCAAACACCGCATTCCGGGCACAAACCTCATAGCATCTGTCGAGGACAGCAAGAACGAGGAACTCTCCAAACGCAAGTCTGAAAGCCACCGCTTCAATATCGACTTCATGCTCGTAGTGAAAGGAACAGAGGGATTCAGACGGCTCGACCATAACTCCTCCACACCATCTACTGCATACAAATACGACGTCGTGAGGTATAATTACACGCCCGAACTATGCGAAACAATAGAAGTGAGCGAAAACAAATTCATCGTCATGTTCCCTGACGATTGGCACATCGCCAAAGTAAAGACCAAGAGTAACAATCAGTCTTTCAGAGTGATAGTAGTCAAAATACCATTTCTAAGACAGACTGACACTACATTGCAAACTACACGAAAGTGAAACACACCAAATGCATTATGGTTTTTTAACAAAAGTTTTTTGTAAAACATTGTTGATATATGTCAAAAAATTAGTACCTTTGCATCGAAATCAAGAAAAGAAGATTTTCACCCGTATGTGACACCTCAAAATTCCGGCACGAAGCTTGATGTTACATTATGAAACTTTCAGTTCTTGAAATGCTTGAAAATAACGACCAATCTTTGTAATACCTATTATAAATCGTCCACATGCGCGTGGGAAAACTTACTTAAGCCTAAACACATTTGAAAACATGTAAGAGATAATTACCAGTGATGGTGATTATCTCTTAGTTTTTTAAAACACGCCTGCTTTTATGGTGTAAATAATACATCTATCACACCATTTTGTATGATACCGCTGATGTATTATAGTACATATCCATGTCGGCGACTGATACTATTTTGACATAAAGACAATGCGGAAAAGTCATCCCGGAGCGCCAGATGACTTTTCCGCATTTCGCTTTATGCAGCCTTTCGCATTCATCTCACAGCCATCTCTCCACCCTCTGCTCCGTCAGTGTCCACAACAGCTCTGTCGTTTCGGCATCGGCATACCGCCCAGACAGCCTCCGCCGTTTGCATGAAGCGTAGAAGCCGCCGCTCTCTCCCTCCACCTCTGGAGAGAGGAGGAGATGCACGGCTGTTGCCGCCCCTTGTGCCGGAGTGCGTATGATGGGTCGGAAAAAGATGTCGGTCAGCTTGTCGAACCACATCTTGAAGGCGATGATGTCGGTGGAGACGATGCCGGGGTCGGCACAGTTCACCGTGATGCCCTGCCCTGCCGTCAGCTGTGCGAGCTTGCGCGTGAACATCGTCAGTGCAAGCTTCGTGTTTGAATACGGGAATATCCTCCAGAAGAACCCCCGGCACCCGAGCGTGAAGAACTCCGGGAAATACAGTCTGCCGAAGCGGTAGGTCAGAGACGCCATACTGACGATGCGACTCCCGCGATGCATCATGGGCAGCAGCAGGCGTGTCAGGAGATAGTGGCCTACATAGTTGACACTCACCGTGCGCTCCAGTCCGTCAACGGTGATGGTGCGCCCCTCGGTCTCGAGAATGCCGGCGTTGTTCATCAGCAGCGCCACACGGGCATGGCGCTCCTGCAGCCTGTCGGCGAAATCCTTCACTGTCTGCAACGACGCAAGGTCGATGAACATCACCTCGATGTCTTCGTTCCCCGTATCAGCCACAAGCATACTGCGCTTCTTGTGCGCACGCTCAAGGTTGCAGCACGCCATCACCACATGATAGCCCTGGCGGGCCACTGCGCGGGCAATCTCTGTGCCCATGCAGCCGTCGGCGCCGGTTATGACAGCATATTCTTTCATAGCATTTCCAGTTTGTCTATTTCTTTTTTCAGACACGGCGGCAGCTCTTCTTCAAGATGCTGATGGCACGCCATATCGATTGTGTACATACGCGCGATGCAATAGTTGCTGTGGCGGCATCCGCAGCGTGCGTGGTCGTCGTCGCGCATCTTGTTGACAAACGCCGGGTCGTTCAGCAGTGCCCTGCCCATCTGCACGGCACAGAAGCCGTGGTCAAGCACCTCCTCCACCTTGTCTTTCGCCACGAGACCTCCGACATATATCAGCGGCATATCCGGCAGGGCCCTGCGGAACAGCAGGGCGTCGTCGAGGAAGTAAGCCTCCTTGAACGGTACGGTGGGAATCATCCATTTCCCCACCATCCGCACACCGTATTTCAGCCACCATGTCGTCATGTAATGCGTCATGCTGCGTATGGGCATCGCACCGCGCATGACATACATTGGAGCCTTGCTGACAAAGCCGCCGCTCAGCACGAGGGCATGGACACCGTCTGCCTGCAGACGCTTCGCCACCTGCAACGCCTCGTCGGTCTCCATACCGCCCTTGAAGCCGTCGCGCATGTTCATCTTCACTATAACCGCCATGTCGTCGCCTGCCGCCTTCATCACCTCCTCCATACACTCGTCCATGAAACGCATCCGGTTTTCCAGCGTGCCGCCGTAGATGTCATGGCGGCGGTTGGTGTAGGGCGAAAGGAACTGGCTGATGAGATAGCCGTGACCGGCATGTATCTCGACAGCGTCGAAGCCTGCCTCGCGCGCCAGACGTACAGCGTCGCCATAAGCCCGGGCCATGGCGGGCAACTCGTCGGTGCGCAGCCCTCTGACAAAGGTCGGAGAATAGAGGTTGAAACCTGTCGTGGCGCCGACCGGCGTACAGCCGCAGATGCTCTTGTGCGACATATTGCCGCAATGTCCCAACTGGATGGACGCCGCTGCGCCCTCCGCGTGTACCGCATCGGTGAGCTGGCGCAAGCCTCCTACTATCTCCTTGCGCATCCACAGCTGACGCTCGAACGACAAACCGCTTTGAGTGACGGCGGCATAAGCCACTGTCGTCATTCCAACACCGCCTGCCGCGACAGACTGATGATATTTCAACAACTGCTCTGACGGAGCATTGCCGGGACACATGCTCTCGAACGCGGCAGAACGTATCGTGCGGTTTCGCAAAGTCAACGGACCTATCCGGACCGGAGTGAAAATCTTGCTTGACATATTTATTTCGTTATTTTTTTTGTTTTAGGCTTTGTTTGTTTATCTACTCGTTACTTCAAAACTATCAACTTGTCAACTCGTCAACTTGTGAACTTGTCAACTTAAGAACTAATACACAAACGGAATAATCCGTTTGCGGCTATAGACAACATCGCCAAACTCCTCAGCGTACCTATTATATATAGCTGCGGCACGCGGGACAAGGTTGGCAGCCGTCCACAACACGAACACCCACGAAGCCCATGTTGACGAAGCGATGGCGAAGCCAGTCCATTCAACCAGTTCGCCGAAATAATTGGCAGACGTGACAAATCGGTACATCCCCCTCTCCGGAAGATAATGGTTCGTGTCGCCAGGCTTGCGCAACGAGCGTATCACATGGTCTGAATGAATATTGACTGCCATGCCGGCAAAGAAGATGGCGATGCCTGCTAACGTGCGGGGCTGAATGAGATAGGCTGCGCCGTCCGCATACTCTGCAGGAGGGAACAGGAACAAGCCGCCTGCCTGCATCATGCCGTTGACGACATTGAACGTCACGCCCATCAGCATGATGCACACCGGCATGCTGCCCTTGCCTTTCAGCAGCAGAGGGAAGACAAACGAACGCTGGAAATAGTGCAGCTCAAACAGCAAGAAAAGAACAAGCTGGGGCAGGAGCCATGGGTCGGCTGACTGGAGCCATAACACTGCCATGGTGAAAAAGACTGGCGCTTCCATCAACACCCAGGCTAATTTGTTGTTGATGGAAAAACCCCAGCCCGGCGTACGGAACTTGCCGTATCCCGCCTTGACGAAATATAATGCCACAAAGACGACGCACGCCATGGCAACCATACTCTTCAGAAGAAGACAATAAGCCGTTTCTGTCATTGCGATTGGTTAGGTTTCGGTTGGTATGCTAATTGTACGGCAATGGCGCTACTGTGCCACGCATACATGCTTGTGATTGCAAAGATACAAAAAAATTGTTTACCTTAGCAAAAAATCATCACGTTTTTAGTATTTTTCAATATAGACGGAGAAAATACAGCTGTTCCGCAGGACATCAGCATCTCCACACGATTTGAATCTACTCTGCAACCCACCTACAATAAATCGAGTAGGAGGTAAACACTAATCGTAGGTGTTTATCTCCTACTTTCATGTTTACCGACCTCTCACACCACCGTACGTGCCGTTCGGCATACGGCG
>SFIS01000091.1 GCA_004555245.1 Bacteroidales bacterium
CACCCGCACCTCCGGCGAGCGCTTCGCCATCCTCAGCATCTTCCACGGCTTCGTGACGGATTTCTCCGTCCCGTTCCTCGTCTCCTTCTTCTGTTCCGTATAAGGCAGGGACAGAGAGCCAGCCGCCCCTCTCCCCTGCCCTCACCTAATCTCCCGACACACATGAACCGCCACTCCCACACCACCCCGCTCACCATCCGCCCCGCCGTCGAGGCCGACCTTCCGCGCCTCCAGGAGATATTCGCCCATGCCCGCCGCTTCATGGCATCCTCCGGCAACCCCAGCCAATGGACCGGCGGCTACCCCTCCTATCAGCTCCTGCGCGACGACATCGCCAGCGGCGACAGCTATGTATGCCTTCACGAGGGCAGAATCGTCGCCACCTTCCTCCTCCGCGGCGGCGACGACCCCACCTACGCCGAGATATACGACGGCGCATGGCTTGCCGACTGCCCCTACGCCACCATCCACCGCATTGCCAGCAGCGGCGAGGTGCGGGGCGTCATGCACAGCGTCATCACCTTCGCCCTCAGCCGATACAAGAGCCTGCGCATCGACACCCACCGCGACAACACCGTGATGCAGAACGCCGTGCTGAAAGAAGGCTTCAGATATTGCGGCATCATACACTGCTGGTCGGGCGACGAGAGGCTCGCCTATCAATATCTCCCGCCAGATTGACGGACACCACACGCCGCCGTTCCCCCTCTCCGGCTTGACAGAATGACAGTCAGACACCTGTTCCGGCTATCATTCTGTCAAGTCGTTTTTTTGTGTCCGGAGGTTATGTATTCCGAAAAATCTTGACAAACGGAAATCACGGATTTAACATTTCGCAACACAGGAAAATGCCTCTCACCACCCCATTCCGGGCATCCCGAACTGCAACTTTGACTATCTTGGACCGCAAGATAGTCAAAGTGACGGGGCGAAACAGTCAAAGTGGCGATGCAAAACAGACTGTTTCACAACCCAAAATAGGCTGTTTTGCACTGAAAATCCATGTATTTTCAAGTCCCGGACTGCGGTTTTGGGCTTACAAAAACACACAAACCGCTGATATACAATATTATACACAAAAGTGCCGAAAATCCGCGAATTTCCGTGCTTCACCTCTTCCGCGAAGCTACAGACGATTCTCGCGGCGTTCAAGTGGATAGATCAGGGCGTCTTGCACCGCCAAACCGGCTTTGACAAAATGACAGCCAAGGGTGTGGAAACCCTCGTACTTTTTTAAACGACAACACAGACAACAGAAACAACAGAAGGAACGGGCGCAACGGGGGATGTCACGAGGTGACATACAACAAATACAACGGGGATTACCTCTGCAACAGAAAAGTTGTTTCTGTTGTCTCTGTTGTCCCTGTTGTCTTCTAAAAAATACTATGCGCGGAAAACCATAACAAGCAGAGGGAATCTCTGTTGTCCCTGTTGTCATAAAACGTGTGGGGGATAGAAAACTTTCAGGCTTTGCGGATTTCTTTTCCGGAAAGTGTTGCGGCTCTCAGATATTATGCTTAACTTTGCAACAGCAAAAAAACTCAAAAACCCAACACATCACATGGCATTCGGCAAATGGATAGGCGGCTGGCTGGGATGGATCAACAGCCAGAGCATACTCGGAGCGCTGGCAGGCTTTGCCCTCGGCTCCATCTTCGACATCTTCACTGACAGCGGGAGCCGTCCGCGACAGAACATCAACGGGCAGTACGACGACGACGACGGCGAGGCATACGGCGAGGCGGGTAAAGCGGCGGCAGGCGAGCGCAACGGCTTCCTCTTCTCGCTCATGGTACTTGCCGCCCACATCATACAGGCAGACGGAAGAATCATGCACTCGGAGATGGAGCTGGTGCGCCGCTTCCTGCGCATGTCGTTCGGCGAAGAGGCTGCCGAAGAGGGCAACAGAATCCTCATGAACCTCTTCGACTACCGCAAGCGCAACGGCGACGCCTTGTGGCGCAGACAGATTCACGAAGCGTGCCATGAGATGTCGCGTCACATGACGCCCGAACATCGTATGCAGCTGCTCGCCTTCCTGTGCGAGATAGCGAAAGCCGACGGCACGACAGACACACGTGAGAGCGACGCCCTGAAAGCCGTAGCGGCTGACCTCGACCTCGACCCGCAACTCATCGACCAGATGCTGCATCTCGGAGGAGAATCCATTGACGACGCCTACGCCGTGCTCGGCATAACGGAAGACGCGACAGACGACGAGGTGCGCAAGGCCTACCGGCAGATGGCCATCAAGCATCATCCCGACCGTGTCGCAACGCTCGGAGACGACGTGAAGGCGGCGGCGACAAAGAAGTTCCAGGACATCAACAATGCGAAAGAACTTATATTCAAGGCAAGGGGAATGAAATGACCGCCATGCGCCAGAACCTCCCTAACAGAGGGGATGTCAGTATGTCAGACTGACATCCCCTCTGTCTGTTTCTGTTCATAACTATTCATGACATTTGCAAAACCATGCGTGCAAAGGTTTGCACGGGAAATGTATCATTTTTTGACCGAAATCATCTTTGCAACGGCTTTGTCATAACTAATTTTGCATCCGAATTCCGGAACTAACGTATAGAAAACACTAAAATTTAGCTATTACAAAGATGAAAAGAAACTTTACGCTTCTTTTGCTGACACTGCTGATGTGGGCCGTTGCCATGCCTCAGAGTGCCTCAGCCGACAATGTGTTCACACAGAACCGCACGGACTTCCGTGACGAGACCATCTACTTCGCGATGACCACCCGCTTCTACGACGGCGACCCGACGAACAACGTCTGCGGCTGGGACCATCAGGATGTACAGATTGCCAACGGCGACCCCGACTGGCGCGGCGATTTCAAGGGTCTGATAGACCGTCTTGACTACATCAAGGCACTCGGCTTCACCGCCATCTGGATCACCCCCGTCGTACAGAACTGCTCAGGCACAGACTTCCACGGCTATCATGCCATGGACATGTCGAAGGTTGACCTCCGCTACGAGAGCCGCAAGAAATGGGGCGCTTCAGAAGACGTCACATTCCAAAGCCTCATCGACGCCGCCCACGCAAAAGGGATGAAAATCATCCTCGACATCGTGCTCAACCACACGGGCAACTTCGGCGAGGCATATCTCAACCCGCTCTTCACACGCAGCCAGAACATCAAGGACCAGGCGTCGGTATCGGCTTCCGTCATCCCGAACTACGACCGTCTGCCCGCCAACTACAACGATTTGACGGGCGCAAAGCAGTATGAGGCACGCTTCAAATATTTCAAGCAGCCGCAATACGACAACCACAACTACTACCACCACTACGCCACCGGCTGGAACTGGGACTACCCCAACCGCTGGTGGGGTCAGATAGCAGGCGACTGCGTCGATCTCAACACCGAGAACAACACCGTTGCAGAATATCTCGTGAAATGCTACGGCGAGTTCATCAAGATGGGCGTTGACGGCTTCCGTATCGACACCACGGGCCACATCTCGCGCCTCACGTTCAACAAGCAGTTCATCCCGCAGTTCCTCGCCCTCGGCGAGCAGTACAAGAGCAAGCGTCTCAACGGCTGTCCGTTCTATATGTTCGGTGAGTGCTGCGCCCGTTACTCTGACGTGACCTACCGCGGACAGGCAAACCTCTCAAGCTATTTCTACACATGGAAATCTCCACAGTCGCTTCTCGACCAGTATGACGGCAGCCAGGCATACTGGGACACACAGGTGTTGCCCGAAGGCCATGACTCCCCTGTCGGCCCGATGGCACTGTGCGAAGCTGAGACCGAGTTCAACGAGACCTCTGACAATGTCTTCATGCAGAACGGTGCATGGCACGAGCCGGACTACAGCCAGGCTTCCGGCTTCAACATCATCGACTTCCCGATGCACTACAACTTCAACAGTGCAGGGGCTGCTGTCAACGTAGCCAAGAGCGGCGACCACTTGTACAACGACGCATCGTTCAACGTGGTCTATGTCGATTCTCACGACTACTGCCCCGGACCCAGCGACGGCACACGCTTCAACGGCGGCACGGCACAGTGGGCAGAGAACCTCTCGCTGATGTTCACCTTCCGCGGCATACCTTGTTTATATTATGGCTCAGAGGTTGAGTTCAAGAAAGGCTGCAAGGTTGACGCCGGCGGCACCGCCATGCCGGTGAAGAATTCCGGCCGCGCATACTTCGGCGAATATCTCGAAGGCTCCGTGACAGCGACAGACTTCTGCGAATACACCGCCTCGGGCAATGTAGCCAAGACCCTCAACGCCGACCTCGCACAGCACATCATCCGTCTGAACAAGATACGCGCTTCTGTCCCCGCCCTCCGCAAGGGACAATACACGTGGGACGGCTGCACCGCCGGCGGCGGCTACGCCTTCAAGCGTGCCTACCAAGACAGCTACGCCCTCGTTGCCATCAACGGCGGCGCCACATTCACCGACTGCCCTGACGGCACATACGTCGATCTCGTGACAGGCCAGAGCTACACGCCGGCAGGCGGCACAATCACCGTCACCGCCCCGACGACCCAAGGCCAGCTCCGCGTCCTCGTGAAAGGATGGACAGGAGGCAAGGTGGGCGACGACGGACAGTTCATCTACACCACTTCTCCCGTAGCGAAAGGCGGCAGCGTGACATTCGAAGACAAACCTACCACATCATTCTACACAGCCGACGATGCTACGGGCCAGGCAGGCATAGTATTGACCCCGGCAGGCGGCTCGTTCACGACAGAGACACTCAACGTGACGGCGAAGCTCAACGACGCAGCCGTTTCGGGATGGTATCAGATTGGCGGCGGCAGCAAGGTGGAAATCCCTGCCAGCGGCACTTCATTCACCATCGGCGAAGGCATGAGCTACGGCGAGACAGTCACCGTCAACTACGGCGCGACAGACGACAACGGCAACGAAATCACGGGTAGCGCAAAATACAAGAAGGCTGACCCCAACGCCACCATCAC
The DNA here is from genome assembly GCA_004555245.1 of Bacteroidales bacterium. GTDB lineage: Bacteria > Bacteroidota > Bacteroidia > Bacteroidales > Bacteroidaceae > Prevotella. The sequence continues at coordinate 4,958 of SFIS01000091.1, forward strand.
CATCTATGTCAAGGCAGCGGCAGCCCCGAACCTATACGCATGGACAAAGGAAACCGGCAGTACGGTAGAGCTCAACGGCGCATGGCCAGGCAAGACATTGTCTGACAAGAAGACCGTCGGAGGACAGGAGTTCTGGTACATGACATTCGCCGACGTCACCACCGTAAACGTCGTCTTCAACAGCAACGGCAACAAGACCGAGGACATCGAGGGCATCACCGAAGACAGATACTTCGAATACGACGGCGGCACAGGCTACACCGACATCACATCGTCGATAACGCCGGAGCCGGAAGACCCGACAGACATCAAGGTCACAGCCGACAAGAAATCCGGCACATACTACGAGGCATTCGATGTCACACTGACGGCAAGCAAGCCTGACGCCACAATAGTCTATACACTCGACGGCACCGACCCGACAGCAAACAGCACACAGGCAACGGGATCCGTGAAAATCAACATCACGGCTACGACGACGGTGAAGGCAGGCGCACTCGTCGATGGCACGGTGAAGAACATCGTAAGCTACGCCTACACCATCACCGAACGTCCGCAAATCGAGGGCATCAACATCTACGTCAAGGCATCGTCCGCTCCACACCTCTACGCATGGAACGACGGCGGCGATCTTCTGGGCGCATGGCCGGGCATGCATCTGAGCGAGGAAGTCACTGTTGACGGAGAGACATATTATTATCAGCACCTCGACGCTTCAACGGCAAGCATCATCTTCCACAACGGCAGCGGCAGTCAGACAGGCGACATCACAGGGCTGACAACCGGCAACTGGTACTATTCATGGAACGGTGGCGGCGACTACGAACTCCTGAAGAAAGAACTGGGCGAAACGCCTGTTGACCCCGACCCTGTTGACCCGACACAGAACTATGTTGAAATCTACGTACAGTCAACCAATGCTCCGCATATCTACGCATGGAACGACAACGGAAAACCCAACGGTGAGTGGCCGGGCACACAGGTTGCCGAGCAGCAGCAGTACAACAACCAGACATGGTGGTATCAGCGCATCGAAGGCGCACCGGTGAACATCATCCTCAACAGCGGCAGCAACCAGGGTCAGACAGGCAATATCGAAGGTCTTAAAGCTGGCAAGCACTTCTTCACATGGGACGGAGGCAGCGGATACTCAGATATCACAGCCCAGATCCCGACCGGCATAACAAACGCCGAGAGTGTTGCCGACCCCGTTGTCAACATCTACAACACCAACGGTGTCTGCGTGGCAAAGATGGCGAAGCTCAGCTCTGCACGCTACACCCTACAGCCAGGCGTGTATATCGTCAACGGACGCAAGTTCTATGTGAGATAACACACCTCCCCATAACACACAGATCCCCCACGGTTGCATATCAGCCGTGGGGGATTTGTTTCTTTCCATACATTCCCGATATTTATTTTACTCAAGTTCCGCCTGTCGTCAGCAAACAAGCGGGCGTTATTTTTACGACAACACAGACAACAGAGACAACAAGCCTTCTGCAACAGAAAAGTTGTCTCTGTTGTCCCTGTTGTCATAAAACGTGTGAGGGGATAGCCTGGAAGGCTATACTAAGCGAAGCGGTCGTAACCGGGGGCGAAGCCCTCGGTATGTCGGTGCTGAAGAACTGCCTGAAAGGCAGTACCTCGTATCAGAATAAGCATATAGCAAGGTACTGTTTTCCAGACAGTTGTCCCCCATGTACCTAACCCCGAGACTTTGTCCCGGGATTCTTCGCCTTCGGGTCAGATCGCAAGCGAATCCGGACGCTTCGCTTAGTACAGCCTTTCAGGCTGACCGACGCTTGAGACAGACTTGTGCGAAACCCTAATTGCTTTTATTTCTGTCCGGCAAATGAATCAGGACCTATCATAAAGTTTACCGGACAGTGACACTGCGAGAGCTGCCGACCAACCGGTTTTCTTGGGTATAGAGAAACACTTTCCATACATTCTCTTTGCATTATCAATATTTTTTTGTATTTTTGCGGCATCAAACAGTTCACACCAGATTATGAGAAAATTCCGCTATCCAGTAGATACCGACCAGTTTCGCCTTATCCGCGAAAAGGGTCTGGTGTATGTTGACAAGACCGATATGGTTTACGACCTTGTCAATAGATACACTTATGTTTTCCTCTCTCGTCCGCGCCGCTTCGGCAAATCATTGCTGTGCAACACGTTCAAGGCCTACTTCGAGGGCAGGAAAGAACTGTTCGAGGGACTGAAGATAATGGAGTTGGAGAAAGAGTGGAAGAAACATCCCGTGCTGCATTTCACGATGAGCGGGCTGAAGAACTGCACCATACCCGAGGCGCGAAGTGCACTGGAGCTTTATATCAGCGACTACGAAAGACTGTATGGCAGAAACATTGCGGAAGAGACACCCGGCAAACGTTTCCGTGGCTTGATACACCGTGCCTGCGAACAGACCGGCGAGCAGGTGGTTGTCATACTCGACGAATACGACGCCCCTGTCATGCGCCTGCTCTACGACACTGAGCAGCTCGAGGCCATGCGCATGATGCTGCGAGAGTTCTACCAGGTGCTGAAAGACGAAGGGGCGTATCTGAAGTTTGTCTTCATCACGGGCGTGACGAAGTTCTCGCAGATGAGCATCTTCTCTGAGCTGAACAACCTGAAGCAGATCTCCATGTACGACGACTATTCCGGACTGTGCGGCATCACGCAGGAGGAGCTCGACACTGTTCTCCGCCCATGTGTCGAAGACTTTGCCGAGAATACGGGAATGAGCGCCGCCGAGGCATACGCCCTGTTGAAGAAGAACTACGACGGCTATCACTTCTCGTGCAACAGCAAAGATGTCTATGCTCCGTTCAGCCTCCTCAATGCCCTTGACGGACACAACACGGACGGCTACTGGTTCGAATC
>SFIS01000029.1 GCA_004555245.1 Bacteroidales bacterium
CTCAAACAGGAGCCAGCCCAATTTTTTATTTTTCGAGGCTTGCATGTGCATGCATACACGTGCACGCGAGGGACGAAGTTTTAGCGGACAACAATAAATAAATATACATTATGAAGACTGGAACTATTATCGCATCTATGATGGGAGCGGCATTGACACTCTCGTCAGCCGTCCCAGCACAAGAGGTAGGACTGGGATTTTGACAAGACAGATTGTTTGACCCGACCGTGCTGTAATCATTTTTTCTACAGCACGGTCTCGCTTCGTTATGCCCGCATGACAAATGCGGTAAATATTAAGGGTGGTTCTATATCCAATTGTTCTGAAAACGTCTGACGGCAAGTGATTCGGTAAGGATACGTATAAACTCCTGCATGGAGTGTTTGCGATAGGTCTCTTTCAGAATATGGACGCACCCCGACATCTGGTTGTCGGGGACATTGACAGGCACGGCTTTCATATCGCACACGTCGTATATGGAATTTTCAGCCAGAACGGTGACGAGGTTTGTCTGACGCACAAGTTTCAGCAGCGTGTTGACATCATTCAGTTCTATACGTATTTTGAACATGTCGTGGTCTGACACCATGCTGTCAAAGGCATTGCGTGCCTGCATGCCCTTTGACGGAAGCGCCAGATCGTATTTCCCAAGTTCGGAGACGGAGACACTCTCTTTTGAGGCGAGAGGATGATTCTTCCCGACTATCGCCGACAATGAGTTCTGAAACAGGATATGCGATTCGACATTGGGCAGGGGGCGGATGGGTTTGAACGCAAGGACAAAGTCGAGTTCGTGGTTGGACAGCAGCTCCATCAGCTCGTTCATCTGCTTATAGACGACATTGACCTTTATCTTGGGATACATCTTCATGAAAGATATAACGGATTCAGTGAGAATGGGGCTGAAAGAATGTGTGACACCGATATTGAGCGTACCTGTCAGCATTTTGCGCAAGTCACGAATGCGGTCGGCACAGGCTTCTGCATCGTGGACAGTGCGCAGGGCAAACGGAAGAATCGCCTCTCCCGCCTCTGTCAGCTGTATGGAATGGCTGTCGCGGATGAAGAGCTGTGTCCCGAGTTCATCTTCCAACTGCCTTATCTGTTGCGAGAGCGAGCTCTGTGCTATGTTCAGACAGGCTGCCGCATGCGAGAAGTTGCGTGTCTCTGCGGCTTTTGTAAAATATCTTAATTGTCTTAGTTCCATCGTATAAGAAAAACGACCGTGCAGACCCGGCTTATCTCGTTGCTGTAAATGACAGTCTCTTCAAAAGGAAAACGGGGACTGTAGCCCCTACAACCATACCTAATATAATGAACATACATGTAAGGCCATTGTATGCGAAGAGATAAAAATAATGCCCGAAGACATCTTCGCGGGTATGATACAGGCATGACAAGAGAGCCTCAACGGTTCGGTAGGCATACATCCCGGGTATCATCGGCAACAGTGCGGGGAAGAAGCACACCTCTGCCGGACATTTTATACGCGACGCAAACAACACGGCAAACATCCCGACGGCGAACGAAGCCGCCGTGCCGGCAATTATGATGTGTAGCCCGCATAAGTCGGGGCTGGTCAGCACGTAACGTATGGCATGTCCGACTGCTGCGATAAGGGCACACGTCAGATAAGCACGCCGTGGTGTGTTGCTGATGCTGGAAAAACCGATAGCCGCTATCGCTGCAAAGAAGCCGTCCCCGAAAACATTAATAAAAAAATCACTCCACATAATTCCTGAAACTGTATCCTAAAACCACCTCAGCCCAAGAATGAGCATTCCGGCACATAGCCCGGCAGAGAGGCAGGCGGTCAGCACGGCAGCGTCCAAGAAGCGGCTGTACGCGCACAGATAATGTCTGTAAATCATATCGCTGACAGAATTTATATACGGCACTCCCGGAATCAAGTACAAGACGCTTGTGGCGATTGCCAGTTCCTGTGTAGAACCGATATTGAAGATGTGCCCTCCGGCACTGACAGATGCCGAGAAGAATGAGGCGCAAAGGAACGTCAGACGTATGTCGCACCCGTCCTCGAGCATGATTTGCTTTAGTCTGTAGCCTGCCATTGTTGAGGCGAAGACTGTCATCATGGCAAACCAGTCGCCTCCGAAAAGGCGGCAGAAGGCAGCGTTGGCGCAACTTGCCAGAAGCAGCACTTCCCGTTTCCCCGTCGGTCTTGTCATCTTTATGCGTTCAAAACGCTCGACGGCCGCCTCAAGGTTCAAGCCGTTGTCCGCCACTTCCCAGCTGAGCCGGCTCAGCATTGCGTTCAGATTGAAGCTTATGCCGCAGCTGGCGGTCTTGCGCATAGCCGTAATGTCATTCGTCCGGTCGGTATCCCACACCGAGACCGACACATGTGCCGGCATAATGAATGTGTCGGAGTTCATGCCGAACGCCGCCGCCATCCGCTTTGTGTTTTTCTCTATACGGATGCACGTGGCCCCGCATCCCGACAGCAGGGAGGCGTATTCGGCAAGGAACGCCGCCGTCTTGCGCAAGACAGCACTGTCGTCCGGCTTGTCCGTACTATACTCCATCGCTGCCGTCTGTTTTGTCTGCCATCCCCGGAATCTCGTCGTCTCCCGGAACATAGAAGATGTCTGTATCTCTGCCTAACTCAAAAAAGGGTGTCGGATTGTGACGAACGCCGCCGCCACGGTGAGTGGCACCGTTGCGGGTGACGGCACGCAGGAGAAGTGCGCAGAACAGCACTGCCGCAATGACGCACCATGTAATCATCGAATCGTTCATAATCGTTTTGTCTTTTGAAATCCGGCGCAAAGTTAGGACTTCTCAGACAAACTGACAAACGATGACTAAGGGATTTTCCTATCACTGCCATCGGCAAAACGTGGCAGTATGTCACATCAGCCCTATCCATCTGAGCACGTCGTTGAGATTGGCTACGAGCATGAGTAGGAGCAGGATAGCCATACCGACGTACTGTGCGCGGAGGAGGAAGGTGTCGCTTGGTTTGCGGCGTGTCACCATCTCGTAGAGGAGGAAGAGGACATGTCCGCCGTCGAGGGCGGGGATGGGGAGAATGTTCATGAAGGCGAGGATGATGGAGAGGAAGGCTGTCATCTTCCAGAAGAGCATCCAGTCCCACACGGGCGGGAAGAGCGAGCCTATCGCTCCGAAGCCTCCGAGAGACTTCGCACCTTCTGACGAGAAGACGTACCGCAGGTCGCTGACATATCCCTTCAGGACGCCGATGCCGTAGCGTACGCCGGCGGGCAGGCTTCCGAGCAGGCTGTATGAGACGTGTGTCGGCTTGTAGTAGTTGCGCAGACTTGTCTGTATGACGCCGAGACGGAGATCCGGCGTGAGTGTGAGGGAGATTGTGTCGGTCTGTGCGTCTTTTCTCCTGACACAAAGTGTCACGTTGCGTATGGCGAGGCTGTCGGCGGCCGTCACGGCTTCGGTCATCCTGTCATCGAGGATGCCGGTCTGGTAGGTGTATTCGTTCCACGAATCGACGGCTATCCCGTTTACGGAAAGTATTCTGTCGCCTTTCTTCAGCCCGGCCTCCTCTGCCGGTGTGGAGGCTGCCACGCTGTCTATCTCGCACGGTATGAGGGGACGTGCGAAGACGGGGTCGGACTGTAGCATGGAGAGGAGGTTGAGATCTCCGGGGAGGGTGACGGTCTGCCGGCGGCCGTCACGCAGGACGTATGCTGACGTGGCGGCGGAGAGGTCGCGGAAGACGTCGGCGGAGAACTCGCGGAACTCGCCTTTCTCCGTGCCGAGAAGGATGTCGCCGTCGCGGAAGCCGAGGGCTTTAGCCTCGCTGTTGAACTTCATGCCCAGCGTCATGTCCTTCATGGCATAATAGTCTTCGCCCCAGGTGTAGAGCACGGCGGAATAGATGACGAGGGCGAGGAGGAAATTGACGAGGACACCGCCAATCATGATGAGGAGCCGCTGCCATGCGGGCTTGCCGCGGAACTCGTAGGGCTTGGGGGCTTGTCTGAGCTTCTCGACATCGTGCTGTGTCTCGTCTATCATGCCTTCTATCTGGCAGTAGCCGCCGAGGGGAATCCATCCTATGCCGTATTCCGTGCCTTCGTATTCGTAGTTGCCTTCCGCGTCGCGCCGCGCCGGGGCCTTGCCGCGCAGGCGGCGGTACCAGTTGAAATAGGTAGAGAAGAGGCGGAACTTATAGTCGAAGAAGACGTAGAACTTGTTGACACGAACGCCGAAGAGCTTCGAGAATACGAAATGTCCGCCTTCGTGGAGGAAGACGAGGATGGTGATGGACAGGATGAACTGTAATGCTCTGATAAGAAATATTTCCATGAAAAGTGTTTGTTTTTAATTTGCGAACGTCATGAACGACAATAACGCTATGAACGCTACGAACGTTATGAACGCCATGAACGAAAAGAATATTCTCTACTTGTCTGTCAACTGTGCTGCGACACGGCGTGCCTCGGCATCCGTGTCGAAGAGTTGCTGGAGTGTCGGGTTCTGGATGAACGGCACGCGCGCCATCGTCTCGGCTATCACGTCTGCCATGTGGAGGAAGGAGCACTGCGCGTTGCGGAAAGCGAGGTTCGCCACTTCGTTGGCGGCATTGAGGACACAGGGTGTGTTGCCTCCTCTGCGCAATGCCTCGTATGCGAGGGCGAGACACGGGAAGCGTTGTGTGTCGGGCTCGTAGAACTCGAGGGCTCTGCCGAAGAGGTTGAGCCTCTCGCCGGAAAGATGCAGGCGGCGGGGGTAGGAGAAGGCGTACTGTATGGGCAGGCGCATATCGGGCACGCCGAGCTGTGCCTTCACCGCGCCATCGACATACTGCACCGCACTGTGCAGTATGGACTGCGGGTGTATGAGCACCTGAATCTTCTCTGCCGGCACGCCGAAGAGCCATCTTGCCTCGATGACCTCGAAGCCCTTGTTCATCATAGTGGCGGAATCTATCGTTATCTTCGCGCCCATGTCCCATGTGGGATGTCGGAGGGCGTCGGCAGCCGTCACGGCCGCCATCTGTTCGGGAGAGTGGTGGAGGAAGGGTCCGCCGGAGGCTGTCAGCAGCAGCTTCTCTATCTCGTTGTCGTGGTCGCCGACAAGGCTCTGGAATATGGCGGAATGTTCTGAATCGACGGGAAGGACGGGCGCATGATACTCCTGTGCGAGGCGCATGACGAGTTCTCCCGCCACGACAAGTGTCTCCTTGTTGGCGAGACAGATTTTCTTGTGTGCGCGGATGGCGTGTATGGCGGGTCGCAGCCCTGCAAAGCCCACCATTGCGGCGAGTACGGTATCGACGGGTTCTGCCTCCACGACTTCGCAAAGAGCCTGCGCTCCGGCATAGACCTTTATGTCGGGACAGTCGGCGAGGAGGGTGCAGAGACGGTCGTAGTGTGTCTCATCGGCGATGACGACGGCTGCCGGACGGAAACGGTGTGCCTGTTCGGCGAGCTTCTCCACCTGGCTGTTTGCCGTCAGGCAGTATGCCTCGTAGAGGTCGGGATGTTCGGCGATGACTTCAAGAGCCTGTGTGCCGATGGAGCCGGTAGAACCGAGTATGCATATCTGTTGTTTCATGTTTCTTTCTGTTGGGGGTTGGCGGGCTGGCGGGATGACAGCAAACAAGCTGGCGGGCTGGCGGGTTGTCAACCCGTTCAGTTCATCTCGAGGAGCCCTTGCGGGAAGGTCATGGTGACGGTGAGTGTCTCCCGGTTGATATCGTCGATGAACTCGTCGGGTGCGGGCAGGAGGATTCCGTTGTCAAGCTCGAAGAGGATGTTCTCTGTGGTGTCATCGACATGGCGTATGACGCCTACGGGCTTGTTGCCGGCGGTGTCAAGGACGGTGTAGCCCACGAGTTCGGCATATGTCATGCCCTGTCCGTCGGCATCAGCCAACGCCCTCGGGAAGAAGACCTCGCAGCCTGTCAGGCGGCGTGCCTGTTCTGCGGTGTCGATGTCGCAGAACTTTATCAGCGCAGTCTCGTCGCTCCGGAAGCGGTATTCTTCGATGAAGAAGGGTACGAGGATGCCGTCGATTTGCAGCACCACATAGTCTGCCTCCACCCTGTCGAAGACATCGTCATCGACCTGCATCTGCAGCTCGCCTTTCAGTGCGTGTGCCTTTCCGATTTTCCCGATGCGGAAGACGTCGTCGTTCTTTATCATTGTCTTGTGATGTTTGCGCCGAGGGCGTTGAGACGTTGTTCTATGTCCTGGTATCCGCGGTCGATCTGTGCGATGTTCGCAATGCGCGACGTGCCGTCGGCAGAGAGGGCTGCGATGAGCAGGGCTATGCCGGCCCTGATGTCGGGCGACGTCATCCTTCCGGCCGTGAGGCGGCGTGTGTGGTTGAGGCCTACGACGACGGCGCGGTGCGGGTCGCAGAGGATGATGTTGGCTCCCATGTCTATGAGTTTGTCAACGAAGAAGAGTCGCGATTCGAACATTTTCTGATGGAAGAGTACGGAGCCGTTTGCCTGTGTCGCGACAACGAGGAGCACGCTGAGCAGGTCGGGTGTCAGTCCGGGCCACGGTGCATCGGCAAGCGTCATGATGGTGCCGTCGATGAACGAATCGACGGTGTATGTGTCGTGGTGGGGGATGAAGAGGTCGTCGCCCATCTCTATCACCTCGATGCCGAGGCGGCGAAAGGCGTCGGGTATGATGCCGAGATCGGGCACCGACACATTCTTTATCTGCACTCCGTTGCCGACCATGGCAGACATTCCGATGAACGAGCCTACCTCTATCATATCGGGCAGGACGCGGTGTGTGCAGCCGTGAAGAGCGTCAACGCCCCTGATGCGCAGGAGGTTGCTGCCAATGCCCTCGATGTCGGCGCCCATGGCGTTGAGCATGCGGCAGAGCTGCTGTATGTATGGTTCGCAGGCGGCGTTGTAGATTGTGGTGTCGCCTTGTGCCAGTACGGCGGCCATGATGATGTTTGCCGTGCCGGTCACCGAAGCCTCGTCAAGGAGCATGTATGTGCCTTTCAGGACATCGGCCCTGAGCTCATAGACATTCCTGCCCTCGACATGGCGGAAGTCTGCGCCGAGCTTGGAGAATCCGAGGAAATGGGTGTCGAGGCGGCGGCGCCCTATCTTGTCGCCGCCGGGCTTTGCCACGACGGCACGGCGGAAGCGTCCGAGAAGCGGGCCTATCATAAGCACGGAGCCTCTCAGCGAGGCGCACTTGCGTATGAAGTCGTCGCTCTCGAGATAGTCGAGGTTGAGCCGGTCGGCCTGGAAGGTGTATTCGTTGCGCGAATGCCGCGTCACTCTGACGCCTATGTCGGTGAGGAGCCTGATGAGGTTGTTGACATCAAGGATATCGGGGATGTTGGAGATGCGCACCGGCTCGGAGGTGAGGAGTGAGGCACAGACCACCTGCAGCGTCTCGTTTTTCGCGCCTTGGGGAGTGATGGTGCCGCTCAGCGGCCTGCCTCCTTCGATGATGAATGTATCCATGTTTCTTTCAGTTGACGGGGCTTTTGTTTTCTTTTTTTGACGACAACAGTTACAAAACGGACAACAACACTACTTCCGTTTCTTCTTCTTTGTCTTTTCTTCCGGTTTCTTGTCTATGACGATGAACTCGAAGGTGAACTTCTTGGGGTCGATCTGTATCAGTCCGTCAGTGAACTTTGCGATGTCCGATATGATGCGGTCATTGTCGGGCGAGGCGTTGCCGTACATCACGAGGTCGCGTTTCATCTGGTTGGCAACGAGGCGTGTCAGTTCGTCGCGCTCCTTTCCTTCGGGCATAGACTTGATATGTTCGAGTGTCTCGAAGACAAGGTTGCCGTAGTGTCTGACGGGTATGCGGTGTTTCGGATACGGCAGCTGGGACGGCCGCTGCTTTATCTTCTCTGCCGTGGTGACCTCATAGGGATAGTCGATGTCGAGCCTGAAGTTGCTGATGATGGCGAGATGGTCCCACAGCCGGTGCTTGTAGTCGGGCAGCTGTCGCAGTGTGGGGAACATCAGCTCCATGATTTTGACAATCTTCTCGGCACACTCCTGCCGCTGTCTCCTGTCGGGCAGTGCGATGCAGTGCTCAACCATGAGATGTATGCTTCTGCCGTACTCGGGCATACGCAGTTTCTCGCGCTGCGTGTTGTAATCCATTCCGTTGATGTTCATAGGGTTTTCCTGGGTTTTATGGCTACAAAATCCTTGAGATAGAAAGGTTCGAAATATGCCACGTCTTCTGTCTTCCGTGTAATGAGACGCTTCTCCGCAAGGGGTGACATATTCTTTGCCAACGGCTGTATGTTGTCGATGAAATGTGCGTTGGGGTGGGTGATGACAGACTTGCACTTCTCCGCTCCGTCTCCGAAGAAATATACGGGATGCCGCGCGAGCATCTCGTCGTATGCCCCGGGCTCCACCACCTCGGCGCGTATTTCTCTCACCGTGTGCAGCGCGCGGTCGTAGAGAGCGGAATAGACCTCCATGCGCCGCGCGTCTATCATGGGGCAGAGGAGGGCGTCGGCGGGCAGGTCGTCGTGGCGCAGCAGCACGGGCACTGCCAGCAGCTCGAGTGTGGGGACGGCGACGAGGGGGAGGTTCAAGGCATAGCAGATGCCTTTTGCCATCGACACGCCGATGCGCAGCCCGGTGTACGAGCCGGGCCCCATCGACACGGCGACGGCGTCGAGGGGGATGGCGTGGCTGTCGGCGAAGCTCAGCGCGGCATCCACAAACGTGCCGATGCGCTCGTTGTGGTTCTGGCCGGAACGGTCCTCGTCGTGATATATGCACTGCCCGTCTTCGCTAAGGGCGACAGAACAGACCGTGGTGCTTGTTTCGATATGCAGGATGCAAGACATGGCTTTACGCTTTGTTTCACAATGGCGCAATGGCTGCGCACACCGTGAAAATTCTATAAATATTTAATTTATGTGCAAATTTAATACTTTTTTCTCAGAAAATTTGTACTTTTGCATAAATTTAACGTACAACCACGAAAATGATACAGTCAATGACAGGTTTTGGCAAAGCGACAGCCGCTTTCGCCCATAAGAAGATAAACGTAGAGATAAAGTCGCTCAACTCCAAGGCTCTGGACCTCTCCACACGCATCGCGCCGCTATACAGGGAGAAGGAGATGGAGATACGCCAGCTCATCGCCGATGTCCTGAAGCGCGGCAAGGTGGAGTTTGCGATATGGATTGACACCGACGCCACGGGCAACAACAACACCATCAACGCCGACATGGTGGAGTTCTACTATCAGAAGATAAACGAGATAGCCTATCACAAAGACATCTCGCTCGCCATGGACTGGAACACTCTGCTGCGTCTGCCCGACGTGATGAGCCGCACCGAGACAGAGGAACTGGGCGAGGAAGAATGGGCCGTGGCGCTGGACACCATCAACGAGGCCCTCGCACAGCTCGTTGAGTTCCGCAAGCAGGAGGGCGCCGCACTGCAACGGAAATTCACCGAGAAGATAGACAACATACAGAGTCTGCAGAAAGAACTGGAGCAATACGAGAAGGTGCGCACGGAGAAGATACGCCAGCGCATCACAGAACAGCTCGAACTGCTGAACGCCGTGGATTATGACAAGAACAGGCTGGAGCAGGAGCTTATCTACTACATCGAGAAACTCGACATCTCGGAAGAGAAGCAACGCCTGACAAACCACCTGCAGTATTTCCGCGAGACAATGCTGCTCGACGAGCCGACCGGCAAGAAACTGGGATTCATAGCGCAGGAGATGGGACGCGAGATAAACACCACCGGCTCGAAAAGCAACCACGCGGAGATGCAGAACATCGTGGTGAAGATGAAAGACGAACTGGAGCAGATAAAAGAGCAGGTGCTGAACGCATTGTAACGGAATGCGGCCGTGCCACCGACGGCATCCGGAGAAACACTACAATACTGACCGAAAAAGAAAAACAAGAACAGAAAGATATGTCACAGGGCAAACTTCTCATATTCAGCGCGCCAAGCGGCAGCGGCAAGTCAACCATCGTGCAATGGCTGATGAAGGTGCATCCGGAACTGAACATGCACTTCTCAATATCATGCACCACACGCCAGCCGAGAGGGACGGAGCGCGACGGAGTGGAATATTTCTTCATCTCTCCCGACACTTTCCGCGACAAGATAGCCAAGGGCGAGTTCGTGGAATACGAAGAGGTATATACCGACAAATTCTACGGCACGCTGCGCCAGCAGGTAGAGCGGCAGACGGAAGCGGGAGAGAACGTCGTCTTCGATGTCGATGTGAAGGGCGGCTGCAACATCAAGGGGCAGTACGGCGCCCGGGCTCTCAGCATTTTCATACAGCCGCCGTCGGTAGAAGAGCTGCGCCGGAGACTCGTGGCACGCGCCACCGACGCGCCCGACGTTATAGAAGAGCGTCTCGCAAAGGCTGCCTACGAGCTCACGTTCGCCAAAGACTTTGATGTCGTCATCGTCAACGACGACCTCGAGAAGGCGAAAGCCGAGGCGCTGAGCGTCATTTCCGCATTTCTCAACAGTTAGGCGATGAAAGCGACAGGACTGTTCGGCGGTTCGTTCGACCCCATCCACAACGCCCACGTGCGCCTCGCCGCCACCTTCCGCGACGCGCTGCAGCTCGACGAGGTATGGTTTCTCGTCACGCCGCAGAATCCGTGGAAGCGCGACAGCAGCCTCTCTGCCGACCGCCACCGGCTGAACATGGTGAGGCTCGCCGTAGAGGGCGAGGCGGGGCTGGTGGCCTCCGACTATGAGTTCAGCCTGCCATCGCCGTCCTACACCTTCCAGACGCTGCGCCATCTGCGCCACGACTATCCCGACACCGTGTTCACGCTGCTTGTCGGGGGAGACAACTGGGAGGCGTTCGACCATTGGGCGGAATACGGGGAAATCCTCTCTCACCACACCGTAGCCGTCTATCCGCGACCGGGACACACCGTCGCCACGCCGCAGAGCATCGCCGAGAGGGGATGGCAGCCCGTCATCCTGGAGGCGCAGCAGATGGACATCAGCAGCACGGAAATCAGAAGGCTGGCGGCGGAGAACGGCGACTTCGACAGCCTCGTACATCCTGACGTGGCGCAATATATAAAGAGGTATGGGTTGTACGGCTGATTATTTTTGCCGACGGCTGATACTGTTTTACTGGCAAGTTGGTGGCTTATAGTGGTCTTTGACAGGGAAAGCGGCAGCTTCTGACGGGGAAAGCGGCAGCACTGAAAGCAACCATACGAACTTTTGACTGCTATCATACGAACTTTCGACTGCTATCATACGAACTTTTGACTGCTACCATACGAACTTTCGACTGCTACCATACGAACTTTCGACTGCTACCATACGGTCACGACATTGTCTTTCCGGAACCATAATTCATAGCCTCTGGCACCGCCACCCAATACCTCTGACACCGCCACTTTGTGCCTCTTGCGCCATAAACCTTACTGGCAAGAGGGCGAGGACGGCGAAAGCAACTTCATGTATCATATATTATCATCATACGTTCAGACCTTTCTGCAGCAAGCACGCTGACAACCCCCAAAACCAGCATCGAATGTCCAAACTCTCAAAAATCCTCTCTCTCGCCACCGCCCCGATAGCGCGCAACCCGGAATATTGCGTCTTCATGTATGCCCTGTGCATGGTTTCGGCCCTCTGCACGGTGAAATACGAGTGGAAGCAGGAACTATACGGCTATGCGTGGTGCGAGACATGGGTATGGGTGTATGTCACCGCCGCCCTGCTCGCCCTGCTCCCGCTCGCCGCCCGGCGCATCGTGCGGGGCGTCATCTATGCGGTTTGCTACACTGTCTCTATAGTTGACGTGTACTGTTTAGTGAAGTTTGATTCTGCCCTCAATCCGTCGATACTCATGCTGATGGGCGAGACCGACACGCGCGAGGCGGGAGAGTTCCTGTCACAGTATGTCACGGCAGACATCCTCGCCACGAATGTGGGATGGGTGCTGCTGGTGCTGCTGCTGCATATCGTGTGGAGCATAATGCGTGTCTCGGGTGTCCCGCACATCCTCCGCCGTATTTCCGGGGCCGTCACGGCATTCCTCTCGCGCCGGCGCATCTGGCTGGCTGTCCCCGTCGCCACAGCCACCGCGGTGTGCCTTGTGCTCAGCCTCGACAACCTGAAAGCCATGCACACGCTGCTCAGCCTGCAGAACATCGGCGACGTAGAGCACCGCCTGACGGAGAAGAAGCACGGCGAGCAGTTTCTCCCCCTCTATCGCGCCGTGTTCAGCGTCTATGCCAACCGTCTGACCGCGAAGCAGGTTGACGTGCTGCGCAAGGTGGCGGAGACGGTCGTCACGGACAGCTGCACCTTCCGTTCGCCGGAAATCGTGTTCATCATCGGCGAGGCATACAGCAAGCGACATTCGCAACTCTACGGCTACGCCCTCCCCACCACGCCGCGCCAGGCAGAGATGCAGCGGCGCGGAGAACTGGTGCCCTTCACCGATGTCATATCGCCCTGGAACCTCACGAGCTTCGTCTTCAAGCACATAATGTCAACCTACGCCGTGGGAGACAAGGGCGACTGGTGCGACTACCCGCTCTTCTGCCAAGTCTTCCGCAAGGCAGGCTATCATGTCACGTTCCTAACCAACGAGTTCCTCCCGCAGCCCAAGCAGCAGGTGTTCGACTTCAGCGGAGGTTTCTTCCTCAACGACCCGCAGCTCTCAAGCCTGCAGTTTGACAGGCGCAACACACGCCTGCACGTATTCGACGCCGGGCTCCTCGCCGACTATCGCATGATAGAAGAGGAACGCGAGGCTGACGGCGACACGCTGCAGAAAGGCAACCTCACCGTCTTCCATCTCATAGGGCAGCATCAGGAATACCGTCTGCGCTGTCCCAACTCGCGACGCAAGTTCACGGTCGAGGACTATGCCGACCGCACCGACCTCACCAACACGCGCTGGAAACGCAACCTCTGCGCCTACGACAACGCCACGCTCTACAACGATTCTGTCGTAGCAGCCATCACCGCGATGTTCAGAGAGAAAGACGCCATAGTGATCTACATGCCCGACCATGGCGAGGAGGTACACTCGCGCGAGCTGCCGCATTTCTTCGGACGTATGCACTCGACAAAGATAGTGAAGCGCCTGGCGCGCGAAGAGTTCGAGATTCCGTTCTGGATATGGGCCTCGCCCGCCTACCGCAAGCAGCGTCCCGAGCTGTGGGCGGAGATACGCCGCAGCGCCGCCCTGCCCTACATGACAGACGCCATCCCGCACCTGCTCTTCTATCTCGCTGGCATACACTGCCCGTACTACCGCCCCGACCTGAACATCCTGTCGCCGGCGTACAACGCCGGACGTCCGAGAATCATAAAACGGCAGGTGGACTACGATGTCCTGATGAACGAATGACACGCGACGCAAGGCACACCCCACCCCACCCACAACTGGCACCCGGCATTCCGGAACGCCATCCCATCCCACCGAACATGACAAAAGAGAAACTCACACGACAACAGACAGCCGCCATGCGCGGCATCGCCATCCTCGCCATCGTGCTGCACAACTTCGCCCACTGGCTCCGCCCGATGGTGAAAGAAAACGAATATGCCTTCGCACAGCATAATGCCGACCGCCTCATGACAGAGCTGCTGCACCCGTCCGCCGTACTGCCGGCACATCTGCTCTCGTTCTTCGGACACTACGGCGTGCCCGTCTTCATCTTCCTCAGCGCCTACGGCTTGGTGATGAAATACGAGAGCGGCACAGCAGCCCCTGCCGCTCCCGCCCCGCCGTCCTCGCCGGGCGCCGTCCTCCCGGCCATAAGGCAGGCGGGCGATTTCATCATCCGCCACTGGCTCAAGCTCTTCTGCATGATGATTGTAGGCTATGCCGCGTTCGTCATGACAGACTTTATGACGCCCCGTCCACACCATTACGAGTTCTGGAACATTGTCGGACAGCTCGGCATGTTCAGCAATCTCTACGCCGACCCCGACCATGCCATCTGGCCCGGACCCTACTGGTATTTCGGGCTGATGGTGCAGATCTACATCTTCTACCGCCTTTTCCTCTACAACGGCGACAGCCCCCTGACGGGCAGGAAGAGTTTCCTCTTCTCGCAGTTCACGACCTTTGCTGTCCTCGCGGCGACACTCTTCGCACAGTATCTCTTCTCTCCTGAAGGCGATGCGCTGACGTGGTACCGCTACAACCTCTTCGGTTCGCAGCCCGTCTTCACCTTCGCCCTGCTGTGGACAAGGGCCAAGACCTCAGCCACCGAAGTCCCGCGCCGGCGCAACCTCGTCATTTTCCTCGTCTCCTCCCTGCTCACTGTTGTCATGAGCCTGTGGTTCGCGACATGGATTTTCGTGCCCTTCGCCGTCTGTCTCGCCACGGTGTCGCTTGTCCGCGTGCTTCCCGCAGTAGTGCTGAAGGCCCTGGAATGGGTGGGCGGCATATCCGCCGCGATGTTCGTGTGCCACCCCATCACACGCAAGGTGCTTATCCCCATCGCCCACAGCGGCGACATCTACGCCGGACTGCTGCTGTATCTCGTAGCCACCGTCATGCTCTCACTCCTCTTCCGCCGCCTCATAGCCGGCGTGACACGATAGCCGTCCGGCCTCTACAAACCACATTCATCACCTCCTTACCATCATGCGCGACATCCATCTCTCAGACATCAGCCGGCACCGTTCTGCCATCATGGGCATAGCGATGATATGCATCATTCTCTTCCATGTCGGCGTGCCGCGTCAGGATGCCTTCTACGGCGTATGCCGCATGGGCAACATCGGCGTCGATATCTTCCTCTTCCTCTCCGGCATAGGGCTGTGGTATTCTTGGACGCGCGAGCCTTCCGGCACGCAGCCCTTCCTGCGGCGGTGGCTCTCTTTCTACTGGCGCCGCCTCCGGCGTGTCTATCCGGCGTGGCTGCTCGTAGCCTCCGCCTTCTACATCCCGCGCTTCATGGCGCACGACAGCCACAGCCCCGCAGAATGGGCGGACCTCATAGGCGATGTCCTGGTGAACTGGGACTTCTGGCTGAACGACGAGCTGACTTTCTGGTACATCCCCGCCACGATGATGCTCTACATCTTCGCCCCGCCCTACATGGCGCTCATACGCCGCCTGCCAGCCTACCGCTGGCTTGTCGTCGCGGCGTTCATGTGGTGTATCATCATGCAGTATGTCACGCCCATACACAATGCCGTGGGGCATATCGAGATATTCTGGAGCCGCGTCCCCATCTTCTTTCTCGGCATAAACATCGCGGCGGGCGTGAAGGCAGACACCACGCTCCACCGCCACACGCTGTGGCTCGTCATCCTGCTCTTCGGCATGAGCCTCGCGGCTTGCGTATGGTTGGAGCAGATGCGCCACGGGCGTTTCCCGCTCTTTGTCGAACGTATGCTATACATCCCGCTTGCCGTGTCGTTCATACTGCTGCTCGCACAGGCGCTCAGCCGCACGCCACGATGGTTCAACAAGGCGATGATATGGGTGGGAGGCATCTCGTTAGAGACTTATCTCCTGCACATCGAGTTCGTCATGCGCGACATCAAGACCCTGCACCTCGGCTACTGGCCCACGGCACTGCTGACAATCGCGGTCACACTGCCCGTGGCGTGGCTGCTGCACAAAGCCATCGACAAGGTGCAGGGCATAGCAGGGCGGAAGGCATGACGCACCGAACGGCATAGCCCCCGCACCATGCCGGCTGACGACATCACAATAACACCACTTCACCATGCTAAAGAACCTCTTGCTTCTCATACGTCCACACCAGTGGATAAAGAACCTCTTCATCTTCATGCCCGTCTTCTTCGGCGGCGCACTGACAGATTCCGCTGCCGTCACCGACAGCATAGTGGCGTTCTTCGCCTACAGCTTCGCCGCCTCGGCAATATACTGCCTCAACGACATCGTGGATGTCGAGGACGACCGCCGGCATACGGTGAAGTGCCGGCGTCCCATAGCGTCGGGAGCCGTCTCGGTAGCGGCGGCGGTCATGCTGATGGCGCTGATGCTCACGCTCTCTGCCGCGACAGCCGTCACACTCGCATCGCGATGGCAGACGCTGCTCGGGGTGATTGGCGTATATCTCGTGCTCGACATCGCCTACTGCCTCATGCTGAAACGCTTCGCCGTGGTGGATGTCGCCGTGCTCGCGACCGGTTTCGTACTGCGCATCATGGCAGGAAGCGCGGCAACCGGCATTCTGGCATCACACTGGCTTGTGCTGATGACATTCCTGCTGACACTGCTGATGGGCCTGGCAAAGCGGCGCGACGACGTGGCACGATTCGCGGCAACCGGCATTCCGCCGCGCCACAACACGAAACGCTACAACATGGCGTTCATCTCACAGGCAATAACCGTCACCGCCGCTGTCACGCTCGTATGCTACATCATGTACACGCTGTCGCCGGAAGTCATCGCACACACCGGATGCCAATACCTATATCTCACCACCGTGTTCGTCATCCTCGGCATACTGCGCTACATGCAGCTGACAAGCGTTGACGGAAAGAGCGGCGACCCCACCCACCTGCTCTACCACGACCGCTTCCTGCAGACCGACATCGTGCTGTGGCTCCTTACTTTCCTCTGCATCATCTACGTGAAATAGCCCGTACACATGAATAAAGAAATTATCCTCAGCGACTTCGACGGCACTCTCACCACACGCGACACGATGCTCGACATCATACGTTTCAGACACGGCACGGCAGGGCTTCTGCTCGCCCTGCTGCGCCTGTTGCCGTGGTTGGTGATGATGAAGCTGCATCTCTACCCTAACGGCAAGGCGAAGGCGCGCCTGCTGAGACTGTGCTTCGGCGACCTCACGGCGGCAGACTTCCGCCGGTTTGCGCAAGACTACGCCGCCCGCCGCTCCCGTCTGCTGCGCCCCGGCCTGCTGCAGCATCTGCTGAAAGCACAGGCTGACGGCACAACGATAATTGTCGTCACCGCCAGTCCGGTGGAATGGGTGAAATGGTTCGTGCCGCAGTTCACCGTACTCGGCACCGCTCTGGAATTCGACGAAAAGGGCTTCACCGGACGCCTCGCATCACCCAACTGCTACGGAAAGGAGAAAGTGAGCCGCCTGACACAGCTGATGCCGGAACTGGCGACACAGCGCGACGCATTCCATATCACAGCCTACGGCGATTCGAGCGGCGACAGGGAGATGCTCGCCTTTGCCGACGAGGCGCACGTCGTGAGAAAGAACGACTGGATGTCTCTGATGCAGACACGATAAACCGTAGCATATAGGGTAACAAACCTCTCAACCAATGAAAACACCATGCTCTGTACAAGGATTCTGAAGAGATTATTTCTCGTGGCATTCCTCACCATCCTTCCTGCCGGGACATACAGCCGGGAAGGGCTGTCGGCAGACTACTGGCAGGACATCTACAATGCCCTGACAGACCTTGACGACTTCGACGAAGAGGGATGGGCGGCGGCATACGACATACTGACATCAATGGCGCTTGCTCCGCAGAATCTCAACACCATGACCTTTGACGACCTCATCGCCATACCGCTGCTGTCCGAGAAGCAGGCGATGGCTGTCATTGACTACAGGCAGATGTACGGCTACTTCCGTTCGACGGAAGAGCTGGCGCTCATACCCGCTCTCGACGAGGCGCGACGAAGTATCCTGAAAGCCGTCTGCCATGTCCCGGCAGAGCTTCCCGCCGTCCCGAAAGACAGTCTGGGGCATCCCGGCGACACTATATATAATAAGGTAAGGAGACAGACAAGGCCACCGGCAGCCGCCATTACCCGCCACGAGATTCTCGCCACGGTGAACATACCCACCTACGAACGCCGCGGCTATGGCGACGGGACATATCTCGGCGGACCTCTGAGCCACTCGCTGCGCTACCGCTTCCGTGCCTCCAACATACAGGCGGCGTTTACGGCTGCCAACGATGCAGGCGAGCCGTTCTTCTGCGGGACAAACTCCAAGGGGTGGGATTTCTACACCGGATTCGTGCGTCTGAAGCCGAAAGGCATAGTGCGCGACATTGTCATAGGGCACTACCAGATGTCGATGGGCATGGGACTGGTGATGAACACCGACTACCGCCTGTCGCGCACGTCGCTGCTTACCACCATGCCGAAAGCCCTGACAACGATGCGCGGACACTCGTCTAAGAGCGAATACAACTATATGCAGGGCATCGCGGCGCAGTGTCTCCTGCCGTTAGGCAAGGCCACACGCACACTGGCGGCAACAGCCTTCGTCTCATACCGCCCTCTCGACGCCACGCCGGCAGCGGATTCTGACAACACGATAGCGACAATACTTAAGACGGGCTACCACCGGACTGTCTCGGAGGCAGCACGCCGCAACAGCACACGGATGCTGGCGGCGGGCGGCTCGGTGACGTTCGCAAGCAATCCGTTCCGCCTCAGCCTCAATGTCACGTACAGCCACCTGAGAGATTCGCTGTCGCCGGACATCTCGCAACTCTACAGATGGTATATGCCTAAAGGCAGGGATTTCATCGCCTCGTCGCTTTCATACTCCTACACCACGAAACGTCTGCAGTTTGCAGGAGAGACTGCCGTCAGCAACGCCTCGTCACATTATGCGGGCGAGAAAGGCGGCATAGCACCCGCAACGACAAACACGCTGCGCTACAGGCTCAGCCGGCGGTGGCACGCCTTCGCCCTGCAACGCTACTACAGCTACCGCTACCAGACTCTCACCGGCTCGTCGTTCGGAGATGTCAGCACCTGCCAGAACGAGAGCGGCATCTATGTCGGAGCCTCGTCGAAAGCCGGGAACTACGTCTCTTTTGCCGGATACATCGACCTCGCATATCATCCCTGGCTAAGATACGGCTACGACGGGGCGTCGCGCACGTTCGACACATACCTCATGCTCACGTATCAGAAGCAGGACATCGCAGCCGTCGTGCGCTATCGATACAGGGAATATGCCGTCTCTGACAACGGCAGCTGGATGCCTCAGTTCGCAGCGACACTCGACGGGACAGCACAGCACACGCTGCGCTTCCAGATCAAGAACCTCAACAGGAGGTGGCGGTGGATGACGCAGATACACGCAAACTATCTGCCTACATCCGCCGACTACGGCATCGCCGCAGTGCAGGGAGCGGGATATGCCGGCAAGAAATGCTCGCTGTGGGGCTCCTTTGCATATTTCAACACATCTGACTATGCCGCGAGGGTGTATATCACGGACAAGTCGCTGCACTACGGCTCGCTGTTCAACATGGCCTATGGCAAAGGCATAAAAGGCAATGTGGTGGGACAGGCGGACATAATGAAGAACGTCACCCTCGGCATACAGTACACCGTGACGAAATATTTCGACCGCGACGTCATTTCAAGCGGTCCGCAACAGATTCCGGCATCATGGTTCTCGGACATCCGATGCCAAATACATATTATTATATAAGCACTATGGAATATATCAAGACATGGCCTGACATCATGTCGGGCAAGAAGATACTGTATGTTCACGGCTTTGCGTCGAGCGGACAGTCGGGCACGGTGAAACTGCTGCGCACCGTACTTCCCTCCGCCACCGTGATTGCACCGGACCTCCCGATACATCCGGCGGAAGCCATGGACCTGCTGCACCGCACCTGCGAAACAGAGCATCCGGACCTCATCATCGGCAGTTCGATGGGCGGAATGATGGCGGAGATGCTATACGGATACGACCGCATCCTCGTCAACCCGGCTTTCCAGATGGGCGACACGATGGGCAGTCACGGCATGATTGGCAAACTGACATTCCTCAACCCGCGGCAGGACGGCGTGCAGGAGATGGTCATCACGAAAGCCATAGTGAAAGAATACCGCGAACTGACAGAGCAATGTTTCAGCCAAAACAGCGGCACTGTATATGGTCTCTTCGGCGACAACGACCCGCTCGTACACACACGAGACATCTTTCTCGAACACTATGACAACGCCGTCAGCTTCCACGGAGAGCACAGGCTTGTCGATTCCGTCGTGCTGCATTCCCTCATTCCCGTAGTAAGATGGATTGACGACAGGCAGACGGAAAGGCAGCGAGAGGTGGTGTATGTGGATTTCGACACGCTGCACGACAGCCGCATGATGGCCGCTCCGTCCATGCTGAAAGCCATAAGGACGCTCATCGACACGTATGACGTGTATTTCGTTGCCGACGCTCCCGCCAACCGCCCGGAGCGGTATGCCGCCGTAAGCGACTGGCTATGCGAATACGTGAATGTACCGGCATACAACCGCATCGTCTTTACCAACCAGAGACACCTGCTCTACGGCGACTACTACATCTCCACGGCACCGCCGTCAGCGACACTCGCCACTGCCATAACCTACGGCTCGGACACTTTCAAGACGTGGGAAGAGGTCATCACATTCTTCAAACGGCTGCAGGGCGAATAGCCCGCCGGATGTCAAGCTGCCCGCGGCACGACAGAACCACCCTACATAATCTGACTGACAAGCCTCTCCATACAGTATGTCTCACACAACAGGAAATATTCCCCTACCCTCTGCCGACGACTTCTTCGCACAGGTAGAGCATATCGCCGCACACACGGAACTGCACCCCGCGCTGCGCCGGCGCTTCATTCACGAGACGCTGGTGGAGGTGTGTCACGAGGCGGTGAAGGGCATGCGCCAGAACTTCGGAAGCCTCTTCGCACAGGTGGATTATCTTTGCCGCCGCCACAACATCGCCGTCGCAGACAGGATGGAGATACAGCGTATGCGCCGCAACTCCAACGACAGCGCGGCGGCAATGGGCGACGAAGCCGCGGACATGGCAGAAGACATACTCTACGACTGCCGCGCCCTCGCACTCTTCATATCGTCAGTGTATGACGCTTCGGTGCCGGAGAAGCTGCTGCTCCTGCTGCCGCGACACCGAAGGCCGTCTTCCGAATCTCTACAAGTCACCGACCGACACCTCCAGTGCGTCGCATCTACGCCGTGCGCCAAGGATGCCGGCGGCAACGTCACGTTCGGCGTGCTGCTCGCCGACGACGCTTCGCTGCGGCATGTCGTGGCTGGTGACGGAAGCGAATACCTTATGCGCATCGTCAGTGAAGGCACGGTGCTCTCGCTCGTCGATTGCAGGGAAGACGCCGATGGCAACATCCTGCCCGGCTTCATCATTGTGGAGCCGGACTATCTCATTGACATCTCGGCGATAGCACGGTGCTTCACAGACTACGGACACCACCCACTGGCATACATCGCCAACCAGCTGCAGCCGTCAGCAAACAGCCAGGCCATTCTTCTCGGAAACTATTCTGACGCACTGCTCGACGCTTTCATGCGCGCCGACAGCGACGAAGCGCACGACGAGATATGGAAAACCACGCTGAAACGGCATTTCGCCACCGACGCTCTCGCCTACGCCACCTGTCCCGACTTCTCTGCCGAAGAATACAAGATGCAGTGTCAGAGACAGGCAAAAAACATTTTTGACATCGCAGAAGAGCTGGTGAAGCAGCACGCGCAGCAGCGTAAAGCCGTCGCGAAAGACAACGGCGAGGGACTTTTCCTGCTTGAGCCGTCGTTCATCTGCCCCGCCTTGGGACTGCAGGGACGTGTCGATCTCATGTCCGCAGACATGCTTCTGCTCGCAGAACAGAAGTCCGGGCGCAACTACAACCTCGAACGGCATCTGCGAACGCCTCACGGCACATTCCACAAAGAGAGCCACTATGTGCAGCTGCTGCTGTATTTCGCCGTGCTCCACTGCAACTTCGGCGTGTCAATGCAGAAGCAGGAGATACGCCTCATTTACTCGCGCTATGCACTGCCTGACGGGCTTTTGGTTGTCAGCTACTACAGGCAGCTGCTCGTCGAGGCCCTGAAACTACGCAACCGCATAGCGTCAAGTATGCTGCTCTTCGCACGACAGGGCTTCACGACCGACATCCTGAAGCATCTGACCGTGGAGGTCCTGAACGAGAACAACGACAGGAGCGGCTTCTTCGAGAGATATATCAAGCCGCGGCTGACAGAACTTCTCACCCCGCTACACAGCCTCTCGCCTCTCGAAGAAGCGTATTTCTGCCGAATGGCAAGCTTCGTATTCAGAGAATATGCTGTCTCTATGACGGGTGCGCAGGAGGGAACGACACACGGCACGGCAGAGGTATGGCACGCACCGTTCTCACAGAAGCTCGCCAACGGAGAGATTATAGTCTGCAACGACATAACACCTGACGTGCCGCAGAAAGAGACCCGCGAGGGCGACGGCATTCCGGAAGCAGGGCACGGGACAGCGGGAGACAACCTGCCGGACACTCCCGTGCAGCATCTGAGCCTCACCCCCGCCTACGACAACGAGATGGACTTCCGTCCCGGAGACAGCGTGTGGCTCTACTCCTTCAGGCGGGACACCACGCCGTCGGCACCTCATGCCATACTTTACAAGGGTGTGGTGTCGGCTCTCTCGGCACAGTCGGTGGGCATATTCCTGCACGACCCGCAGCCGGCCTGCATCTTCTCTGCCGACGACACAATGTCGTGGGCGATAGAACACGCAGGCGGGATGGCCCCGTCATCGAAGCTGAAGTCGCTATACACACTCATGACATGCCCCGACATCCGCCAGCGCAATCTGCTGTTAGGCTGCCGCCTGCCGCGTCTCGATATGCGGCGGAGGCTCTCGAAAAGTTATCATCCCGCCTACGACGACATTCTCCGGAGGGCGTTTCAGGCGGAGGACTACTTCCTGCTTGTCGGTCCGCCGGGAACGGGAAAGACATCTATGGCGATGAGGTTCATGGTAGAGGAGGAGCTTCTGAACAACCGCGGCACCGAACGTGCCATACTGCTCACCTCATACACCAACCGGGCGGTGGATGAGATATGCGGAATGCTGACGGACGCCGGCATCCCTTACCTGCGCATAGGCAACACCTTCTCATGTGCGCCCGCTTACCGCAAACGCCTCGCAAGACATCTCTTCGCAGATGCCGGCAGTCTGAAAGACACCCGCGAAATCATAACGACGACACCGGTCGTAGTCGCAACGACATCAACTCTCATGTCACACCAGGAGATTCTGACGTTGCGAGACTTCTCACTCACCGTCATCGACGAGGCGTCTCAGATTCTCGAGCCGGACATAGTGGGACTGCTGGCGAAGGTGAAGAAATTCATCATGATAGGCGACACGAAACAGTTGCCCGCCGTTGTGCAGCAGGAAGCGGAGGACAGTGCCGTCACCGACACGCTGCTACACTCTGTCGCGCTCTACGACTGCCGCTCGTCGCTCTTTGAACGTCTGCTGTCTGTAGTCCGCACACAGGGCGGGAAAGACACCTCAGACAACTCCACCGCCTGCATCGGAACACTGAACAGGCAGGGAAGGATGCACCCAGAGATCGCCGAATGGGTGAACCGCACATTCTACAAAGAGGAGGACATCGGGGCTGTACCGCTACCGCATCAGGAAGAGAAGGGCCTGCTGTACGACGAGAGCGTGGGAACGGATGCGCTCGGAAATCTGCTGCGCTCTTCAAGGACAGTGTTCATCGACATCGTGCCGGAAGAAGGCGAGGCGGACGCAAAGTCAAACACCGCCGAAGCGCGCTGCGTGGCGGACATCGTGCAACGCATACACCGCGCCGTCGGAGACCGGTGGAAGGGCGAAAAGACACTCGGCGTCATCGTGCCGTACAGAAACCAGATAGCACTCGTGCGCAGGATGATTGAACAGAAGATGGGCAAAGCGACGGCGGCGCAGGTGAACATAGACACCGTAGAACGCTACCAGGGCTCGCAACGGGATGTCATCATTTTCTCGTTCACCATTGCCAGACGGGCGCAGATAGAGTTTCTCACCGCCAACTCATTCACCGTCAGACATCCGGAAGCGGAACCTTATGTCGTTGACAGGAAACTGAACGTTGCCATAACAAGGGCGCGGAGACAGCTCATTCTCGTCGGAAACCGCTCCCTGCTCGACAATGTCAGCCTCTACAAATCTGTCATTTCTGCCTGCAAGACACTGTGAAACGTGACGGAAACCAACGGTTTACGGCATCAAAAACACTATTTAACGTAAACAGACCTTAAAAAATGCTTCGGAAATCTATAAAATCAATAATACAGACAAGCAAAAACGGCGTTTTTAAATTATTCTGATTAATTTTGCACAGAATTACGTCCATCATCCAGGCAAATGGAAGTAAAACATGTTTCGACACGCCTCCGCGAGGCAATATCAATGATACAGATGAACAACAGACATTACATACTGGTGTTTCTCGCCGCCTGCATGCTGCTGATGACATCATGTCTGAGCGACGACGAGACGACGGTGACATACTATGATGACGCCGCCATCACGTCGTTCAGCCTCGGCACGCTCAGCCGCACGCTTCACACGACGAATGCGGCAGGCAAAGATTCAACCTATACGACTTCTGTCGATTGCAGCACCTACGCTTTTGTCATCAACCAGCAGCTCGGAATCATATACAACCTTGATTCCCTGCCAGAGGGCACACAGGCTGCCAAGAGCCTCGTCAATGTCACGGCGAAGAACAGCGGATACGTCTATCTGAAACACAACGACGGCACTGATTCGCTCAAGATGGTGCAGAACACCGATTCGCTCGACTTCTCTACGCCACGCGTGCTGAGATGCTACGCCAACGACGGGTCATGGTATCGCGAATACACCGTAGAGGTGAGGGTTCACAACGAGAAGGATTCCACATTCTACTGGAACGAGAAAAAAGCCAGCGAAGCCATTGCGAGGCTCGAGGATATGCGCGGCATGTCTTTCAAGAACAGCATTGTGGCATACGGCATGGCCGGAGGCAAGGCGGTGGCGGTAGCGACTGACCAGAACGACGGCAACAACTGGCGCAGCCTGACGCTGCCGGAGGCGGGACGCATTTCAATCACCACAACGGCTGACGTGGCTTACCTGCTCACCGACAACGGCAATGTCTTCACATCGACAGACCTCAACACGTGGACACAGACAGCAGCAATGACGGGGCTGAAGCAACTCGTGGCTGCATCAAAGACTGAAGTCTATGCCATCGCCGACAACGGGACACTGCAGAAATCAACTGACAACGGCGCGTCATGGAGTGCGGACGACATCGATTCGCCGGCTGCATTCCTGCCAAACGCTGACATATCGGGCTTCGCAGTGCCTACGAAGACGAACAGTGACATTGAGAAGATTTACCTCTTCGGAAACAGATACGACAACGGCACCGTGACGTGTAACATCTGGACAAAGACTGTTGACAGCTCCGACCATGCGCTCCGCCTGCCGTGGATGTACCAGCCTTTTGGGACTGACACATGGCATCACGCACCGACGATTGACCATCTCACCGTCATACCATACGCTGACCGCCTGCTCCTCATGGGAGGCGAGGGTGTAGGCGAATGCACGCTGAAGGCTTTTGAACATACCTACCACTCGATGGACAACGGACTGAACTGGTGGCAGACAGAGATCATCACACTGCCGGAAGGCTTCAGCAGCAGCCCCACGTCGTTTGCCATGGTTGCAGACAACAACCGCCACGTATGGCTGATGTGCGGCTCGACGGGCAAGGTATGGAGAGGATACCTCAGCAACGTGGCGTGGCAATAAGCGCAGGGCACACAGGCAGCCCCACCTTCAATGCCCGTATTCTTCGACCAGGTCGAAGAACACCAGACCACACACCGCCCATGCCAGACAGCCACACACTGTCCACTGTCCTTCAAACACATCAGCCCATGCCCACCATACTCAGCAAAACAGCCATCATAATCAGCATCCTCATCGCCTCCATAACAACGGCAGAGGCACAGGACGACCCTCTCTACAAACGAGAGATAGGCATCGGAGTGGGCATGACAAACTATCTCGGCGATTTCAACGGCTCGCTGACAAAAGGCATGAAGCCGCAGGTGAACCTTGTCTTCAGACATAACTTCTCGCCATACAGCGGACTGAAAATCGACGCCTCGTACTGCAAAATCGAGGGAAGCAGCGCAAACAGCACGTCATACTATCCCGAATACGCCGACGCACCCTACACCTTCAGCCGCAACCTGATGGACCTTAACGTCAGCTACGAATACAACTTCTGGCCCTACGGTACAGGACGCGACTACCGCGGCGCAGTGCGGTGTACGCCGTATATCTCACTCGGACTGGGTGCGACACTCGCGACAGGAGAGGGAGAAAGCACGGCAACGGCAAACCTGCCGTTAGGATTCGGCGTGAAATACAAGGCCACACGACGGCTGAACATCGCACTCGAATGGACCTTCCACCCTTCGGCGAGCGACAAGCTCGACGGGGCTGAAGCACCACTCGGCATCGAGAGCACGGGCATCTTTAAGAACACGGACTGCTACTCATCGCTCCGCCTCATGCTCACATACAGCTTCTCGCAAAGATGCAAGACGTGCAACAAGGACTACTGAGATTGCCCGACACCGCACGCCGGACAGCATCAAGACATACAGCACACTGTTTCACACAGCAGAAAGATATGCAAAAAGACATCATACCACAACATATAGCCATCATCATGGACGGAAACGGCAGATGGGCGACGGAGAGAGGAAAGCCTCGCTCCTACGGACACCAGGCCGGGGTGGAGAGCATCACACGCATCGCAAGCGAATGTGCAAGGATTGGCGTGAAATACCTGACCGTCTATGCCTTCTCGACTGAGAACTGGAACCGTCCCGTTGACGAGGTCTCCGCACTCATGGGACTTGTCCTCACAGCCCTCGAAGAGAAGATATTCATGGCTAACGACATACGCTTCAAGGTCATAGGCGACCGCTCGAGAATGCCGGAAGAGGTGAACCGGAAACTCGCAGAGGTGGAAGAACACACCGCGCATAACAGCCGCATGGTGCTCACCGCAGCACTCAGCTACTCGAGCAAATGGGAACTGACGGCTGCTGTGAGAGACATCGCAGAACAGGTGAAGGCTGGAAACATCGCCATCGACGACATCAGCGACAACACCATAGACTGCCACCTGCAGACTGCCGGCATGCCAGACCCCGACCTGCTCATACGCACCGGAGGAGAACTGCGCATCTCCAACTACCTGCTATGGCAGATAGCCTATTCAGAACTTTACTTCTGCGACACATACTGGCCGGACTTCAACGAGGCTGAACTGCACAAAGCCATAGAGAGCTACGCCAAAAGACAGAGGCGGTACGGCAAGACGGAAGAACAGGTGGAGGCGGAAGAAAACGCATGACAGACAGCTGAAGACACCACAAGGCGCACCGGAACCTCCGAAACAGCCTTACGAAAAGAACATAACAGCACAATATAACGAATGACACTCTACAAGAGAATAATCATCCTGACAATGGCAGTCATGTTGCTGCAGACGCTCGCCGTCACAGCACAGGACAAGATTGTTGACCCGGACGTCTCATACATCGGCAACCCGCGAGAGGTGAGAATAGGCGGACTGGCGGTCTCGGGTATAGAAGGCTACGAAGACTATATGCTGCTCAGCATCTCCGGCCTCTCTGTCGGACAACGCATACAGCTGCCCGGCTCGGAGATAACAAACGCCGTGAAGAGATACTGGAGACACGGACTCTTCTCTGACGTGAAGATTACGGCTGACTCGCTCGTCGGAGACAAGGTCTATCTACATGTCTTCCTCAAGTCCAGACCGCGTGTCTCTACCATCAACTACATCGGACTGAAGAAGTCAGAACGAGAGGACATGGAGCAGAAACTCGGCCTCATGAAGGGTGCGCAAATCACGCCGAACATGATTTCGAGAGCCAAGGTGCTGGCAAAGAAATACTTTGACGACAAAGGCTTCAACAACGCAGAGATAAACATACGTCAACGCGACGATGTGACGGAGAAGAACATGGTGATTCTCGATGTCGAAATCGACAAGAAAGAGAAGATGAAAATCCACGAGATCACCATCGTCGGAAACGACAAGATGCCTCTGAAGAAAATCAAGGGTACGCTCTTCACCAAGGGCGCGCTGACAAAGACAAACGAGGCGGGAAAGTTCTACTCCTTCTTCAAGGCGAAGAAATACACTCCCGAACGATATAAGGAAGACAAGCAGAACCTCATAGAGAAATACAACGAATACGGCTATCGCGACGCACGCATCGTAGCCGACAGCGTCTCGCCCTACGACGACAAGCACGTCAATGTCTTCATACAGGTCGATGAGGGACAGAAATACTACGTCCGCAACATCAAATGGGTGGGCAACACGGTATATAACACCGAGCAGCTCTCTAATGTCCTCGGCATGGAGAAAGGCGACGTGTATAACCAGAAACTCATACAGAAACGCCTCTCGAGCGACGAGGATGCCGTCGGAAACATGTACTGGAACCAGGGCTACATCTTCTACCGCCTCGACCCCACAGAGGTCAACATCGTAGGAGACTCCATCGACCTCGAGATGCGCATCGTAGAGGGCAACCAGGCACATATCAACCGCGTCCTCATCAACGGCAACGACCGCGTATATGAGAAGGTCATCAGACGCGAGCTGAGGACAAAGCCGGGCGACCTCTTCTCCAAAGAATCCATCGATCGTACGGCACGCGAGCTGGCTTCAATGGGACATTTCGACCCGGAACAGATAAAGCCGGACATCAAACCCGACTATGAGAACGGCACGGTTGACCTCGGATGGGACCTCGTCTCCAAATCCAACGACCAGGTGGAACTCTCGCTCGGCTGGGGACAGACTGGTGTCATAGGCCGCGTGGGCTTGAAGCTGAACAACTTCTCTATGGCTAACCTGTTCAACAAGAACAAGGAGCACCGCGGAATAATGCCTATCGGCGACGGCGAGACACTCTCTATCGGCGCACAGACAAACGGCACATACTACCAGTCGTACAACATCAGCTACGGAACAGGATGGTTCGGAGGCAAACGCCCGGTACAGTTCAACATCGGAGCCTTCTTCTCAAGACAGACCGACGTCTCCTCTACCTACTACAACAGTGCCTACATGAACAACTACTTTAACTTTCTCTACGGTTATGGCAGTTCGAACAACAGCATCGAGAACTACTACGACCCCGACCAGTATATCCAGCTCTTCGGCGCAAGCATAGGATGGGGCAAGCGTCTGCGTTGGCCCGACGACTATTTCCAGCTCTCGCTCTCGCTCTCATACACACGCTATATGCTGAGCAAGTGGAACTACTTCCTCATCAACACCGGCAACTGCAACAACCTGAACCTCGGCATTGCGCTGACGCGCCAATCTACGGACAACCCTCTCTTCCCGCGCCGCGGCTCGGAGTTCGAACTTTCTGTCACTCTCACACCGCCCTGGTCGCTCTTCGACAATAAAGACTACAAGAACCTTGCAAACAACGCTCTATCTGCCACATATCAGGACGAGCTTCAGGAGAAGTACCGCTGGATAGAATACCACAAGTGGAAATTCAAGTCCAAGACCTACACTGCGCTCACCAACGGAGCCAAGTGCTTTGTCCTCATGACACGTGTTGAGCTTGGCATCCTCGGCTCCTACAACAAATACAAGAAGTCGCCCTTCGAGACATACTATATGGGCGGCGACGGCATGTCGGGCTATTCCACGACGTATGCAGAGGAGACCATCGGCCTGCGCGGCTACGAGAACGGCTCCCTCACGCCAAGCGGCGCATCGGGCTATGCCTACGACCGCTTCGCCGTCGAGCTGCGCTACCCCTTCCTCCTCGGCAACACCACCATCTACGGCCTCGCTTTTGCTGAAGGCGGCAACGCATGGACAGAGCCCAAGAAGCTCAACCCGTTTGACATGAAACGTTCGGCTGGCGTCGGTGTCAGAATATTCCTCCCTATGGTGGGCCTCATGGGCATCGACTGGGCGTATGGCTTCGACAAAGTCTATGGAACAAAAGGCGGGTCGCAGTTCCACTTCATTCTCGGACAGGAATTCTAAAGCGATATACATTGTTCAACAATTTCAAAAACCAATCAAGCATGAACAGGAAAATGAAATCAGTTATCATCGCCGTCGCGGCTCTCTTCGCATGTACGGCAACAGCCTCGGCACAGAAGTACGCACTCATGGACATGGAGTATATCCTTAAGAACATCCCCGCCTACGAGCGTGCCAACGAGCAACTCGAACAGGTGAGCAAGAAATGGGAGGCTGAGGTAGAGGCCCTCAACACAGAGGCACAGACCATGTACAAGAACTACCAGAACGAAGTCGTCTTCCTGTCGCAAGAGCAGAAACGCGACCGTCAGGAAGCCATCATGAAGAAAGAGAAGCAGGCTGCAGAACTCAAACAGAAGTATTTCAGCCCCGAGGGTGAGCTGTACAAGAAGCGCGAAGCGCTCATGAACCCCATACAGGACGAGATATACAACGCAGTGAAAGAGATTGCAGAATACCGAGGCTTCTCGCTCGTCATCGACCGTTCAAGCAACAGCGGCATAATCTACGGCTCCACGAAAGTAGATATCTCGAACGAGGTGCTGCAGAAACTCGGCTATCAATGACAGCAGCACACAGTGCGGAAAACCGCCTGACAGACCACCGCAAACAACAAAACAAATAATCCATACAGTAAAACAACGAAAATGAAAAAGATTATCTTGATGCTCTTGGCATTCATGCCAATGGCAATGATGGCACAGAACGCCAAATTCGGACACCTTGACACACAGTCGATCATGCAGTCGATGCCTGATTTCATCAAAGCACGCGGCGAGATAGAAGCAGAGCAGAAGCAGTACGAGAACGAGCTGCAGGAGATGCAGAAAGAACTTCAGACAAAAGCCGAGAAATACGAGAAGGAGAAGGCGACTATGAACGCTACGACACAGCAGCAGACAGAACAGTCGCTGCAGGAGATGTATCAGAAAATCCAGCAGGCCTATCAGGACAACCAGCAGAAGATACAGAAGTCTATGCAGGAGAAGATGATGCCTATCCAGACAAAGATTCAGAACGCCATAAAGGCTGTCGGAAAGGCCGGAAACTATGTCTATATCATGGACATCACAGCCGGAATACCATACATCAGCGAGACACTTAGCAAGGATGTTTCCGCAGAGGTGAAGGCTGAACTCAACAAGATGAAATAACCGTCGCCCCTCTTGCCGTCGGCAGGAGAGAGGCGGAGCGTATGCCGGAAAGCATTTGCCGGCATCCGCGACATACAGTAAAGACATAGACAACGGGGACATCAGTACAGCTTCAGTGCCGTGCCGGTGTCCCCGTTTTCACAAGCCGGAGACGTTGCAGGCACACACCCGCCGCCGCACGTCGCACAGACAACCCCCAAACCCACCACAGCATGCAAAGCAAGAAACTCCTACACACAGCATTCGCCACGGCTCTCATCGCCGTCATCGCCCTCTTCTCGCCCGCCACAGCGACGGCACAGGTTAAGATAGGCTATTTCAGCAACGAGGCGGCATTGAAGGCGGCGCCCGAGTACGAGACGGCGCAGCATGACCTGCAGCGTCTGCGCGAGCAATACGATAAAGAGATGAAACGCGCCGAGAACGACTTCAACGCGAAGTACGAAGACTTTCTCGAGAGCGTCAACTCCCTTGCGCCCTCCATCCGCCGCAAGCGCCAGACCGAGCTCCAGCAGTTTATGGAAGGCAACATCCGCTTCCGCGAAGAGGCACGCCGGCTGTTGCGACAGGCAGAGAAAGATGCCATGGCGCCCATCCAGCAGCGTGTGAACAACACGGTGCGCCTCATAGCCGCTGAACAGGGCTACGACATCATCCTCAACACCGACAGCAATGCCGTCCCCTTCATCTCGTCTGTCATCAGCGAAGACATCAACGCCCTCGTGCAGACGGCTCTCACAAAATAAAGAAAACTGTTTTCTTCAGTTATGACAAGTCCTATCGGCATATTCGATTCCGGCTATGGCGGCCTGACAGTTCTTCAGGGCTTACGCTCCCGCCTGCCAGAGTACGACTACCTGTACCTCGGCGACAACGCACGCGCTCCTTACGGCTCGCGTTCGTTCGATGTTGTCTATGAGTTCACGCGTCAGGCAGTGCTGAAGCTTTTCGACCTCGGCTGCCACCTTGTCATACTCGGCTGCAACACCGCGTCAGCCAAGGCACTGCGCACGATACAGCAGACAGACCTGCCGCGTTACGATGCCTCGCGGCGCGTCCTTGGCGTCATCCGCCCCACCGTCGAGCAGATAGGCAGTATCACCAAGTCGAGACACGTGGGCTATGTCGCTACGGAAGGCACGGTGCGTTCGTGCAGCTACGAGCTTGAGATAGCGAAGTTCTTCCCCGACATCACCGTGACGGGACAGGCGTGTCCGCTATGGGCAGCCATCGTCGAGGCGGGCGAGGCGGGCACGGACGGCGCAGACTATTTCGTTCGGAAACGCATCACGCAGCTCTTCAGCCGCGACCCGGACATCGACACGCTCATCCTGGGATGCACACACTATCCTCTTCTCATCAGCTCCATAGAGCGGGCGGTGCCTGAAGGCACACGCATCGTGGCGCAGGGAGAGCTGGTGGTGAACAGCCTGAAAGACTATTTCAGGCGCCATCCCGACATGGACCGCCGCTGCACGAAGCACGGCACGGTGCGCTTCATGACGACGGAGAACCCCGCAAGGTTCAAGGAGTGCGCACAGATTTTCCTCAACAGCAACATCGAGGTAGAGCATGTCGATCTCGTGTAGCGGGACACGAACGAGACCAACGCCCCTTCTCACGTCAGCAGGACACACACACCCGCAACACACGCACCCCACCCTACCCCCATACGCATATATATGAAGCAACTGATGATCATCAACGACCTGTGCGGCTACAGCACCGTTGCGACAACGGCAATGCTGCCCATACTGTCGTATATGGGCATTCCGACAACGACCCTGCCCACCGCCATCATTTCCAACAACCTCGAATACGGCAAGTTCGCCATTCTCGAGACGACAGACTACATACAGCAGTCGTTCCGTGTATGGCGAGAACTCGGCTTCCACAGCGACGCCATTGCGACGGGCTTCATGGCATCCGAGCGTCAGGCAGAGATTGTCGCCGCCCACTGCCGCGAGCAGGCCGCCCTCGGCACACATATCTACGTCGATCCCATCATGGGCGACGAAGGCTCGCTCTATAACGGCATCACCTCCGCCACGGTGTCTGCCATGCGCCGTATGCTCTCTGTGGCGCATCTCTGTTTCCCCAACTACACGGAGGCGTGCTACATCACCGGCACGGCATACAACGCGCAGGGCGTCACGATGACAGAGGCAGTGGAACTCGTGGGTAAGCTTCACGCCATCGGTTCGGAATCCGTAATCATCACCAGCATACCCATCGACGGACAGATGAGTGTGATAGGCTTCGATGCCACGAAAGCCACCGCCATCACCTCCGACACCGTCTTCATCCTCACCTACGACGAGATACCGACGCGCATCCCCGGCACGGGCGACATCTTCTCCGCCATCGTCATAGGCCATCTGCTGAAAGACGTGCCGCTCATCGACAGCAGCGTCAGACGCCTCATCGACATCAACAAGGACAGCCAGGACAAGTTCCGCGGCATACCAATCGAACGACATCTCGCCGAACTGGAATAGGCGAAGCATGCTGCCCCGCATTGTAATCAGGAATATATGTCTTCTATAGAAAGCATGATTTACTATGGTGTACAGTTTGATGTACCCAAAATGGAATATCGTAATTCTGAAGTTCATGTTTGTAACTGTCGCGCTGAAAGCGCAAAAGCGCATAGCGCCTGGGCTATGGTCAGGTTGCCCCTTCTTTAACGTTGAAACGGGCTGAAAGCCCAACGAGCGCATAGCCCAGGGTAAAGCGTAGCGACACCCTGGGTTATTTCATGTAGGTGATGGTCGCGCTGAAAGCGCAAAAGC
>SFIS01000030.1 GCA_004555245.1 Bacteroidales bacterium
TCAGAGATTAACAACATCTGCATAAATCAACGAATTTGAATTTATTAACTAAATATATTTTGAAAATTTCATAGGAAGCACATCAAACTGTACACCCTAGTTCGTAACCTATCTCGTGAGGGGAATAGCCTTGCAGGCTGGTCATTAATTACAAAACTTGAGACTCTGAAAAGATACATACAGAAAAAGCCGGCAGCCTGTGTCCCTCTCCCGCAAGAGACGACACAGGCTGCCGGCTAACCGTTGGCTGGGGACACCACCGAGCCCCCGTATTCTTTCTTTCAACTCGTCAACTGAAAACTATAAGTGACATTACAACCATGACAATATCCAATGTGGCGGAGTGCACAGGCGTTGTCCTTGTTGTAATGTCACTTTGGGACACAGGTTCATACACATCCCTTGTTGTCCCCCGTTGTCTCTGTTGTCGTCAAAAAAACTACCGTTGACGAGTTGACAAGGAAAATCCTTGTCAACTTAAGAGAATCATCTTGTCATTCCCAGAGGCTTTTCCGGACTTTGTCGGTGGTGCGTAACCATCCCTCGTCTTCTTCCTCCCAGTCGTCGAAAGACGTCTGTTTGCCCATAAGTTCATCGTCTTCGGCTTGCTGAGAACATACGGGAATGGTGGTGTCCATCGTGATGTCGAAACTGCCGGGCACCACGGTGATTGTCGGACGTATATATTTCTTTTTCTTTTTCATACCTTTAGTAATTGTCATTTTATCACCGTTTTCTTACCGTTCATGATGTATATGCCCTTACGCACGGGACGTTCCACTTTCACGCCTTGCAGAGTGTAGCATCCGTTGCCGCTGTCGCAGGCATCGTCTTTCCTTTGTAAGTCGAGGTCCGTCGGCTCGGAGAAGTCGAGAACCATCGTCCATCCCTTTGTGCCTTGGGCATTAGCGTCGAGGAAGCCGGCTGGAAGCTGCAGATAAGCCGTGTTTACCGGGTTGTTCGCTGCGCCTGCCTGGAAGAAACCTATCGTCTTCTTCGTGTCGGCGTCCTTACGTTTCTTGAAGGCGAAGAGGTAGTTGTTCGTCCCGTCTTCGTTCGTCCACGGCAGCTTCGTGCGTTCTATCTGCGACTTCAAGAGGTTGTCCGCCGGGGAGGAAGCTGCGTATTCGGGCTGCGAATAATAGTCGAACGACATGTCTGTTTTGACGATTTCGCCCGATTTGCCCGACGTTGTCCCGTTTCTCGTTGCGAGAATGACGGCGGCTCC
The DNA here is from genome assembly GCA_004555245.1 of Bacteroidales bacterium. GTDB lineage: Bacteria > Bacteroidota > Bacteroidia > Bacteroidales > Bacteroidaceae > Prevotella. The sequence goes on from SFIS01000030.1 coordinate 1,229, forward strand.
GGCAGGCAGCACATTCTTTCCGTCTATCGTCTCAAGCGGATATTTCATCAGCGTAACGGTATGGTCGGCCTTGTTCGCATTGCCGACATACAGCGCATCGACACCGTCGGGGATGACAACGGCGTAGTAGTCGCTGAAGGTCTTGAACGACTTGTATGCTCCGATCGGGTTCAACGCGTCTGTCGGTGTGCTGAACGTATATGCGCGGCGTATGGTGTAGAACGCTTCGGTCGGCATGGCGGTGTCGTCGGCAGAAGTGTTCTGAGAGACATAGAGGCGTATGTAGTAGCCTGTTCCCTTCTGTGACGGCAGGCCGAAGCGGCAGGCATTCACCACTGAGGCGTTGTAGCTGTCGGAGAGGTTGCGGCAGGGCTGCAGCCAGTTGACATATTGTGTCTCCTTGTGGCCGTTGCTGCCTGTTTCAGACTTGTATGCCGTCGCCTCGGTAGAATTGCCGCCGGCATTGACAAGGTCTGCCGGCTCGTTGCTGTCTTCGCAGAACGAGAGGTTTGCAAAGCTCTTGCCCCATGCGAAGGCGAAGCCGCGGTTGGCCGCCATCGGCACGGGCTGTTCGTTGCCGTTACCGTCCGCGCCCTTGTAGCAGTAGCATCCGAGGCTGCTGTCATAGACAAGAGGGTAGGCGTGCGATGTCTGTTTCTCTGCGTTGGCAGAGCTCCATCCCTCACGCTCTCTGTCGTTGTCGTTCTGTCCGACAGCCGGGCCGAGGATATACAGACGTTTGTTGTCGGTGATGAGATAGGTGGATGTGGTGGTGTTGAGCGAGAAGGTGAACGATTCGCCTGTAGGCGTGAACGAAATCATCTGCTGCACATCGTCTGTCTGTATGTTGCGCCGTGTGTACAGGCCGCCTTTCAGTGCCGTGGCATTCACGCCGGTGTAGTCAGAGATGCCGCTTCCGCTGTACGGGTGCAGCCATTCCTCTTGCGGGCGTATGGCGTTCTTCCATAAGGCTATGACATCGGCGGATGGCGCGGCGGCGGATTGTAGCGTCGCGTTGTCGAAAACTACGAATGTGTATCCGCCTGTTTTCCATCCGTCGGTAGGGCGGTTGACTGTCACGCGATATACGATGCTGTCGGCTGCCGTCTGTTCGGTGTCGTACAGCCTGCCGCCCTTATACCAGTATTTCGTCAGATTGCGCTGGTAGGCAGTCTTCTGCATCTCCATGCGGAACGGTTCGGAGTCTTTATCAGCGGCGTTCAGGTTGCCCACGAGCGAATAACCAGATGTTGCCTCCTCGCCGCCGAAGTTGGATTTGTTGATGAGGGCGGTCAGCGTGTAGCCGCGTCCCGGGTTGAAGATCCATGTCACCGACTTGCCGTTGTAGCTGTTCATCGTAGCGGCAGAGAACTTGAACTCCGCTTCGCCGTTCACCTGCATGTCGTCGTATCGCTCGTAGCGCGCCACGTTGCCGGCGTCCTTAGAGTAGTTGCCCTCAAATTCGCCGCCTTCTGCATGGCTTTCGCTGTTGGGGTAGTAGTCGGCGAGGCCGGGCTTCATGCCGAGCGGATAGTCGGCGTTGATGGCGTGGCATGAATATTTCTTTCCGTCAGAGCTCTCTATGTAATAGCCGAAGTCGCCGTTGTTGATGCCCTTCAGCTGGAAATCCTGAAGGTTCAGCGACCACACCGTGCGCAGCTCTTTCCTGTCGCCGATGCGCTCCCGCGTAGGCGACATGGCGTAGCGTTTGCCGTTGAGCACCATGTAGTATGTTATGTTGTCAAGGTTCTCGTTCTTTGCGATGTAGAATTTCCATATCGTCTCGCCCGTGTTGCTGTCCTTGCCCACCTTCCACAGGTTGATGCGCACCTTGCCTGTCGCTTTCGCGGCGGGGAGGGTGTAGAGCAGGTTGCGTCCCTCGAAGTTGTATGTCTCAGGTCCCAGCTCGTTGTTTCCCCAATAGAATTGGGTGAACGAGAGGTCGTTGATGGTGTTCGTCAGATGGTTGTACGCTCCGATATACTCTTTGTCTTTGGGCGAATAGAACTTGAACTTGAAGTCGCCGCTGTTGCCGCTGAGGTCAACATCGAGATACCAATATGCTCCGCCACACTGCACAAACTGCGTTCCGTCGAGCGCATTTCCGGGCACTACAAGCTGCGGATTGCCTTCCGATGCCGCCTGTGCGTATGTCGGCTCTTCGAAATACGCTATCGCCAGTCCTTTGTCTAAATAGTAGCCGCCCGAGTTCACGTTCTTCACCATGATGGTGTAGGTGGTGTTAGGCTTCGTTTCGAACCACCACGACCTACCATCGTTGCCCGTGCTCGGGTTCGGCGTCGTGTTTTTATCGACCGGCACAGTCGCAAAATTTCCGGCTGTAAGGCTGACATCGCTGTCTCCTGACGGAGCGTAGATGTCGCTGAAGTTTCCGTTGACAATCTTGAACCTCAGATATTTATTTCCGACCGAACTGCCTGACTTGAAAGTGTAGGTGAACACGTCGTCAGCCATCTTGCGGTTCATCTCTGTCGTGTAGCTTTCCCAGTCGCCGGTGCCGAATGCGCCGTCGCAGAGGTACACCTTCGATTCCAACTTCGTGAAAGTGACGCGCATCGTGTTCAGATTCACCGTAATCTTATAGTTGCCCGACTGCTCTTTGGTGAACACCCATTTGTAGTCATGTTCGCTTTTGCCGTCGTATTTTACGATGTCGTTCTCCGTTGCACCTTTCACAAACTGTTCTTGGTTCCAGTTGTCAGTGTTGCTGGTCACGAACTTGAACTCATTGGTTCCGTCGCCCGTTATCTCGCAGTTTCCGGAATATTCAAAGCCGTTCGCCGACTTTGTGAGCGGTATGGCTTTGGTCAGGTCCCAACCGGCTTTGGTGGCGCTTCCTACCACATACAGATTGTCGTAGGTCCCTGCCGCCTTGTTCACATAGATTTTCATATTGTTCAGGTCGAGGGTGATGTGGTAGTCGCCTGTCTCCTTCACGGTGAACTTGTTGTCGGGGTAGGTTGATTTGCTCCTGCTGACAAGCAGGTTGCCGGAGTTTATGCCTGAGTTGAACTGATAGTCCTTGTATTCAGCATAGTAGCTGTAGTTGGTGTCCCAGTCTTTGCCGTTGACGAACTTGAACGTCTTTTCGTTTCCGTCCACATTTTTTCCGGCCTCCAAATGGACCTTCATGCTGAATGTCCTGCCGTCGGCGCTTTTGGTCATAGGCTGCGCGTTGGCGAGATTCCATTTTGCCTGGGTGGCGTCTCCGGTGATGTACATGTTCTCTTCTTCGTCCGTGCCTTCAAACACCAGCATCGTCCAATATTCGAGCGACGGCACTGTGACCGACACGTTGTTGCCATCCTGCGTGAACGGCAGTTCCATCGGCACGCCGCCGTTCTTGTCCGGCGTGGCAGTCCACACCTTTGTGATGTGGCGTGATGTGGTGTAGGTTATCTGCACGTTCTCCTGTGTCACAGGCGCGGGGCGTGTGCCCTCAAGGTCGCGCCAAGAGAGGTCGTCGGTATTGCGGAAATTGAGCAGGTGCACAGCAATCATGTTATCGACTTTCTTCGCGAACGCCGTGATTTTATATCCCTGCGGCGGCCATGCGTTGATGGGGTGTGTCGAAGAACTTATCGTAGGCGTGAACGCCGCCTTTGAGTCTATGCCGCGAAGCAGGTTCTGGTAGGCTGTCTGGAAATCGTAGTAGTGTATGAGCCGCTGCTTCAGCTCGTCGGTCATGGCAAGGGGCTTGGCAGGAAAGTACTCTCGCGTGAGCATGTGGTCGCCCATCTCAATGTGCGAGCCGCCGATGGCGAACATCACTGCGTCGGTGAGCAACGCGCCGGGAGTGTTGACGTTCTGGTCGGGATAGTCCCAGGCGTGGTCAGCCTTGTCGTAGTTGATGTATGCGGCGAAGACGGTCTGCAGGTTGTGCTCGCTCTCCCGGTCGTTGTCTTGTATAATCTGGAAGAGGCTTTCGAAATTAGGCTGTTTCTCCCACAACTCGTTGTAGCAGAAATCTACTGTCCGGGTACCATCGTCGAGTTTGGCACGGCAGATGCGGTGGGCGCCATAACTCTGGACGCTGTTCATCACGAGTCGCTTGTCTTTGCGGTGACCCTTCATCGCTCTGAGGAACAGCTCGTAGTTGTATTCCAGGTCTATGGTGTTGCCGGTTTTCTCAAAGACATTGCCTCGTCCGCCGAGCTGGTCTATCTGGTAACCGTCGAAGTCATAGTTGGCGTACACCTCATTGTAGCGGTCCTCAAGATAATTCTGCCAGTGCGGGTTGCCGGGGTTCATGAGGTAGATATCACTCTGCCAGTTTGAAGGCAGATCATGAAAGTCCTGATACAGGTTGCCGTTGCCGTCTTTCTTGTATAAGCCCCAGTCTGAGCTTACATAATCTTTCTCATATTCTTTCAAAGCACCGAAGCACAGGTTGTAGAAGATGGACTTCATGCCGTAGCGGTGCTGCACCTCGATGTATTTCTTCACGTACTCGGTGCCTATCCAGCGGTTGCTGACATCCTGATACCATTCTACAAAGTTGCCGTTTTCGAACTTTACGGGCCTGTGGTGTTTCCAGTGCCAGTCCTGGAACTGCACGCCATTGATATGGAGGCGGTTGAGATATTTCATCTCCGCCTCGATGTTGGCGTACTTGTCGATAGTCTTGTTGTAGTCGTCGAACTCAGCCACGAAGCCGTAGCGCGGGAAGCGTGTCCAGTCGGACGACACATCAACGGCGATGGTACCTATGATATGCTCTGTACCGACATCACCGTTGTATTCCATGTAATACAGGTCAGCCATATAACCCATGAAATCTTTGTCGGGGGCTGTCCAGGTCCAGGTGTTGGATGTGACTATCTCTTTATGTATGAATGTGTTGTTGTGACGGTAGCGTACATACACCGTCTTGCCAGCCGGCAAAGTGCCGACAGCGGTGAAGGTGATTGTGCTGCCCGGTGCGTAGCATGCCTTGTCGGTGGACAGATCGAGTTGTGTGGCATCCGACACGACATCAAGTGCCGACACGGTCTGTGTCATGAAGAAAAGGCACAGCAAAAGCATCGAAATTCGGGATTTCTTAAGCCAAAACATATAACTGAAATGTTAGAGTATATAATTGTAGAAGAAACGGATGACGTACAGTTTTGTCCCCGTCGTAATATAAAAAAGCAATATCATGAGCAGTAGTTTTTCTGAATCTCTTGCCGCCGTGGCTCATGACAGAGGCGGAAGGGTAGGGGTGGGGCGGCTGCAAAGCAGAGGTGCAACAGTGAAGCAGGGGTGCGGCAGTGAAGCGGAGGTGAGGTTGTGAATCGGAGGAGAGGGTGCCGCCATGTAGCGACACACCTCCCTCACGAACTTTGCAATCCTATTATCTAACTAACACTTTAACAGTCTTTTTTCCCTGACGCTTCACGAAAACGCCGTTGGCAGGCTGTGCCACCTTCACGCCTGAGAGTGTGAACCATTCTGTCTGCGCATCCGTCTCGTCTGCGATGTCAGCGATGCCGGTGCCGGTGTCTTCTGTGATAGAGATGGTGAGATTCTTTGTGTCTGCCACGATGATGTATTTCGCCGCTTTCGTGATGTTCCATTTGTTGTCATCGCCGCCGAACACCATCTTTGTGTCATCTGTAACGTCGCGCTGGTAGAAGGTCTGGCCGTAGCCGGTGTAGGTGTTGACGGCAATTTTCATCTCGCCCTCATTCAGCTGGGCAGAGCCTTCAAGCACCATCGGGTTGTCGGCTCTCGGAGAGATTTTTACGCCATCGCCGAGGCTCCATCCGCCCGGTGTCGCCGAACCGATGAGCCAGAGTGCGGTGTGTTTGATCTCTGTCTCCTGATATGCAGCCTTCTTGACGGTGAGTGTCTTTGCGGCGAGGTTAGCCTCGATGTCGTAGTTTGCCGTCTCGGCGACCTGGAACTTGTTGTCGTTGGAGTTCTCCTCAGACGACACGAGAGCTGCCGCTACGCCTTCAGAGAGGGTGACGGTGGCATCTCCGGCACGGTATTCCAGCTTGCCCCAATCTGCCTCCGTGAGGAACTTGAAGTCGCTGTTCGCCTTCAGTTGCACCGTAGCGGTGAAGAGGTCGGGGTTGGTCTCGTCTTTCATCATGACGATGGAGTTGTCGATTGCCCATCCGCCCCATACGCCGTCGCCTACGATGAGCAGACGCTCGGCGGCCTGTGATGTCAGTGTACTTGCCGCAAGAATGATGCAGCACAGGATTCTTTGTGTAAATTTCTTGATTGTCATAATTGTTGTTGTTTTTTTGGTTTGTATGATATTGGTGTTGATAAAATTCCGTTCGGCGGTCAGCGCATGGCGTGTGAATGATGCGCCAGCCTTTTCCGTCCATTGCTGATGGTGATGCCGGCTATGCCCACACTTGTCTGTATTCCTGCGAGTGTGTATGCCTTTGTGTTGCCGGCCTTGTCATGTCCGGCAGTTTGTGCCATTCCTGCGGCTACGGATGTTATGGATACGGTGTTTGTCTGTTTGTCGATGCGAATGGCATAGTCTCCGTCGGCTTCCGTTTCCCATTTCCTGTCTCCGGCGTCGGTGTGGTCCCACAGTGTCATGGTGCCGGGTGTGTCGCCCATGACGAACATCGGCTGCTGCCAGTCGCCGTCGAACCGTCGTGTCGCGAACTTGAAGGTGTCGCCTTTGTGCAGCCTCACCGTGGCGTTGAGGATATGCGGCAGAGAGGTGTCGGTGGCACGGACGGGGTCGGCTTTCGACAGATTCCAGCCGCAATGGTCGCCTACGAGATAGAGGGCGGGATAGCGGTCGGCTGGTGTTGTCTGCCATGCTGACCTGGCGACGCTGACGGTCATGGCGTCGAGATCGACACGGATGTCGTAGTTGGCGGATTGGAGAACCTGGAACTTGTGGTCGTGCGGGCTGTGGCTCACGATGTCGGCGGTGGTGAGATTGTCGGAGAAGCAGCAGTCGGGGTGTGCGGCGTTGTAGCTGACGCATGAGCCCCAGTCGGTGCCGTTGGCGAATTTGAACAGCTCGCCGCCCTTCAGGAATGCCGTTGCCTTGAAGATGTTCTCGTCTGCCTGTTTCTCCATGTATATGCCTTTCGAGAGGTCGTAGGCACTCCCGCTGTCGTCTGCCACGGCTTCGCCCGTCAGAATGAGGTGTTCTTCAGCGTTTTCGATGACCACCATGCTCCAGTATTCGAGCGACGGGAGCGTGAAGGTCAGTTTGCCCGTCTCTTGCGTGAAGTCGAGCTGGTGCGGTATGCCGCCATCGACATCCGGGCTGGCTGTCCACACGCGTTTCACGCGGCGTGTCGTCGAGACGCTGACTCTGAGGTCGTGTTGCGTCACGGGTGCGGGACGTGTGCCGTTGAGGTCGCGCCATGAGAGGTCGTCGGTGTTGAGGAAATTGAGCAGGTGCATGACATCTGCCGTACCGCAGTGTTTGGCGAACGTCGTCACCTTGTATGCCTGCGGCGGCCATGTGTTGGCAGGAATGCCGTCGATAGACAGCTTCGCGTCGTAGGCGGCGGAGGATGTGGTGCCGCGCAGAAGGTTCTGATATGCCGTATGGAAATCGTAGTAGTATATGAGGCGCTCCTTCAGTTCGTCGGTCATGGCCAACGGCTTGGCGGGGAAATACTCTCGTGTGAGTATGTGGTCGCCCATCTCGAGGTGCGAGCCGCCGATGGCGAACATCACGGCATCTGTGAGCAGGACACCGGGAGTGTTGACGAGACGGTCGCCAGAACCGCCGTTGTCTGCCTTGTCGTAGTTGATGTACGAGGCGAAGACGGTTTGCAGCCGATGGCCGCTGTAGCTGTCGTTGGCTTTTATGATGTCGAAGAGGTTGCTGAAACCGGCCTCGCCGCCCCATGTCTCGTTGTAGCAGAAATCGACATCCTTGCCTGCGATGTTCTGTGAGCCGTAGCTGCCGACGGCGTTCATGATGAGCCGCTTGTCGGGATGGCGGCGTTTCATGGCGTCGATGAAGAGACCGTAGTTGTAGGGAAGGTCGATGTTGTCGTTGTTGTAGGCGAAGAGCTGGTCGGCGCGCCATCCCAGCTGGTCGATCTGATAGCCGTCGAAGTCGTAGTTGGCATAAATCTCGTCGTTGCGGTCGGCGAGATAATTCTGCCAGTCGGGGTTGCCCGGATTCATGAGGAAGATGTCGCTCTGCCATGAAGACGGCAGACCGTGATAGTCCTGACGGAGATTGCCGTTGCTGTCTTTCTTGTAAAGACCCCACTCTTTCTTCACCCCGTCGGCCTCGTAGTTCTTCCATGCGCCGAAGCAGAGATTGTAGAAGATGGACTTCATGCCGTAGCGGTGCTGCACCTCGATGTATTTCTTCACATACTCTGTGCCTATCCAGCGGTTGCTGATATCCTGATACCAGGGGTCGAATGTGCCGTCGGTGCGGAATCTGACGGGGCGGTGGTGCATCCAGTGCCAGTCCTGAAACTGCACGCCGTTGATGTGCAGGCGGTTGAGATAGCGCATCTCCGCTTCGATGTTGGCGTTCTTGTCGATGGATCCGCCGTAGTTGTCGAACTCTGCAACGAAGCCGTAGCGCGGGAAGCGTGTCCAGTCGGACGAGACATCGACGGCGATGGCTGCGATGTGCTGCTCAGTCCCGTCGGCGACGGTGCATACCTCTGCCATATAGCCCATGAAATCGGTCGCGGGCGGTGTCCACTGCCAGCTGCCGCCGACGGCGATGTCAGACAGGCGCTGCTCGCCTACGATGTCGATGCCGTGGCGATAGCGGACGATGGCGGACGATGGCAGCGTGCCGGAGAAGGTGAAGACAACCGTCTGTCCGGGGGTGTAGCACGCCTTGTCGGTGGAGAGAAGGAAGGCGGACTGTGCAGCGACGATGCAGGGGGAAAAGAGGGCAAGGAGGAGAATGAAAATCTTTACCGCACAGTGGGAGAGAAGGATGTGACAGGGTTGTTGCATGGGGAATGTGGTCTGAAATAAACAAAAACTATCGACTTGTAAACTCGTCAACCGTTAACTGAAAGCATTCTATTCGATCGCCACCTTGTGGCGGATGATACCTGTCTGTGTCGATGCACAGACGATATATATGCCGTGTGGCAACGGATGTGAGACGTAAGGGTTGTCTGTTGCGATACCTGTAGCCGTGACTGCGCCGTTGGCGGAGATGATGCATACATGTGCGACTTCGTGGCTTGACGAGACAGTGACAGCGGTTCCGTCGCTTGTGACAGTGATGCCGCTGGCGGTCTGCTGCTCGTCGATTGATGTGACGGACTGTGAGAAAGCCCTGCCGTTGGTGTCACCGATGAGCTCGCCCTTGATAGTTTCGAGTGCGGTGTTGACGGTGATGCGGTAGGTGCCGTTGCGGTCGATGGTCCATTTGATGTCAGGACCGCCCGTTGAACGGTAGCTGCTCTCGCCGAGAAGCGGCTGGTCGGCTACATAAGGATGGAAATTCACGCTCTGCCAGTTCTGTGCCGTAAGGATTTTCAGTTTGTTGGCTTCTTCGCGCCCTTCGCTCCAGTCTTTTTTCAGTACGCCTTCCCATACCAGTTCTTCCGGCTTGTCGGCTTTCGGCGTGAATGAGATGGAAGCCGGGTCGCTCCAGTAGTTCCATGACAGGGGGCAGCACCCGCCTACGAGGTAGAGCACCTTGCAGGGCTTGAACGGGCGTGCGAAGATCCGACTGTTGTCGAGAATGCCGTAGAGAGTGTAGGTGCCCGCCACCGTGACGCTCCATCCCTCTCTGCCGTCGAGGCTGTGAGCTGTAGTGAGGGACGAGGCGTAACCCTCGCCGAACGAGATGTCAACACCGTCGAAGAGCGGGAGATAATATGTGGTGGCGGCTGTGACATCATGCGTGTCGCGGATGACGAGACTGCCGGGGCGAAGCTGCAGGGCTGCCTTGAACTCGGCGCCGGCATGGAGGGGGAGGCTGACAACCTCGCCGCCAAGAGCGGAGCCGGTGGCATACAACGTGGAAGGGAGACGGACTGGTTCTTCTTTCTCGCAGACGGACATCATCATCGTGTTCAGATCGACATGGATGGTGTATTCGCCCGTCGTCGCAGCAATGAACTTCAGGTCGCGGCTGCCGTCGAGCGTCCAGTCGGCTATGAACGCGAGATGGTAGGTGTTGCCTGCAGTGACGGGCTGATTGGCGTTGGTGGCGAGGATGTGCTTGTGGAACTCGCGTGTGTTGACGAACTTGAATTCTCCGCCTGCCTCAAGCCTGCCGCTCCAGCGGAAGACACCGTCGGCGACACGTTCCATGTCTGGTGTGGAGCTGACATCCCACTGATAGGGCGTGGCACTGCCGATGATGTAGAGTTGTGTGAGCTCCATGGAGTTTGACATGTCGGCGGCATGGACGACAGACATGAGAAGGAAGGCGGCTATTACGGATGAAAGTCTTTTCATGACGCAAGCGTTTTTTATCTGTTCACGAACTTGTTTACATATATGTCGCCGTCAGCGACAACCTTGCTGACACAGAACTGCGGAGCGAACATGGAGAGATCGACGGAGAAACGGCTGGTGTCGCTGAACATCTTCTGCAACATCTGTCTGCCATTGCCGTCGCTGACAGAGAGCGACACGCTGTGGCGTATCTCGCCGAATGTGGCGGAGAGACTGTGGCTGAGACTGTCGTAAGACACTTGCGTGGCGGCTGCCTGTACTTGGCTTACCGCCGTCGCACCGCTGTATTCCACCTTTACGATACAGTCAGAAAGGCAGCTTGTCTTCGGGATGTCGATGTTGGTGCAGCGTGTTGCGGCATCGTAGCTCCATGACGTGGTCTTGCCGTTTACGGAGATGGAGACAGGACGCGTGGTGTCGTAGATGCGAAGGTTGTATGAACGTTCAGACGGGGCTTCTGAATATGTGCCGCGGCGGGCATGGACGGTGTAGGTCGCCTTGTTGCCCGAATGGCTCTGGCTGAGACGGGTGACGGCATACTGCGATGCGTAGTCGGCATTGTCACCGTCGTCCTCGTAGAGGTTGAATGTGCCGTCGGCACCCGATACGATGTTCAGAATGAGGCGGTCGGGACGCTCCGTGACATTCATCACACTCTCAGGATTGTAAGGAATGATGGCTCCCTGACGGAAGAAGTACGGAATCTGGGCGTCGGTGAATGTCATGGTGCGCTTGCAGGGACCTTCAATCATCTCGTTTGTGGAGACGCTCCACCACCTGCCTTCCGGAAACCATATTTCTTTCTGCGTCATGCCGTCTGAACCGGCAGGTGTGGTGATGGGCGCAACAAGGATGTCTGAGCCGAAGAAATATTCGTTCTCGTAGATGTAAGCCTCTTCTGTCTCGGGATATTCGTAGTAGAGAGGACGGCAGAGAGAGATGCCCGTGTCGTATGCCTCGCGCGCCATAGTGTAGATGTACGGGAAGAGTGAGTAGCGGAGACGGACGGCAGAGAGGATGGTCGGGAAATTGGGGAACTTCCAGATGCGGCGCTCGATGCGCGAATCTGACGTGGCGTGGGTGCGGAAGATGGGGGTGAAGACACCGAACTGTATCCAGCGCAACACGAGGTTGGGGTTGTTGATAAGCTCGTCGTTGCTGTACATGTGACCGCCGAGGTCGTGACCCCAATAGCCGTAGCCCACGTTGGATGCTGTAGCCGTGAAATACGGTTCAAAGTCGAGTGCCTCGTAGCTGATGTTTGCATCGCCCGAGAAGCCTATCTGATAGCGGTGGCTGCCCATACCGCCCCAGCGATGGAAGATGACGGGGCGAAGGTTGCCGCGCTTCGATGCCTCGTTGAAGAAGACGTGGTTGCACCAGAATGTCTCGCTCAGGGAGTTGGTGTAGGGACTGGTGAGATACTGCTGCCAGTCGAGCCACCAGAAATCAACGCCCTCGCTCTCGTGGTCGCGGATGATGGTGTTGAAGAACGAACGGGTGAAGTCGCGGTAGTCGAGGCTCCAGCTGATGTTGTCCTTTGCACTGTTGAGATATTTGCCTGAGAGGTCACGGTTCATCTGGTCGAAATATGAGGGCGACTCAGTGCGGTTGACACCGTCGGCGGAATGGAGGTTGAGGGCAGTTTTGAAATGTTTTGAGTGCATCTCTGACAACAGACCGCGAGGGTCGGGGATGAGATTCGTGTTCCACGACCAGCCCGTCCAGCCGCCACGACCCTCAGACATACTCGAGGCATTGCCGTTCCAGTGCCAGTCCATGTCGAGTATCATGACATCTGTCGGGATGTTGTTGGACTGTAAGTCGCTCATAATCTGGCGGTAGTCGTCAGCAGAATATGACGCATACTTGCTGTACCAATAGCCGAAGACATAGTCGGGAGGGAGAGGGATATCGCCCGAGATTCTGGTATAGTCGCTGACAGCCTGCTTGTAGTTGTGACCGTAGCCGAAGAGATAGACGTCCATAGCCTGTGCATCGGCACGCTCGCACCACCACTGATAGCCCATGTCGGCATCATCGACGAGAGCGTAAGAACGTCCGCCGTCAGGACGTGTGGCACTCCACGAATCGTCAACGACAGCCCAGCCCGAGCGTGAGACGAGACCGTTCTCCAACTCTGAACGGCGGCTGGCATCTGTCAGACCGTCGAGAGTGCGGCATGTGCCCTTCAGGTTGAGAGGGTCGGGCTTGCCGGGATACCACACTGTCGAGACACCGCCGTTGTCGATGTTCACTGTGAGATTGGCGGGCGAGGCAGGAACGGTGCGTGGGTCTGTGCCCTTGCGGTATTTGAGCTTCAGACAGCCAGTGGAGATGTAGAGAAACGTACCGTCGTCTGAAGTGCTGAACTCAGGTACGGAGAGGCGGCGGTTGATGACGGTGAACGTGGCACGGTCCTCGAAACGTCCTGCCGGACTGTACTCGATGCGTAGCAACTCGGGTGTGAGGACTGTGAAACGCGCATTGCCGCATGTCACTACGGCACGTGGGTCGGCAGAAGGGTCAGCTGTCGAACTGCCTCCGAAAGCGGGACATGAAGCAACGATGCACAGCATCAGAGAAATGCAGACTGCCGGGATGTTAGAGAACAATTTCGTGTGCATATTATTTTATTACGATTGTTGACAAGTTGACAAGTTGATATGTGAACAGGTTGGCAGGTTGACAAGTTGGCTGAAGCAAATCAAATGTTGTCTCTGTTGTCGTGAGATAAATTGTTTTAGTTATTGGCTTAATCGACTGCAAATTTAAGCAATAATTCCTGCTTTCGTATGCCCAAGTACATAATAGGTACATTTTTCTTTTTTGGTATCTCTTCTAAATAGTTATAAGACAATATGTTGTGTGAATATTGTGAAATCTCCAAAGTACATGTCATGTTTTCTTCTAACGACGATTTTATATCAAAAAACAGACGGAAATACTACTTTTGTCACCTATTTAGACAGTCCCTGTCACTCCAGTCAGCCAGCCTCCCGAGCCAGTTCGTTCTTTCATTCTTATGTACTCTGTAGGCGTACAAATCACAGAAAATGTGTAAATGATTTGGCGGTATCGGATTTTATTTGTATTTTTGCCTTCGAAAAATAAAATCAATCAGATTATGGAAGTGAACAACAAATATATCCGATTTGACTGGGCTGTGAAGCGTATGTTGCGTGACAAGGCAAACTTCGCCGTTCTGGAAGGACTGATAACTGTTCTTACAGGCGAGGTTGTGAAAATAGTGGAACTTTTGGAGAGCGAGGGAAACCAGGAGACCTCTACCGACAAGTTCAACCGTGTTGATATAAAAGCCAAGAACTCCAAAGGTGAGATAATTATCGTGGAAGTGCAGCTTACGCGACAACTGTACTTCTTGCAGAGAATGCTATATGGTGTCTCAAAGGCTATAACGGAGCATATAGAAATCGGGCAAATGTACGACAATGTGAAGAAGGTCTATTCCATAAACATCCTGTATTTTGACCTCGGGAAAGGCAGCGACTATCTTTATCATGGTCAGACAGTCTTCACCGGAGTGCATACAAACGACCATCTTGTCGTGAATACCAAAGAGGCGGAGGAACTCCGTATGCGTCTTCCTCATGACATCTTCCCGGAATATTATATCATACGTGTGAACGAGTTCAATAGCGTCGCCACAACCCCGATAGAGGAATGGCTTGACTATCTTAAGAACAACCGCATAAAGGACGACACCTCTACTCCCGGACTTGTCGAGGCTCGCAAAAAGCTCCTCTATATGACCATGAGTGACAAGGAGCGCAGGGCATACGATGCCCACATGGACGACATTATGGTGCAGAATGACGTGCTTGAAACTGCCAAAAGAGAAGGTCGTGCGGAGGGTCGAGCGGAAGGTCGTGCGGAAGGAGAGCAGGTGAAAGCGGTGGCTATAGCCCGCAACCTGAAATCCATGGGCATAAGTGTAGCGGATATCAAAATGGCTACAGGGTTGAGTGACGAAGACATAATGAATATTTAGGTGGGTTGTACAATATTCACACATTGAATACAAGTATGGTAAGTTCCCACCATGTAGTCAGTGGCTTCATGGGACAATTTTCTCTAATTTCATAGTTGCTTCCCCGCAAACGTGAGTCTGAGAACCAGACTCTGTATTTGTCAAGTGACGGTATATTAAAATTCAAATATCTTCTGGACATTCAAAAGAAGAACATATAGAAATACATCGGCATTGTACGGTGGCAGTCTGGTGTTATACAAAAAAAGGACTTACGAGAAATCGTAAGTCCTTGGTGTTTGATGTAGCGGGAGGGGGTCACGATCCCTCGACCTCCGGATTATGAATCCGACGCTCTAACCAGCTGAGCTATCCCGCCATCAACTCAAGAAAACACTATAAGATGACATGTTTCTTGATTTGCGGTTGCAAAGTTACTACATTTTTTTTATTCTGCAAAGAGTTTTGCCGTTTTTTTTGTCATTTGTCTGTTTTTTTTCGTTTATGTCGATTTTTATTATTACTTTTGCAACCCGAAACACCTCTTCCCACCTATTTATTATATATGCCGGTTCGGTATGCGGATGACGGCAGGCTGGTTGGGGTAAATGGACGGATAATAACGATACAGAAATCAATGCAAGTCTTCAGACGCCTTGACATATTCATCGCACGGCAGTTCGCACTGCTTTTCGTCGGCACTTTCTGCATTAGCCAGTTTGTGCTGATGATGCAGTTCTTGTGGAGATATGTGGACGAACTGATTGGTAAGGGGCTGTCACTGGAGGTGCTGGCGCAGTTTTTCTGGTATATGGGACTGATGCTGGTGCCGCAGGCGTTGCCGCTCGCAATACTCCTCTCGTCGCTCATTACCTTTGGAAATCTCGGAGAGAGCTCTGAACTGACAGCCATCAAGGCGGCGGGTATCTCGCTGATGCAGGCTTTCAGGTCGCTTATCGTCATCTCGGTGCTCATCATGTGCGGTTCGTTCTTTTTTCAGAACACCGTAGCACCTGAGGCGAACAAGAAGCTGGCGCAGCTGCTTGTGGCCATGAAACAGAAAAATCCTGAGCTGGAGATTCCTGAAGGTATCTTCTACGATGGCATACCTGACTGTAACATCTATGTCCAGAAAAAGGATATGGAGACGGGTATGCTGTACGGGGTGATGATATACAGAATGACGGACTCGTTTGAGGATGCCGCCATCATCCTCGCTGACAGCGGCAGGCTCCAGACTACAGCGGACAAGAAGCACCTTCTGCTGCAGCTGCAGTCGGGAGAATGGTTTGAGAACATGAAGTCGCAGCAGCTTGTGGGAAACGCAAATGTGCCGTACAGACGTGAGACATTCGTGAAGAAGAACATCCTGCTCGACTTCGATACAGAACTGAATATCTCTGACGATGTATTTGCCGGAGATGCCAGAGGCAAGAGCCTGAAGGACATCAGCGACGGACTGGAAAGAACTAACCACGCCCTCGATAGTATCGGAAAGGGCATCATGTATGACATGAGAAGGCAATATTTCGCCAAATACTCCGTTATGCACAAGGATACTGTGGAGGGAAAGAAACTTGTGGCTAAGGCGAGGGAAGGCGAGTATGACGCCGATTCTATTTATGAGAGCCTCTCGTCTGAAGAAAAGAAGACCGTCGTGTCGCAGGCTCTCAGCGAGGTAAAGATGGTGAACGACTATCTCGCTTTCGGGAGCATAATGGCGGCTGACGGCAACAGAACTATCAGGGAACATTATCTTGAATGGATAAACAAATACTCGACAGCGATTCTGTGCCTCGTCTTCTTCTTCATCGGTGCACCGCTCGGTGCCATCATACGCAAGGGAGGACTCGGAGTGCCTGTCATCGTCTCTGTCGTTGTGTTCATCATCTATTATGTACTGGACAATACGGGATTCAGAATGGCTCGCCTCGGAGAATGGCCGGTATGGCTTGCGAAGGGGCTTGCCCCGGTTATACTCGTCCCCACGGCGGTGTTCTTCACCTATAAGGCGAACAAAGACTCGATGGTATTCAACATCGACCTATACAAGAACGCGCTGATGAGACTGCTGGGGCTGAGGCTGAAACGGAGCATAAACATCAAGGAGGTGGTGATAAACGAACCGGAATACCTGCTCGACAAAATCTGTCTGCAGCGTGTGACGGAGGATATCGTAGCGTACAACAAGGAACACAGGCTGTATCTGATGCCTAACGTTGTGAATGTCTTCTTCAGATACAGGCCAGACCATGAGATAGAACGCATCAACATGGAACTCGAATCCGTCATCGACGACCTCGCCAACACACGAAGCAAGGAGATGATGAAACAACTGAAACTTTATCCCGTACTCTCCGTAAAGGCGCACACCAGACCGTTTGACAGAAAATGGAAGAATATCGCGGCGTTCATAGCTTTCCCCGTCGGAACATTCCTCTACTTGAGGATGTGGCGCTTCAGACTCAGACTTCTAAAGGATTTGAAAACTATTCATGCCGTCAACGACAATGTTGTCAGACTGATAGACGGGATGAATAAATGAAACTGACTGCAAAGAAACGAGACCGCATATTCTGTAAGACTACACCTTATTATATATATAGCCTCAGACAGACATGAAGGCGATATGCAGACGATAAAGTGAAATAACGAACTTTTGAAAAAAAACATAAAATAGCATTACAAATCATGAGCCAATTATCAGACCGATTAAACCGACTATCTCCTTCTGCTACGTTAGCAATGTCGCAGAAAAGTTCTGAGATGAAAGCCCAAGGCATCGATGTCATCAATCTTAGTGTGGGGGAACCAGACTTCAATACTCCTGACCACATCAAGGCAGCTGCCATCAAGGCTGTCGAGGATAACTGGAGCAGGTACAGCCCCGTTCCCGGATACCCCGGCCTGCGCGACGCCATCGTCAAGAAACTGAAGACGGAAAACGGACTGGACTATTCTCCCGCACAGATCCTGTGTTCTAACGGTGCGAAACAGTCTGTCTGCAACGCCATCATGGCATTGGTGAATGCAGGAGACGAAGTGATCATACCAGCACCTTACTGGGTAAGCTATCCGCAGATGGTGCTGCTTGCCGAAGGAACACCGGTTGTCGTCGAGGCTCCCATAGAGCAAGATTTCAAAATCACACCCCAACAGCTCGAGGCTGCCATCACACCCAAGACGAGAGCCCTCGTCCTCTGCTCGCCCTCTAACCCTACTGGCTCCGTATATAGCAAAGACGAACTGCGAGCCCTGAAAGATGTCCTCCTCAGGCACGAAAGGGTCATCGTCATTGCCGACGAGATATACGAACACATCAACTATGTGGGTGAACATGCTTCGATGGCAGCGTTCGACGATATAAAGGACAGAGTGGTTGTGATAAACGGTGTGTCTAAAGCCTATGCCATGACGGGATGGAGAATAGGATTCATCGCCGCTCCAGAATGGATTGTCAAAGGATGCAACAAGCTGCAGGGACAATACACCTCGGGACCGTGCTCCGTATCGCAGAAGGCGGCAGAAGCGGCTTTCAATGGTAGCCAGCAGTGTGTGGAGGATATGAGGAAGGCTTTCGAGCGGAGAAAAGACCTCATCGTGAAACTCGCCAAGGAGATTCCGGGACTCGAGGTGAACAACCCGCAGGGCGCATTCTATCTCTTCCCGAAATGCTCTGCATTCTTCGGAAAGAGCTGCGGCGGCAAGACCGTAAACTCCTCTACTGACCTCGCACTCTTCATTCTCGAAGATGCACATGTAGCTACGGTGGCAGGCGATGCTTTCGGTTCGCCAGAGTGTTTCCGCATGAGTTACGCCACAAGTGACGAGAATATCGTCGAAGCCATGAGACGTATCAAGGAAAGCCTCGCAAAACTCAAATAATCAAGCAGAAAGAAACCTTTGCAGGTTTCATGCACATATCGGGAATGCGGAATGACGCTGTGACAGACGATTATGCGAAACAGGAAAATTCGAGAAATTCAAGTTAAAAAAGATTAACAGATTGTCTCGTTAGCAAAAAAATAACTATCTTTGCGAATGAAAAATCAATGTCGAAGGAACATTCCATCTGCTTCAAATGTCGTTTTTGATGCAGAATGCTTCTCTTTGCGCACAATCTTTCCAATTTGAATACCGATAAACCACACACCGTCAAACCATCAAACCACTGAAAAATCATATTTTTAATTTATTAATAACTAAATCTAAAAAAACATTATGGCAAATTCTCAGAAACCAGCCCCAGCAAAGAAAAAGCAGGGCTTCCAGGGCGTTCGCGCTGCGATTTGGATTATTGTTATCTGCTTCATCGCAGGTGTGGCATTCTTCGAGTTCGTGCTCGGTAATCCTTCAAACTTCCAGGGTGGCGACAACGCCAACGCTCCTCTCCCAGGCAACCTCCTCGGTACAATCTATAAAGGTGGTATCGTCGTGCCGGTCATCATCACTCTCCTCTTCACTGTGGTAGCCCTCTCTGTTGAGCGTGCTCTCGCCCTCAACACTGCTAACGGCAAAGGCAAGCTCGGCAGATTCGTACGCGACGTGAAGGCTGCTGTTACTGCAGGTGACATGACAAAGGCTCAGCAGCTCTGCGACAAGCAGCAGGGTGTTGTCGGCAATGTTGTTACAGCTTCGCTCAAGGCTTACGCTGAGATGGAAAGCGCAACAGGTCTCAAGAAAGAGCAGAAGGTTGCCAAGATTCAGCAGGCTCACGAAGAGGCAGTACAGCTCGAGATGCCAACTCTCCAGATGAACATGCCTATCCTCGCTACTCTCGTTACTCTTGGTACTCTTACCGCCCTCTTCGGTACTGTGGTTGGTATGATCAAGTCATTCGCCGCTCTTGCAGCAGGTGGTGGCGGTGACTCGCTCGAACTCTCTACTGGTATCTCTGAGGCCCTCGTAAATACTGCATCTGGTATTTTGACATCTTGGTGCGCCGTTATTGCTTATAACTTCTACTCAAACAAGATCGATAAGCTCACTTACGCTCTTGACGAGGTTGGTTACACTATCGCTAAGACATACGAGGCTAACCACACAGAAGAGGCTTAATCTTTTTACTAACCCTTTAAAACTTTTATCACTATGGGTAAAGTAAAAATAAAGAAAGCCGACGTCTGGATTGATATGACACCTATGTCAGACGTGATGGTGCTTCTCCTCACATTCTTCATGTTGACTTCTACGTTCGTGAAGAATGAGGCGGTGAAGGTCAATACGCCTGGGTCAGTGTCAGAAATCAAAGTTCCAGAAACAGAAGTTCTGCAGATTCTTGTCGATAAGGAAGGAAAAATCTTTATCGGACTTGACAAACCGGGATACATGCAGGAAATGCTCGATAACTTCAAGTCTTCTGTATCAAACCTGAGCCTTGTGCCGGCGCAGGAGAAGAATTTTGTCGGACTTGCATCCTTCGGTACACCCGTTGCAGAAATGTCTAATGTCCTCAAGCACGAGGCATCTGAAATCAACGAACTACAGAAGACAATGGGAATCCCTACCGACAGTATCAACGGAGGTATGAGTGAGTTCCAGATGTGGGTCGATGCAGCGAGAAACTCTTCATTCGGAAGCGATATGAAGATAGCCATCAAGGCTGACGCCGCTACACCTTACAAAGTGGTTAAGAAGATGATGTCTGAGCTTCAGGATATGTCAGAGAACCGTTACTATCTTATAACATCGTTAAAGAAGGAGGGTGAATAATTATGGCAAAGAAAAAAGGCTCAAGACAGAAAAAAGTCCAGACCCGTGTCGATTTCACCCCGATGGTGGATATGATGATGCTTCTTATCACTTTCTTCATGCTGTGTACCTCTCTGAGCAAACCTCAGTCAATGCAGCTTACGATGCCAAGTAACGATAAGAACGTACAGGAGCAGGACCGTGGAGCGACGAAGGCTTCGCAAACCATTACGCTCTATCTTGCCGGAAATGATGCTATCTACCATGTGGACGGCATACCTGAGTACGACAACCCTGCCTGTCTCAAAAAGACAACATGGGGAGCGGAAGGAATACGTGACGTGCTCATCAACCACACCACCGAGGACGGATACACGCCTGTGAAGAACATCAAGGCCTCCAAGGCTCTTCTCGATGCTGAACGTGCTAAAGACAAGTCAATGTCTGATTCCGTGTATAACGCACGTCTTGAGAAAATCAAGAAAGGTGAGCTCGAAACCGGCAAGGTGCCTACACTGACTATCATCATCAAAGCTCTCGACACCGCTTCTTACAAGAATCTTGTGGATGCGCTCGACGAGATGCAGATATGTGCAATTGGTAAGTATGTTATCGACCAGATCAACGAAGATGACCTCAAGCTGCTCAATGCTGCCGGCATCAAATGATTGAAGTCTGATAACCATCATTAAACCCATAAACAGAAATATCACTATGTCTAAGATAGATCTTATTTCAAATGATTGGACCGACCTCGTCTTTGAAGGTCGCAATCAGGCCTATGGTGCTTACCCCTTGCGCAAAGGTACCGGCAAACGTAATGTCATCTCGATGATTTTCGTTGCCGCCGTAGCAGCTGTAGCATACATAGGACTCGCAGCATACAACTCGTATCAGGAACAGCAGAAAGCTCGCTTCGAAGCCGAAATGGAAGCTTCTCTCCTCGAACAGAAGAAAGAAGCCAAGGTAGAGAAAAAGGCTGAGGCTCCGAAGATTGAACAGGTACAGAAAGTAGAGAAGGTGAAATCTTCTATCGCGTTCACGCCGCCTGTCATCAAGAAAGACTCTGAGGTTAAGCCAGAAGAGGAAATGAAGACTCAGGACGAGCTTAACGAGAACAAGACCGCCATCGGTGCGTTCGACGTCAAGGGTAACGACGAAGAAGGTGGTACTGTCCTCAAGGCTGTTGAGGAAATCGCTACTCCGGAACCTCCCAAGCACGAGGAAGAGAACAAAGTGTTTGACGTTGTGGAGCAGATGCCGTCATTCCCTGGCGGACAGGCTGCACTTATGTCATTCCTGCATGACCACATCAAATATCCTGCTGTCGCTGAGGAGAACGGTATTCAGGGACGTGTAACCGTACAGTTTGTCGTTGAGAAGGACGGTAGCGTGACAGATGTCAGAATCATGAAGTCTGTTGACCCGTCGCTCGACAAAGAGGCTGAGCGCGTCGTGAAATCCATGCCTAAGTGGATTCCTGGCAAGCAGAATGGCTCGCCTGTACGTGTGAACTACTATGTTCCTGTAGTGTTCCGCCTGCAGTAATATTGTCCATCCATTATCAGAATGTATGAACAACTTACATAGCTAATCTCATAAGTGAAGAGTAGTGGTGAACCTTCTCCCCGTAAAAGAGAGGATGTCTCTCTACTCTTCACTTTCTGAATTTCTCCCACATCCGTCTCTCATAAACAGACAATGCGGATGACTGAAACAAGGCAGCCTCCTACGCTGCCATAGATACCTGCCTGCAATCTTCGGCAAGACAAAATCATACTGAAATGAAATCCAATTTCACACATAGCTCATTTATGCGGAGCAGCCTGCTCATCTCTGTCGCAATAGTCACATTGTTGGTTTTCTGTGCCTGCAACAGACAGAAGTCCAAGAATGCGAGGACAGATACTTATGCTTCCGGCACAATGACACTCATGTGCGATGAAAGTTTCAGCCCTATCATCAACGAAGAACTGAAGGTCTTCCACGCAACTTACCGTGATGCCAAGGTCACGCCTGTCTATACAAACGAGCTTGATGCCTTCAACGCTCTCATGAAGCAGGATGTCCACCTCATCATTGCGGCACGCAACTTCAACGAGAAAGAGTTGAACTATTTCAAGACCAACGGTCTGCAGCCACGCTATTTCCCTCTCGGATATGACGGAATGGCACTGATATGCAACAACCAGAACACCGATTCGTGCATCACAGTGAATGATGTGCGTCGCATCCTCAGCGGCAAGGTGACGAACTGGAACGAGGTGAATGAAGGTTCCAAGCTCGGCGAGATAGATGTCGTCTTCGACAACAACAAATCTGCGGCCGTTCACTATGCCGTTGATTCCATACTTGGCGGGACACCGATTAACAGCCCAAACATAACGGCTGTGAAAACAAGTGCCGAGGTAATCAACTATGTGGAGAAGACTCCCAATGCCATAGGCATCATCGGAAGCAACTGGCTGAACGACAAACGTGACACCACCAATGTCACATTCAAGAAAAACATCACGGTCATGTCTGTGTCAAAACTGGACAAGGCAACCGAGATGAACAGCTGGAAACCATATCAGCTCTATCTTCTTGACGGACGCTATCCTTTCGCCAGGACAGTCTATGCACTCCTTGTAGATCCGTACCACGGCTTGCCTGTCGGAGTGGCAAACTTCATGCAGTCGCCTATAGGACAGAAGATAATTCTCAAATCCGCACTCCTGCCATACAGAGGAGACCTTACGTTCAGGAAAGTCAATGTCAAGGAGTAGGAGTATGAATCTTTCTCTTCAACGGTGTCGCAATCACATTCCCGTTTTTTCGATACATCTCGCAGACGCGTCAAGGTTCATTATGATTGCAAGCCCGGCAGAAAACATTATTTAATATATAACCACAAACAAAAAACAAAGGTATTATCAAGATTATCATCAAAACGAAAAGAAAACCATCCACGATTATGAAGACAATCAAATATCTATTCGTCGGAGCATTGTTGACAGTCTTCAGTGCTCCAGCATTGGCTCAGGTGTCTATCGCCGATGCAGTGAAAACAATCAAGAGTTCAACAGAC
Source organism: Bacteroidales bacterium (assembly GCA_004555245.1). Lineage (GTDB taxonomy): Bacteria > Bacteroidota > Bacteroidia > Bacteroidales > Bacteroidaceae > Prevotella. The sequence goes on from SFIS01000030.1 coordinate 24,379, forward strand.
AAGAAAGAGACAGAGGCTGTAGTGAAGCAGGCCTACAAGGCAGTGAAGAAAGATGCTGCTGAAGTGGCGAAGCTCGGCAGGGCCTATCTTGATGTCAAAGACACAATCAACGCAAAGAAATATGCCAACCTTGCGGTGAAGGCAAACAAAAATTCCGCGGCAGGCTATATCCTCCTCGGCGACATCGAGGTGTTCAACGACAATCCAGGAGATGCAGCAGGATGGTATCAGCAGGCAATCTATTTTGATTCCAAGAATCCCGAGGCATACAAGAAGTATGCATTCATCTATCGCGGCCGTGACCCGAAGCAGGCAGTAGAGACACTCGAGCAGTTGCGCAGTGTTGCCCCGACCTATCCTGTTGATGCAGAGGCAGGTCATATTTACTATATGTCAGCCACAAAGAACTCTTCTTATATGCCTCTCGCTCTCGCCAGCTATCAGAAAGTACAGCTCGAGGCACTCGCAAAGCTTGAACCATACTACATGACAGAGTATGCCCTTGTAGCTTTCGCAAGCCAGAAGAACGACCTCTCTAAGCAGATTGCTGAGTTCGGATTGAAGAAGAATCCTCGCAATGCAGGCTACAACCGTCTTGCTCTTTACAACTCTGTAGAGCTTAAAGACTTTGACAGCGCTATCAAGTATGTTGACCTACTCTTCAACAAGAGCGATTCGCTTGAAGTGACAGCCAACGACTACAAGTTCGCCGCCCTTGCTTTCGCAGGCGCAAAGAACTACGACGAGGCCATCAACTACTACACGAAGCAGCTCGAACTTGCAGAAGGCAACGAGGCAAAGGCGGTTGTCCTGAAGAGCATCTCTGACGTTTATCGCGAGAAAGGAGACCTTGAGAACGCACTTGCAAAATATGAGGAGTATCTCAACATCAACCCTTCTACATCTGCCAACGACTATGCCAGCTATGCCAACATCTACCGCAACATGGCAGCCGAACAGACTGGCGAGGCTCAGGCGGCATCTGTCAACAAGGCTCTTGAGATATACAAGACACTCATAGAGAAGTTCCCGACATCAGCAGACTATTCAAATTTCATGTCGGCTCGCACCATCCAGATTCTCGACCCTGACCAGAAGAAGGGTCTTGCACGTCCTTACTACGAAGCTATCGTGAAATCCATTGAGACTGCAGGCATCAAGAACGACACAGACAAGATACGCGTCAAGGAGGCTTACTCATACCTTGGCATCTATTATTTCAAGATTGCTAACGACAGCGCCACAGCCAAACCATATTTCGACAAGCTCATCGAGCTCGACCCGGAGAACGAGATTGCGAAGCAGGTGCTCTCCACTTACAAATAAAGAATCATTCATTGACGATGGCAAACACTCCCACCCATGTCACTACAAAGACATTCCGACGAGCCGTATGTGTTCGTGCGGTAATGCTCAAGCCACGAAAGGGGCAGGTGTGTAGGTATGCCTACGTAACGTCAACAACATTTTTTCCACATCATGCAGTGCCGTTGTGTGCTGCATGATGTGCTCTAAAAAAGGGCAGGCTACATCAGCTTGCCCTTTCTCTATATATATGTCAGGTCACCGTAGCTTATGGACCTAAGGATAACATCATCCGGCTCAGCTCCATCACAAACCCATCTATACACCAAAAAACAGCAATGGATAACGAAAGCCAAATAGACGACGAGCGCTATATGCGCATGGCATTGGACGAGGCTCGCCGTGCCGCAGAAGAACAGGAGATACCCATAGGAGCCGTCATCGTATGCCGTGGCAGGGTACTCTCGCGTGCCCACAATCAGACAGAGAAGCTCGCTGATGTCACCGCCCATGCCGAGATGTTGGCAATCACATCCGCGGCAAACACTCTTGGCGGCAAATATCTGACAGACTGTACGCTGTATGTGACGGTCGAGCCATGTCCCATGTGTGCCGGTGCGATAGCCTGGGCACAGATTCCCCGCATCGTTTTCGGATGCCCCGACGAGAAACGCGGCTACCAACGTTTCTCTCCGTCGCTGCTCCATCCCAAATGTGTTGTCACACAAGGCGTGCTGGGCGGTGAATGTAAGGATATGATGACGAGTTTCTTCAAGGATAAAAGACACTGACATTCCGAAAGTGTAAGAGCTGCCAAAAGCCAGACAAAACAGACTCTGCAAATGCGTAGGAGCGTAAGCCTGCGTTTCGTGCGCTTCTCATAAAGCCGCACTCCGCTTCCGTTGTGCTTACGCTATACTCTTCCCCTACACCCACATAACAATAACATTACCATTTCAAACCAGTATAAAACAAATGAAATCAGACATCCAGATTGCACGTGAGACACCGTTGAAACCTATTTCAGAGATAGCAGACGGCATCGGTATTCCCTCCGCATCTTTAGAGCCCTACGGACGTTTCATGGCCAAAGTGTCCGAGACGCTCATTGACGACGAGAAAGTCAAGGCATCCAAACTCATTCTTGTCACAGCCATGTCACCCACCAAGAGCGGCAACGGCAAGACCACTGTCTCCATCGGACTTGCCCTCGGCCTCTCGCGTCTCGGCAAGAAAGCCGTCATTGCGCTGCGCGAACCCTCTCTCGGCCCTTGCTTCGGCATGAAGGGCGGTGCAGCAGGAGGAGGCTATGCGCAGGTGTTGCCTATGGAGAAGATCAACCTCCATTTCACAGGCGACTTCCATGCCATCACCTCTGCCCACAACATGATCACCGCCTTGCTCGACAACTACATCTATCAGCATCAGGAAGAAGGCGTCTGTTTCAAGGAGATATTGTGGAAACGAGTGCTGGATGTCAACGACCGTAACCTCCGTTTCGTCACAACCGGCGAGGGCGGCCCCAAGGACGGCGTGACGCTACAGTCTGGTTTCGACATCACTCCGGCATCCGAGATAATGGCCATACTGTGTCTCTCCACCTCTTTAGACGACCTCCGTCACCGCATCGAGAACATCATCCTTGCCGTCCGCACCGACGGTACGCCCTTCACTGTCAAGGATCTTGGCGTAGCAGGCTCCATCACAGTCCTCCTCATGGATGCCATCCGTCCAAACCTTGTACAGACGACAGAACAGACTCCCGCTTTCGTACACGGAGGTCCGTTTGCCAACATCGCACACGGCTGCAACTCCATCATCGCCACAAAGACAGCCATGACTTTCGGCGACTACACCATTACGGAGGCCGGCTTCGGCGCAGACCTCGGCGCAGAGAAATTCTTTGACATCAAATGCCGTAAGGCAGGCCTTGTCCCGTCTGCCACGGTGCTCATCATCACCTCTGCCGCACTTGAACTTCACGGATGGGACAACGTCCATCGCCATCTCTCCAACCTCCGGCGTTTCGGTCAGAATGTCATCGTCTGTCTCAATAAGTTCCCCAACGACACCGACGAGACTATAGCCCTCATGCGCGAGCATATCGAGGCTCTCGGTCTGCCTTTTGCCGTCAACCGCTCTTTCTCGGAAGGCAGTGCCGGTTCAGAAGATTTCGCCGCCACCGTTGTCGCCGCTATAGAGCACGCCCCCCGTCCTCATCTTAATCTCCTTTACGCCGACAGCGACAGTCTCACGACCAAGATCGAGCGTGTCTGCAAAGATATATATGGAGCCGGAGAAGTAACCTATAGCGACAAGGCCGTCGCAGCTCTTGCGTCAGCAGAAAAGATGGGTGCGTCGTCCTTCCCCGTCTGCATAGCGAAGACACAGTATTCGTTCACCACCGATTCAAAAGTCATGGGTGCGCCGACCGGTCACACCGTACATATCCGCGACATCGTCGTCAATGCCGGAGCCGAGATGGTTGTTGCCATTGCCGGCACCATCCTTCGTATGCCCGGTCTTCCGAAATCCCCTCAGGCAGAGCGCATAGACATTGTCAACGGACAGATAGAAGGCTTGTCCTGATGTGTTTTGCCTCATCTTTTTTCCCGCCTTTTTCCTGATACATTCATCTGCCGCCATTCATACCATCCCGCTTCAATGAGACGACACAGCCCTCTCACAGCGGATAGTATGAATGATGCAGGTTAAATATATATAATAAAACATACAAAGTCCACCCGCAGATACATATTTTTACAAAAAATATGTGTACCTTTGCACAGTGAAAAGTTAGGCTTAGAACAGGATATTGTCCATTATCATATACATAATACATAATATTTCATACATACTACAGCACACCTACTTAGCATACCAATCGCATCATTCAGCAAACATCATTCAGCAAACAGAACATCCTACCATAACCAACCGAACGGCATCGCAAACCTCAACGCCACGCTTACAACCCGGATGATGCCGCCATTTTATCCATCACATTTCATATTATGACACTCAATCTATTGACCGCCATCTCTCCTATCGACGGACGCTACCGGAGCAAAGCCGAGCCACTTGCCGAGTATTTTTCCGAGTATGCCCTCATCCGTTATCGCATCCGTGTCGAAATAGAATATTTCATCACGCTCTGCGAGTTGCCGTTGCCCCAGCTCTCTTCCTTCGACAAGAGTCTCTTCCCCATGCTTCGCAGCATCTACGAGACATTCACAGTTGCCGGCGCGCAGCGCGTCAAGGATATAGAGAGCATCACAAATCATGATGTCAAGGCAGTGGAATACTATATCAAGGAGCAGCTCGACGCTTTCTCGTCCGCAGGGAAAGTTCCTGCAGGATATTTCGAGCCGTACAAGGAGTTCATCCATTTCGGTCTCACTTCTCAGGATATCAACAACACCAGTGTCCCCCTCTCTATCAAGGAGGCCCTTGAGAAAGTCTTCTATCCCCAGATTGAAGAACTCATCTCCCAGCTTGAGAGCTATGCCGATGAGTGGAAAGACGTAGCGATGCTCGCCAAGACCCACGGCCAGCCAGCCTCTCCTACACGCCTTGGCAAAGAGGTCATGGTCTTTGCCTATCGTCTGCGCGAGCAGCTGAATCTCCTGAAGTCTTGCCGTTTCACTGCAAAGTTCGGCGGTGCCACCGGCAACTACAACGCACATCATGTCGCATACCCCGAATACGACTGGCGCGAGTTCGGCAACCGTTTCGTCAGCGAGAAACTTGGTCTTGAGCGCGAGCAATATACGACACAAATCTCCAACTACGACCACCTCGGCAGCATCTTCGATGCCATCCGCCGCATCAACACCATCATCATCGATCTCGACCGCGACTTCTGGATGTATATCTCAATGGAGTATTTCAAGCAGAAGATCAAGGCGGGCGAGGTAGGCTCGTCGGCTATGCCGCACAAAGTCAATCCCATCGACTTCGAGAACTCGGAGGGCAACCTCGGCATTTCCAATGCCATCCTGCAGTTCCTTGCAGCCAAGCTGCCTGTCAGCCGTCTGCAGCGCGACCTCACCGATTCAACAGTTCTCCGCAACATCGGCACGCCGTTGGGACACAGCGTCATAGCCGTCCAGAGCACACTGAAAGGTCTGCGCAAGCTCATCCTCAACAGCGCCGCTTTGCAGCGCGACCTCGACAACACCTGGGCCGTGGTTGCCGAAGCCATCCAGACAATCCTGCGCCGCGAGGCATATCCTCACCCCTACGAGGCATTGAAGGCACTCACCCGCACCAACACCCAGATGACAGAAGCCGCCATCCACGACTTCATTCGCACCCTCGACGTCAGCGACAAGGTTAAAGCCGAGCTTCTCGCCATCACTCCGGACAACTACACCGGCATCTGACCAGATGCCTTTGACATCCACAGAAAAAACAAATTGCCCGAAGGCTCGAGAGAGTCTTCACATAACATACATTTAACAAGAATCACAAAAAAACATTCAAGACAACATGGAACAGGAAATCGAAAAAACCAACCAGGAAAACAATGGCAAGGAAGAAGGCAACCGTGAGGGTTTCCGCAGGCCATCAACAAGCAGAGAGTACAGCAATGGAGAAACACGTCCGCAGCGTCAGCGCATCCGCACCTCGCAGCAGTATGCCTACAGCAGCGACCGCCCGCGCTACGGCGGCACCCCGCGCGAAGACGGCGGCTTCCGTCCCGAAGGCTTCGGCGGCGCGCTCCAGCAGGAGGGTGGCGAGCGTCAGCAGGGCGGCTATCGTCCTCGTTACAACAACGGCTACCAGCAGCGCCAGCAGGGCGGCTACCGTCCTCGCTACAACAACGACGGCGAGCAGGGCGGCTACCAGCAGCGCCAGCAGGGCGGCTACCGTCCGCGCTACAACAACGACGGCGAACAGGGCGGCTATCAGCAGCGTCAGCAGGGCGGCTACCAGCAGCGCGGCGGCTATCAGCAGCGCGGGGGCTACCAGCAGGGCGGCTATCAGCAGCGCGGGGGCTACCAGCAACGCGGCGGCTATCAGCAGCGTGGCGGCTATCAGCAGGGCGGCTATCAGCAGCGCGGCGGCTATCAGCAGCGTGGGGGCTACCAGCAGGGAGGCTACCAGCGCCGTCAGCATACAGCCGACTACGACCCCAATGCAAAATACAGCTTCAAGAAACGCATCGAATACAGCGAGGCAAACATTGACCCCAATGCTCCCATCCGCCTCAACAAATATCTCGCCAATGCCGGCGTATGCAGCCGCCGCGAGGCAGACGATTTCATCCAGGCAGGTCTCGTGACCGTCAACGGCAATGTCGTGACCGAACTCGGCACGAAGGTGCTGCGTTCTGACAACGTTGTCTTCCACGACCAGCCGGTGTCTATCGAGAAGAAAGTCTATGTCCTTCTCAACAAGCCGAAGGATTATGTCACCACCAGCGACGACCCCCAGCAGCGCAAGACCGTCATGGACCTCGTCAAGGATGCCTGCCCAGAGCGCATCTATCCTGTCGGCCGCCTCGACCGCAACACCACGGGTGTCCTCCTTCTCACCAACGACGGCGAGCTCGCCTCTAAGCTCACACACCCGCGTTTCCTGAAGAAGAAAGTATATCATGTCTTCCTCGACAAGAACGTCACCGCCCACGACATCCAGCAGATAGCAGAGGGCGTAGAGCTTGAAGACGGTCCAATCCATGCCGATGCCGTAGAGTACGCCTCTCCGACCGACAAGAAGCAGGTGGGCATAGAAATCCATTCAGGCAAGAACCGCATCGTCCGCCGCATCTTCGAGAGCCTCGGCTATCGTGTCGTGAAGCTCGACCGCGTACAGTTCGCCGGCCTCACAAAGAAGAACCTCCGCCGCGGCGACTGGCGTTTCCTCACCGAGAAAGAGGTTGACATGCTCCGCATGGGTGCGTTCGAATAGTCGTCCCGCACAATCAGAGAGTGTGTGCTGAGGCTGTTGCCGGCACGCGGGCTGTCGCTTGCCGGTACCTTCCGCCCCATCCGCGCACTTTCAACCATAACACACATACACACAAAAACAACATTCACAGCATCATGAAACGTACAAGAATATCAGACCTTCTGCAGAGCACAGCCTACGGCAGCGAGGTCTGTGTGAAAGGTTGGGTTCGCACCCACCGTTCCAGCAAGGCGGTCGATTTCGTTGCTCTCAACGATGGTTCCACCATCAAGAACATCCAGATAGTCTGCGACACAGACAAGTTCGATGCCGAGCTGCTGAAGCAGATCACCACCGGAGCGTGTCTCTGTGCCGTCGGCACGCTTGTCGAGAGCCAGGGCAAGGGTCAGACAGTCGAGATACAGTGCCGTTCGATAGAGATCTACGGTCTCTGTGGCGGCGACTATCCCATGCAGAAGAAAGGTCAGACCTTCGAGTATATGCGCCAGTACGCACATCTCCGTCTGCGCACCAACACCTTCGGCGCCGTCATGCGCATCCGCCACAACATGGCGATGGCAATCCACACCTTCTTCCACCAGAAAGGCTACTATTATTTCCACACGCCGCTCATCACCGCTTCCGACTGCGAAGGCGCCGGCCAGATGTTCCAGGTCACGACGATGAACCTCTACGACCTGAAGAAAGACGAGCAGGGGAAGATACTCTACGACAGCGACTTCTTCGGCAAGCAGACCTCTCTCACCGTCTCCGGACAGCTTGAGGGCGAGCTTGGCGCCACGGCACTTGGCGGCATCTACACCTTCGGCCCCACCTTCCGTGCCGAGAACTCCAACACCCCACGCCATCTCGCCGAGTTCTGGATGATAGAGCCCGAGGTGGCTTTCATGGACCTCGCCGAGCTGATGGATCTTGAAGAAGAGTTCATCAAATACTGCGTGCAGTGGGCACTCGACAACTGCAAAGACGACCTCGCCTTCCTCAACCAGATGATTGACAAAGGGCTTCTCGACCGTCTCAACAGCGTTGTGAACACCGAATTCGTCCGTCTCCCCTACACCAAGGGCATCGAGATTCTTCAGGAGGCGATACAGAACGGCAAGAAGTTCGAGTTCCCGTGCAACTGGGGCGACGACCTCGCGTCAGAACACGAGCGCTACCTTGTAGAAGAATATTTCAAGAAGCCGGTCATCATGACCAACTATCCGAAAGAGATCAAGGCGTTCTACATGAAGATAGATGCCGAGAAACCCGTCTGCATGGGCAAAGAGATGGCAGAGACGGTGCAGGGCACCGATGTCCTCTTCCCTCAGATAGGCGAGATCATCGGCGGCTCGGTGCGCGAGGAGAGCTACGAGAAGCTTCTCGGCGAGATAGAGCGTCGCAACATCCCGATGAAAGACATGGCATGGTATCTCGACACCCGTAAATACGGCACCTGTCCTCATGCCGGCTTCGGTCTGGGCTTCGAGCGTCTCATCCTCTTCGTCACAGGCATGCAGAACATCCGCGACGTCATTCCGTTCCCACGCACTCCTAACAACGCAGAGTTCTGACCCACAGCCTCTTGCCCCCACTCCTCCGATGGACTTCCCTTTTCCGTTGTCCCGGCAAACCGTCATCAGCCGGGCAACGAAGCTTCATACACCCGAGAGGCTGTCGTCCCGCCATTGGACGGCAGCCTTTTTCTTTGTTCGCCCGACATGGGCATAATCTAATGGGTGAAAGTCCCGAGCGTGCCCCGATAGCGGGAAGCGCATAGTCCGAGGCAACGGTGTCCA
>SFIS01000031.1 GCA_004555245.1 Bacteroidales bacterium
TCTTCCGAGCCAATCTTAGAGGGGTAGCTGACAAGAAATTCTTCCTCTTCCGTATTTCCAAATTATATGCCTATCCCCACTAAATTTCTACTGACCCGAGGTTGTCGTAGCCCTGAAGGTCTGTAGTGACAGCGTTTACGCCGGCGCGTTGATAAACGGAAGACCTGGACTTGAACTCGCAGTTGGTGTTGCAGCCGGCCTTGATGGCGAGGGCGGTAGAGCGTGCCTCCATGAGTTGCTCCTGGGCGGTGGAGTTGGCGTATGGAGCGTGTATGGTGGCAAAGGCACTGCCGTCGTCTATGGTGCCTGCCGTGTAGTTGCCGAAGTAGAGATGCTTCGTGGCGCGGTGTATGCAGGCGACAGCAGCGCAGTCGGAGGTGACGTAGCCGTCAAATCCCCACTCGTTGCGGAGGATGTCGGTGAGCAGCATCTTGTTGGCGGGCATTGGCAGACCGCCCTTGCCGTCAACGTATCCCGCTCCGGAAGGATGTTTCTCAGTAGGGTCTGTCGAGAAAGCGTTGTAGGCTGCCATCAGCGACTTTACGCCGGCATCCCGCACACACGTCTCAAAGGCAGGGAGGTAATACTCGCGCATGTTCTTCTCGTTGACGAAAGATGTCGTTGACTGCCGTCCCTGCTCGTAGTTGTTGGCAGCGAAGTGCTTGGCGCACGCCACGAGCTTGAGATATGGTGTCTCTCGCGTGCCGTCGAAGTTGGCTCCCTGAAAAGCACGGATGAAAGGCACGGCGAGTTCGCCGGCAAGGTATGGGTCCTCGCCATAGTTCTCCTCCTCACGCCCCCAGCGTGGGTCGCGTGACATATTGATGGTGGGTGACCAGTAGTTGAGACCTTTGTTCTGGTCGAGGTAGTAGCGGCGCGCTTCGTCAGAGATTACGCTGGCGCAGTCGTAGATGAGCTGGCGGTCCCAGGTGGATGACATACCCTTCGACTCGGGGAAACTGGTGGCAGGACCCGAGCGTGCCACTCCGTGGATGGCCTCGTTCCAGTACTGGTAGGAAGGGAGGATGGTGACACCGTCGCGGCTGATGGGTTCGGAAACCATGTTGCCGAGTTGGTCCACCTTCTCGCGCATCGTCAGTTCGTTGCAGAGTAGCACTGCACGTTCATGGAAAGACTTTGAGGTGTCGAGCCAGGGATACTTCTGCAGATCCTGCGCCATAGTGTTGACGGCGAAAAGGATGCCTGCAAGCGGAAGAATTGTTTTTTTCATTATACTGCTATTTTTGGGGAATTGTATATGCGAAAGACACTCTACTCGTACGGTGTGTGATAATACCGCATGACAGTGACGTGATGCAAAAGTACGATGCTTTTAATACTATTATAGGGTAAAAAAATAAAAAAGAGGGGATAAATTTGTGAAAGAATATGATTTTCGTTATCTTTGCATACAATAATACAACTACAGCCGAAGATGAAAAGTTTCTTTCTCACAACAATGACAATCCTCTTGCTGACAGCGGCAGCATCAGCCGCCGACGTGATGAGATACAGACGCTATACCACCTCTGACGGATTGCTTCAGAACAACGCCACCACCTTTGCGCAGGACAAGTACGGATACCTCTGGATAGGCTCGCGCTCCGGGCTCTGCCGATTTGACGGCTCGCGCTTTGAATCGTACAACATAACCGCAGACGGCAGGAAGATAGGATGGGTGAGAAAGATACGTGTTGACAGCGACGGCTCAACCCTGCTGATGAAGATCAATAACCAGAAATTCGTGCGCTTCGATCCACGTAAACGCACACTGACAGAGCTGAAGGACAAGCTGAACCTCGGCATACAGGCACCGCCGCCGGATGTTCTCGCATACACCGCCGCCGGCCTGCGCATCCGCCATCGGGGAGAGGAATACACCATATCCTACTCTGGCAAGAGCATAACGGATCCTTTTCACTGCGAGAACTTTATAGACCGGCAAGGTAACATCTGGGCAAACTTTGACAACAGCGTGTATCAGATATCATTCTCAGATATCGACTTTGATATTTATAATAAGGTGGTAGCGAAGGGCTCCACAAGCACCATGGGCGATGTGCGGTGCATAGCGAGGCTTAGGGACGGGACGCTGATAATAGGCACGAAGGACAGGGAACTGATGCGATATACGGCAGAAGGCAGCTATATGGCATGCCTCAACAAGGAGGGACAATGGCAGGAGGAAAAGACGGAGTTTCTGGAGACGGCATACAACGTAGCGGAGGATGCGCACGGACGACTGTGGATTGGCATGCGTACAAATGGCGTGGCATGTCTGGACAAAGCTTTTACGCCTGCACAGAAACTGTATCACTACACACACGCCGGCACACCGGTGATACCGTCAGACCAGGTCTTCGACATACATCTTTCTGAAAAAACCGGACTGTTATGGATAGGTACATGGGGCTGCGGGCTCTCTGTCATAGACACACGCAAGCCTGACCTGCACTTGGACAATGTCAAAGATGCCATGCTGGCACTCGAACACAACGGGATGACACAGGTGAGACGCATCTGCGAACTCGGCGATACGATGGCGGTATGTACCACCACAGGCCTCTACCTGTACGCCAGGAATGGACGCCTTGTCTCGCACATAGGCGACATAGACATCTCGGGAGCAATACGCTCCGGGGGGGGACTGTATGTGGGAGCCTACAGTCAGGGAGCCTTCGTGGCAGACAACGGGAAACTGATGCCACTGGAGATTCCCGGTCTGGGCGACTGCATACATACCGTAAGTAAGTGTATGGACGGGCAGCTGCTTTTCATCAACCCCGACCGCATGGTTCTGTATGACACCAAGCGGGGAAGCACACGATTCTTCGACAATCTGTACTTCGGCAGAAACATATCGTTCAGCGAAGGAGAACCGTTGTTCATCGGCACCACCGTATATGCCGGCCTCGGCTCGGGGATGTTGGTCATGGATATGAAGAATGACAAGCCGACATGCACGCCGACGATACATATTAGAGAAAACGGCGCGACGATAGGCATCGGCTCGACGATAGACATATGCCCCCTGGTGGGCGACTTCCGCCTGCCGCGCATGGTGAGCTACGCATGGCGCGAGAAAGGCGACAGCCTCTGGCACTACATTGCCGGAGGCAACGGGGAGATTTCTCTCTCATGGTTCATGCCGGGAGCTCACACAGTGGAGTTTTGCAGCACGGACGCCATGGGTATATGGACAAACAACGTGACGGAGGCGTGCTTCTTTGTTGTTCCGTCGTGGTGGCAATGGGCAATGATAATCTTCGTGCTGCTCGCCATAACAGTAATGACATACTTGGGATATAAGGCAAACCGTCCGAAACTTATCATAACATCGGACACTGCGGTCGATACAGCACCCGACATCTTCCCGTCACCGCCCGATGTTACACCATACGAAAGGCAGCTGGCACAGAAGCTGGTGGACTGCGTAGAACGCTCGATGAGTGACCCGGACTGCGGCGTAGAACAGCTGGCGAAAGACATGGGCATGAACCGTTCGCAGCTCTATGCACACTGTAAGGACACGCTCGACAAAACTCCGGCAGCCTTTATTCTCGAGATACGAATGAAACGTGCCATGCAACTGATAGAGACGCATCAGTTGCGCATTAGCGAGGTGGCATACAAGATTGGCTTCACCGACCCGAAATATTTCGCCAAGGTGTTCAGAAAACGTGTGGGGGTCTCTCCATCGCAGTATGCGGAGCAAAGAGACTAATGCGATATGCCGATTCAGAAAGTGGTTGTTGTCATGCAAAATAGAGCGAGAAGCTGCTGAATACAGTAAACTTTGTAAATAACACATGAAAAATATGAATATTCCAACGGAATTTTGTAATTTGCAACGGATAATTGTATGATATACCAGAACAATTGAATCATGAACCATTTGAAATCAATCCTTTTTGCTTTGGCAGTGCTGACAGGAATTACGTGTGCCGCAAACACAGAAGTTGAATCGGTGAAAGTGCCGGGCCGGTAATCACGCCCGCATCGGGAACTTTCACGGAGTATGTAGAGGTGACAATCACGTGCGAGCATCAGACATTCACCTCAGAAGACGGGAACTATACATTCTCCGCCCCGGAGATATATTACACCACCTATGTGTCAGAGCCAACGATAGACCTCACTGATGGGAGCAACAAAATTTACAGTTCTCCATTCAATCTTTATGAAGGTGCTCTCGCCATAGTGTTGTCTATACCAATCTGCTCAAAAGGTGGAGAAGCGGCATCAAAATATGCCCAGCAGCTGTACCAGAAAAACCTCAACCGCATGAACCTCTTCCTTCTCAATAGGGCAAGAGCACTCTGGGCGGCTGGACAAGACCAGAACACGGCTTACGAAGTGTGTTCGCTGCTCGCGCAGATCGACCCCGACGCTGCATGCTATGCGGACGCTGCAAAACTAATGACAGAAGTGAAAAGGCAAGTGAGAAGTGATATAGACTTCGAGATGAGACAGAAATACAACGACCAGTTGAAAATTGAAAGAGAACGCATAGCCGCTATCAGAGCCATTGGTGTCGCATACGGAAAAGGACAACAGCCTACAACAACAAACCTGATGTTCCTGAGATAATTCTGTTGCATCTCTGGTCAATACTCATATTTGCATGTTTGTCCTCGTGTGAATAATGTGAATTATGCGCACCTGCATATCAGCATCCCATTCTAACCCCCGTCTGTAAGGTCAGGGAATAGTTGGGGGTGCTGATTTGCGAATCATGGTAATTATAGTTAATTTATTTAAAATTATCACCCCTGCACTTGCATAAATTGCTCAGATAGAAGAAAATTCTGTAATTTTGCACACGATTTCTGCTCTGTGGGGAAACCCATAGGGCATAATCATTGTGTAACTTATTAATAATTAAAAACAAAAAACAAAGAAAAGTATGATTATCGTACCAGTGAAAGAGGGCGAGAACATTGAGAAAGCTCTTAAGAAATTCAAAAGAAAGTTTGAGAAAACAGGTGTAGTGAAAGAACTCAGATCACGCCAGCAGTTTGACAAACCTTCTGTTCTTAAGCGCCTCAAGATGGAACGCGCCATTTACGTCCAGAAGCTCCGTCAGGAAGAGGACTAAGCCCTCGCGTAATCATGCAATAATAATTATTGCTAAAAAATCAGCCGAAATTTGGTAGTTTCGAGAAATTTCCGTAATTTCGTCACAGAAAAAACAAACAGCCTTCCGTAACCGCAACACTCCCTCGCGCCGAAGTCTCAACATCACAATGCAAAGGGGCGTCGCGCGGATGGCAGCCGGACAACTGGCGGCTGCTTCTCGACAGGAAGGACGCAAAGGATGTGTAACGTGGACGTAAAGGAGAAATTCTTAGAACATATAAAATACGAGAGGCGGCTCTCGCCGCGTACCGTACAGGACTACGGTGTCTCGCTGAATCTGTTCGCACAATTTCTCAACACGCTCGCCGAACCCCGCACGTTAGAGACAGCCGATTCTGACAACATACGCGAATGGATGGAAAGCCTCATGGAGCGCAACTGCTCGCCGGCATACGTCAACCGCTCGCTCGTTGCACTCAGGACATTCTATAGATACTGTCTCTCGGTGGGCATAGTCAGCATCGACCCCGCACGTCTTGTCAACGGTCCGACGAAACCGAGGCGCCTGCCCGCTTTCGTCAACGACAGCGACATGGACCGCCTCGACGACATCTTGAAACAAAGAGAACAGACTTTCTGTAATGTACGCACGCGTACCATTATTTTGGTCTTGTATCTCACCGGGCTGAGAGCAGCCGAACTGCTCTCGCTCGACGACGAGATGATAGACTTTGTCTCGAAGGAAATCAAGGTGACCGGAAAACGCGACAAGCAGAGAATAGTACCCTTCGGAGACGACCTGCTCGACATCCTTCGGGAGTATATCTCGCTTAGAAACCGGGAAACCGTACGGACATCACACGCACTGTTTGTTGACGACAAAGGCGCAAGACTGACATACGACAAGCTGCGAAGACTCGTCAGAGAACATCTCGCACTGGTCACTAACCAGAAGAAACGCTCGCCGCATGTACTGAGGCACACCTTTGCCACCACAATGCTCAATCACGACGCGAATATCGAAAGCATCAGAAAACTCCTCGGGCATCAAAGCCTGAACGCGACAGAGATATACACGCACACCACATTCGAGCAGCTGAGACGAATATACAACGAAGCCCACCCGAGATCATGACACATGGCACTACGCCTGATAAATATATATACCTTATTATATATATAAAGGCGGACGGTGGGGATGTCAAACCTAAATAATACGTTGACTATGGAAATTACAATCAATGCAATCCATTTCGATGCTACCGAAAAGTTACAGGACTTCATAGAGAAGAAAGTCCAGAAGTTACAAAAATCCTACGAGGATATAAAGAAAGTTGAGGTGAAACTGACAGTCGTCAAACCTGCAACAGCGCTGAACAAACAGGCAGCTCTCTCTGCCAACGTCGCCGGCACGACGGTTTTCGTCGAGAAGACATGCGACACTTTTGAAGAAGCTGTTGACCTCGCACTTGATGCGATGAAGGTAAAAATGACGAAAATTAAGGAAAAATCAAGAAATCACTAAAAAAAATGCCAAAATATTTTGGTGATTAAAAAAAAAGTAGTACCTTTGCACCCGCTTAGAAACAGAAAGCACTGCAGGCCTAACGGCTGCAAAGGTTTTGCCTCTTTAGCTCAGTTGGCCAGAGCACGTGATTTGTAATCTCGGGGTCGTTGGTTCGAATCCGACAAGAGGCTCAAAAAACAAGGGTGGTTACCAGAGTGGCCAAATGGGGCAGACTGTAAATCTGCTGGTTTTTACCTTCGGTGGTTCGAATCCATCACCACCCACTCCAACACAGACGCGGACGGAGTATGCTTCCTCCGCGTTTTTCAGCAAAGAAAGCGCACCCGTAGCTTTCTTTATCTAATGCGGAAGTAGCTCAGTCGATAGAGCACTAGCCTTCCAAGCTGGGGGTCGCGGGTTTGAGCCCCGTCTTCCGCTCAACAACAGCTCGACGCTGTATTAGCTCAGTGGTAGAGCACTTCCTTGGTAAGGAAGAGGTCCTGAGTTCAACTCTCAGATACAGCTCTCTCCCGGAGATGGTCACATCAATAGGAGGGAATTCTGTGTTTTGACAAAACTGATTATTTAACTATAAACAAACGAAACAATGGCAAAAGAGACTTTCCAGCGTGACAAGATCCATGTTAACATTGGTACTATTGGTCACGTCGATCACGGTAAGACAACTCTGACCGCTGCAATTACTACCGTACTTGCTAAGAAGGGTCTTTCAGAGGTTAAGTCTTTCGATCAGATTGATAATGCTCCCGAGGAGAAGGAGCGTGGTATCACAATCAACACTGCTCACGTTGAGTATCAGACAGCTAACCGTCACTATGCTCACGTTGACTGCCCGGGACACGCCGACTATGTGAAGAACATGGTTACTGGTGCTGCTCAGATGGATGGTGCAATCATCGTAGTTGCTGCTACTGATGGTCCTATGCCACAGACACGTGAGCACGTGCTTCTCGCTCGTCAGGTGAACGTTCCGCGCCTCGTTGTATTCCTCAACAAGTGCGATATGGTTGACGACGAGGAAATGCTCGAACTCGTTGAGATGGAAATGCGCGAACTCCTCGACCAGTATGAGTTCGACGGCGACAATACTCCTATCATCCGCGGTTCTGCACTCGGCGCCCTCAACGGTGTTGCAAAGTGGGAAGATAAGGTGATGGAACTTATGGACGCTTGCGACAGCTGGATTCAGGATCCTCCGCGCGACCTCGACAAACCGTTCCTTATGCCTGTTGAGGACGTCTTCTCTATCACTGGCCGTGGTACTGTTGCTACAGGCCGTATCGAGACTGGACGTATCCACGTTGGTGACGAAGTTGAACTCCTCGGTCTCGGCGAAGACAAGAAGTCTGTCGTTACTGGTGTCGAGATGTTCCGCAAGCTCCTCGACGAGGGTCAGGCTGGTGACAACGTAGGTCTCCTCCTCCGTGGTATCGACAAGAAAGAAATCAAGCGCGGTATGGTGCTCTGCCATCCGGGTCAGATCAAGCCGTTTAAGAAGTTCAAGGCTTCTATCTACGTCCTCAAGAAGGAAGAGGGTGGCCGCCACACTCCGTTCGGCAACAAGTATCGCCCACAGTTCTACCTCCGCACTATGGACTGTACAGGTGAAATCACTCTCCCTGTAGGTGTAGAGATGGTTATGCCTGGTGACAACGTAGAGATCACTGTAGAGCTCATCTACGCTGTGGCTCTCAACGCAGGTCTCCGCTTCGCTATCCGCGAGGGTGGTCGTACAGTCGGCTCAGGTCAGATCACTGAAGTTTACGAGGATTAATCCTCCATCGTTCTGAAATATCATAATGTCAGAATAGATTCCCGTTCTTCACAGGACGGGAATCATTTACGGGAGTCTTTCAATGGTAGGAAAGCGGTCTCCAAAACCGTCAATGAGGGTTCGATTCCTTCCTCCCGTGCTAATTGAGAATACTAATATGTATAATAAGATAGTAAATTATTGCAAGGCTTGTTACAATGAACTTGCGCATAAAACTACATGGCCAACACGCCAGCAGCTGACGCACAGTGCAGTGGTTGTATTGTCTGCTTCCCTTGTCATTGCACTCGTTGTGTTTGCTATGGACAGTGTGTTCAGGTTGGTAATGACTACCATTTATCCAAACTAATCATTCATTGACCAATGGCTGAAAAAGATAATAATTGGTACGTTCTAAAAGCTGTAAGCGGCAAGGAGCTGAAAGTCAAGGAATACATCGAAGCAGAGCAGAAACATAATGAACTTCTGGCAAGGAATGTTTCACAAGTATTAATACCACTTGAGAAACATGCTTCTGTGCGTAATGGCAAACGCTCCGTAAAAGAGAAAGTCTCGCTGCCGGGTTACGTCTTCATTCAGGCTGACCTCTCCGGCGATATAGCTTCTCTCATTCGCTTCATGCCCAACGTTCTCGGATTCCTCGGTGGAACTGACCATCCTATACCTGTTAAGCAGAACGAGATTAACCGTATGCTCGGTATGGCGGAAGAAACGGCTATCGTCGAAGAAACCGACATCCCGTACGAGGTTAACGAAACTGTTAAGGTGACGGACGGACCGTTCAGCGGATTCAGCGGTATCATCGAAGAAATCAACACTGAGAAGCACAAACTGAAAGTCATGGTGAAAATCTTTGGAAGAAAAACTCCATTGGAACTCGGTTTTATGCAAGTTGAAAAAGAATAGAGCATCACTAACGTGACAATCTGTTCTTTTTATATATAATTCATTTTTTAATTTATTCAAAGAAATGGCTAAAGAAGTTGCTGGATTAATCAAACTGCAGATTAAGGGTGGCGCCGCAAATCCCTCACCACCAGTAGGACCGGCTCTCGGTTCTAAGGGTATAAACATCATGGGATTCTGCAAGGAGTTCAATGCCCGTACCCAGGATAAGGCAGGCAAAGTGCTTCCTGTCGTTATCACTTACTACGCTGACAAGTCATTCAGCTTTGAGATCAAAACTTCACCGGCTGCTGTACAGTTGAAAGAGATCGCCAAGATAAAGAGCGGTTCCGACCAGCCTAACCGTAAAAAGGTTGCTGAGGTAACGTGGGACCAGATTCGCACTATCGCTGAAGACAAGCTTCAGGATCTCAACTGTTTCACTGTAGAGGCTGCCATGAAGCTCATCGCTGGTACGGCACGCAGTATGGGTATCACTGTGAAAGGTGATTTTCCTGCTTAAATTTTTAAATTCCGGGAGCCAAACCTTGAGTTTGGCGCTTGCACCGAAAAAACTTCAGAAAAATGAGTAAACTGACAAAAAATCAAACAGCTGTTGCTGGCAAAGTGGAGATCGGTAAGGCTTACACTCTCAAAGAGGCTTCTGAACTCGTCAAGGAGATTACTACGACAAAGTTCGACGCTTCTCTTGACATCGATGTACGTCTTGGCGTTGACCCTCGTAAGGCTAACCAGATGGTGCGCGGCGTCGTCACTCTTCCTAATGGTACAGGCAAGGTGGTGCGCGTTCTCGCTCTCTGTACTCCTGACCAGGAAACTGCCGCTAAGGATGCTGGTGCCGACTATGTTGGTCTCGACGAGTATGTCGAGAAAATCAAAGGCGGATGGACTGACGTTGACGTCATCATCACCATGCCTTCTTGTATGGGTAAAGTAGGACCTCTCGGACGCGTCCTCGGTCCGCGCGGACTGATGCCGAACCCGAAGAGCGGCACCGTAACCATGGATGTCGCAAAGGCTGTGAAAGATGTGAAGGGCGGTAAAATCGACTTCAAAGTTGACAAAACCGGTATCGTGCATGCTTCTATCGGCAAAATCTCCTTCACTCCGGAGCAGATCTTCGGTAACGCAAAAGAGTTCATCCAGACCATTATCAAACTCAAGCCAGCTGCTGCTAAGGGAACTTATATCAAGAGTATCTTTATTTCAAGCACAATGAGTAAGGGTATCAAGGTTGATCCAAAATCAGTTGAATAACTCTAAAAGTTTTGTAAAATGAAAAAGGAAGTAAAGAATACTGTCATCGCTGAACTCGGTGAGAAGCTTAAGGCGTATCCACATTTCTACCTCGTTGACGTAACGGGTCTGAATGCTGCTGATACAAGCGACCTGCGCCGCAAATGCTTCAAGAGTGAGATCAAGATGGTTGTTGTCAAGAACAATCTTCTTCGCAAAGCTTTCGAGGCGTCTGAGATTGATTACTCACCTCTCTATGATACTCTCGTAGGCAACACTGCTGTTCTCTTTACAGAGGTAGCTAATGTTCCTGGTAAACTGCTGAAGGAATACAAGAAAGCAGGCATCCCTGCTCTTAAAGGCGCTTTTGCAGAAGAATCTTTCTTCGTTGGTGCTGAAAATCTTGAGCAGCTCGCTTCTATCAAGAGCAAGAACGAACTCATCGCTGATGTTGTCGCTCTCCTCCAGAGCCCTGCAAAGAACGTCATCTCTGCTCTCCAGGCTTCTGCCGGAGGCAAGATTCACGGTCTCCTTCAGACACTCGAAGAACGCTAATCATTGGGATATGGTTGTGCGCCCTAAAGCATTACCACTTACATATTACACAGATTAATAACAAATTAAATACTTTTAAAGAAAATGGCAGATATTAAGGCAATTGCAGAACAGTTGGTGAACCTTACTGTTGCTGAAGTGAACGAGCTTGCTAAAGAGCTCAAGGAGACATACGGTATTGAGCCTGCTGCAGCAGCTGTGGCTGTTGCTGCTGGTCCGGCAGCTGGCGCTGCTGAGGCAGTTGAAGAGAAGACTTCTTTCGATGTCGTTCTCGCTGAGGTAGGCGGTGCTAAACTTGCAGTCGTTAAGGCTGTGAAAGAGGCTTGCGGTCTCGGTCTGAAAGAGGCTAAAGATCTCGTTGACGGCGCTCCTTCTACTCTTAAAGAAGGTCTCTCAAAGAACGAGGCTGAGAACCTCAAGAAGGCTATCGAAGAGGCTGGTGCTAAGGTTGAGCTCAAGTAATTGTCTCAATTTTAACTATTCTTTTTGAGAAAAATACACAGGTTAAGACCTCTTAGGTAGAGGGGTCTTAACCTTTCTTTGTCTTACACCCCTCACATCGAATGTCTTGTCGTGCAGGTCAGGGGTTGGGATAACAAAGCATTGGCTATGCCTGAACCTCTGGTCTCTCCTTTTTAGATAGCTGTTAGGACTTGTCCGACACGCAGTTTCAAAGATTTAGAGTTTCCTGAATGATGGCGCAAGAATGTGCCGTGGTTTCTCAAATCCATTAATCACAATCATCCTGCCGGATAAGCCCAGACAATACGACGCTTTCGTCTATGCCGTCGATTGTCATATATCTACTCTCCGATATAGCTATCCCGGATGTAAGACAGACATTTACAAATCAGTGACAACCTTTGTTTTTAGATGGCAACAAAAGTAATTAATAACCGAGTGAATTTTGCCAGAGTGAAAAATCCGATGCCATATCCGGATTTTCTCGATGTGCAGCTGAAGTCTTTCAAGGACTTCTTACAGTTGGATACACCACCTGAGGAACGCAAGAATGACGGTCTCTACAGGGTTTTCGCAGAGAACTTCCCCATAACCGATACAAGAAACAATTTCGTTCTTGAGTTCCTGGATTACAATATCGACCCTCCACGTTACACTATTGACGAGTGTCTCGAACGCGGACTGACCTACAGTGTCCCCTTGAAGGCGAAGATGAAGCTCTTCTGTACCGACCCCTATCATGAGGATTTTGACACTGTCATTCAGGATGTCTTCCTCGGCACCATACCGTACATGACAGACAACGGCACATTCGTCATCAACGGTGCGGAGCGCGTCGTTGTGGCTCAGCTGCACAGATCACCCGGCGTATTCTTCGGACAGGGCGTTCACGCTAACGGCACTGTGCTGTATTCTGCACGTATCATACCGTTCAAGGGCTCTTGGATCGAGTTCGCAACCGACATCAACAATGTCATGTATGCATACATCGACCGTAAGAAGAAACTCCCTGTCACCACTCTTTTGCGCGCCATAGGTTTCGAGAAAGACAAGGATATCCTCGAGATATTCGACCTCGCTGAGGAGGTAAAGGTCAACAAGAAGAACCTTAATGCCAGCATCGGACGCACTCTCGCCGCAAACATCATGAAGAGCTGGTACGAGGACTATGCTGACGAAGACACCGGAGAGGTCGTTTCCATCGAACGTAATGATGTCATCATTGAGCGCGGCACTGTCATCACGGAAGAAAACCTCGACATCATTCTCGAAAGCGGAGCGTCATCCATACTCCTGTCTAAGAACGAGGAGAATGCAAGCAAATACACCATCATCTTCAATACGCTATCTAAAGACAGCTCGAACTCTGAGAAAGAGGCTGTCTATTACATATACCGTCAGCTTCGTAATGCAGACCCTGCCGATGAGACTTCGGCACGAGAGGTCATACAGAACCTCTTCTTCTCTGACAAACGTTATGATCTCGGAGAGGTGGGACGCTATCGTATCAACAAGAAGCTGAACCTCAACACGGATATGGATGTCAGAATCCTCACCAAGGAGGACATCATCTGCATCATCAAGTATCTCATCAACCTCATCAACTCAAGTGCTACGGTTGACGACATCGACCACCTGTCGAACCGCCGCGTGAAGACTGTCGGCGAGCAGCTCGCCAACCAGTTCTCCATTGGTCTCGCACGTATGAGCCGTACCATACGCGAGAGGATGAATGTACGCGACACGGAGGTCTTCACACCGACTGAGCTTATCAACGCCAAGACAATCTCAAGCGTGATAAACTCTTTCTTCGGCACCAACCCGCTCTCGCAGTTCATGGACCAGACCAACCCTCTTGCCGAGGTGACACACAAGCGTCGTCTCTCTGCTCTTGGTCCCGGCGGTCTGTCGCGAGACCGTGCCGGCTTCGAGGTGCGTGACGTTCACTACACGCACTACGGTCGTCTCTGTCCTATCGAGAGCCCTGAAGGACCGAACATCGGACTTATCTCCTCTCTCTGTATGTATGCGCAGATCAATGACCTCGGTTTCATTGAGACACCATACCGCAAGGTCAACGGCAGCGTTGTGGATCTCGACAACGACCACGTCGTTTATCTCACGGCAGAAGAAGAGGAGCGTCACATCATCGGTCAGGGCAATGCGCCTCTTAACGACGACGGCACGTTCATTCGCGAAGTCGTGAAATGCCGTCAGGACGCAGAGTTCCCTGTCGTTCCGCCGTCAGAGGTTGACCTCATGGACGTCGCACCGCAGCAGATTGCTTCTGTCTCTGCTGGCCTCATCCCATTCCTCGAGCATGATGACGGACACCGCGCCCTCATGGGATGTAACATGATGCGCCAGGCCGTTCCGCTCATACACAACGATGCGCCTATCGTCGGCACTGGCCTCGAGAAGCAGGTGTGCGAAGATTCGCGCACTATGATAACAGCTGAGGGAGAAGGCATCATAGAGTATGTTGACGCTACGACTATACGCATTCTCTATGACCGCACCGAGGATGAGGAGTTTGTAAGCTTCGAACCGGCACTAAAGGAATACCGCATTCCTAAGTTCCGCCGCACTAACCAGAACATGGTTATCGACCTGCGTCCTATCTGCGAGAAAGGACAGCGTGTCAAGGCCGGCGACATCCTAACCGAAGGCTATGCGACGGAAAACGGAGAACTGGCTCTCGGACGTAACCTCCTTGTGGCTTATATGCCGTGGAAGGGTTACAATTACGAGGATGCCATCGTCCTCAACGAGCGCATCGTTCGTGAAGACATTCTCACCTCAATACACGTTGACGAATATTCTCTCGATGTACGCGAGACAAAACGTGGTGTCGAGGAGTTCACTTCCGACATTCCGAACGTTTCGGAAGAGGCTACAAAAGACCTTGACGAGAACGGTATCATACGCATCGGTGCGCGTGTAGAGCCGGGAGACATCATGATAGGTAAGATCTCTCCTAAGGGCGAGAGCGACCCTTCGCCTGAAGAGAAACTACTCCGTGCCATCTTCGGAGACAAAGCAGGCGATGTGAAGGATTCATCACTGAAAGCCAACCCTTCACTCTCTGGCGTCGTTATAGACAAGAAACTCTTCTCGCGTGCTATAAAGTCGCGTGAATCGAAGAAGCAGGACAAAGTCATACTTGAGAAGATTGATGCCGAGTATGAGGCAAAGAACAACGACCTGAAGGAGATTCTTATCGACAAGCTCCTCACTCTCACTGCCGACAAGACATCTATGGGCGTGAAGGACTACACCGATTCGGAAATCATTCCTAAGGGCAGCAAGTTCGATGCGACACAGCTCGCAAACCTTGAGTATGACGGAATACAGTCAAACGGATGGACCGACGACGAGCACACCAACATGCTCATACGCCAGCTCATCATGAACTATATCCGCAAATACAAGCTTCTTGATGCAGAACTGAAGCGCCGCAAGTTTGCCATCACGATAGGCGACGACCTGCCGTCAGGCATACTCCACATGGCTAAGGTATATATTGCGAAGAAGCGTAAAATCGGTGTCGGCGATAAACTGGCAGGACGTCACGGAAACAAGGGTATCGTATCGAAAGTCGTGAGACAGGAAGACATGCCGTTCCTTGAGGACGGCCGGCCGGTAGATCTCGTTCTCAACCCGCTTGGCGTGCCGTCACGTATGAACCTCGGACAGATCTTTGAAGCGGTGCTCGGATATGCCGGGAAACGTCTCGGTGTCAAGTTCGCGACGCCAATCTTCGACGGTGCAAAACTCGACGACCTTAACGAGTGGACCGACAAGGCCGGACTGCCGCGCTATTGCTCTACACATCTCTATGACGGAGAGACGGGCGAGATGTTCGACCAGCCTGCTACTGTCGGCATCACATACTTCTTGAAACTCGGTCACATGGTCGAGGACAAGATGCACGCACGCTCTATCGGCCCGTACTCTCTCATCACGCAGCAGCCACTCGGCGGTAAGGCACAGTTCGGCGGACAGCGTTTCGGAGAGATGGAGGTCTGGGCTCTTGAGGCATTCGGCGCAAGCCATGTACTTCAAGAGATTCTTACTGTCAAGTCTGACGATGTGACGGGACGAAGCCGTTCGTACGAGGCTATTGTCAAGGGCGACGCTATGCCGACACCGGGCATACCGGAATCTCTCAATGTCCTCCTGCATGAGTTGCGTGGTCTTGGACTTAGCATTAAGCTCGATTAATAATTAATGGTGCCGGGGCAATACGAAATGTATTCCACCCGGCAGCCGTCAACCGAAGAATATTATGGCTTTCAAGAAAGATACAAAGATAAAGAACAATTTCACCAAGATAACAATTGGTATCGCATCACCAGAGGAGATTCTCGAAAACTCATACGGTGAGGTGACAAAGCCTGAGACCATCAACTACCGCACATACAAGCCGGAGCGCGACGGACTCTTCTGCGAGCGTATCTTCGGTCCTACGAAGGACTTTGAGTGTGCCTGCGGAAAATACAAGCGCATACGTTATCGCGGCATTGTATGTGACCGTTGCGGTGTTGAGGTAACAGAAAAGAAAGTACGTCGTGAGCGTTCGGGCCACATCGAGCTTGTAGTGCCCGTTGCCCACATCTGGTATTTCCGTTCCCTCCCGAGCAAGATAGGATATCTTCTCGGTATGCCCACAAAGCGTCTCGAATCTGTCATCTACTACGAGAAATACGTCGTCGTTCAGCCTGGTGTCCTCGGACCCAAGGGCGAAGACGACGAGCGCACCGTTGAGGACAATGTCTATCGCAAGCTTGACCTGCTGACAGAGGAGGAGCTCTCGAACCTCTACGACAACGGCATACTGAGCTTCGACAACCAGTTGCTGCCCGATGAAGATCCTAACAAGTTCATCGTGAAGATGGGAGCGGAGGCAATCTACATGCTTCTGCAGAACCTTGACCTCGACAGCCTGTCATACGAGTTGCGCGACCGTGCAAACAGCGATTCGTCACAGCAGCGCAAGACAGAGGCGTTGAAGCGCCTTCAGGTTGTGGAAGCGTTCCGTACCAGCAAGGACATCAACCGTCCGGAATGGATGATACTCAAGATACTGCCTGTCACACCGCCGGAGTTGCGTCCTCTCGTGCCGCTTGACGGCGGACGTTTCGCTACGTCTGACCTCAACGACCTCTACCGTCGTGTCATCATCCGCAACAACCGTCTGAAGCGTCTCCTTGAGATTCATGCTCCTGAGGTTATTCTCCGCAACGAGAAGCGTATGTTGCAGGAGGCTGTCGATTCGCTCTTCGACAACAGCCGAAAGGCTTCCGCAGTGAAGAGTGAGAGCAACCGTCCGCTCAAATCCCTCTCTGATTCTCTGAAAGGCAAGGCAGGACGTTTCCGCCAGAACCTTCTCGGAAAGCGTGTTGACTATTCGGCACGTTCAGTTATCGTCGTAGGTCCGGAACTGAAGATGGGCGAGTGCGGTCTGCCTAAACTCATGGCTGCCGAGCTTTACAAGCCGTTCATCATCCGCAAGCTCATCGAGCGTGGAGTGGTGAAGACAGTGAAATCTGCAAAGCGCATCGTCGATCGCCGCGAGCCGATAATCTTTGACATCCTTGAGAACGTGATGAAAGGCCATCCGGTTCTCCTCAACCGTGCTCCTACGCTTCACCGTCTGGGTATCCAGGCGTTCCAGCCGAAGATGATTGAAGGTAAGGCTATCCAGCTTCATCCGCTCGCTTGTACGGCGTTCAATGCCGACTTCGACGGTGACCAGATGGCTGTCCACCTCCCGTTGTCGAACGAGGCAATACTCGAAGCGCAGATTCTCATGCTTCAGAGCCACAACATCCTCAACCCTGCCAATGGCGCGCCTATCACCGTCCCGTCTCAGGATATGGTTCTCGGTCTGTATTATATCACAAAGATACGTCCGGGAGCAAAGGGTGAAGGGCTTACTTTCTACGGTCCGGAAGAGGCAGTCATAGCCTATAACAATGGCAAACTCGCCCTCCACGCACAGGTGAATGTCATGGTAAATGATATTGTTGCCGGCAAGCGTGTGCGTCACATGGTAGAGACATCTGTCGGTCGTGTCATCGTCAACGAGATGATTCCGGACGAGATGGGATTTGTCAACAAGGTCATCTCCAAGTCATCGCTCCGCGACATCATTGCCGATGTCATCAAGGAAGTAGGTTTCGCACGTGCCTGCGAGTTCCTCGACGGCATCAAGAACCTCGGCTACCGCATGGCTTATCAAGCCGGTCTGTCTTTCAACCTTGACGATATCATCATCCCGCCGGAGAAAGAAGAGCTTATCCGCCGCGGCAACGAGGAGGTGAAGCAAATCACAGCCAACTATGAGATGGGTTTCATCACCGACACCGAGCGTTACAATCAGGTTATCGATACATGGACCCACGTCAATAACGATATCGGCAACATCCTTATGAAAGAGATGACCGAGGCAGACCAGGGCTTCAACGCCGTCTTCATGATGCTCGATTCCGGAGCCCGCGGTTCTAAGGATCAGATCAAGCAGTTGTCAGGTATCCGTGGCCTTATGGCCAAGCCGCAGAAGGCAGGTGCCGACGAGCGTGCCACCATCGAGAACCCGATTCTTTCTAACTTCAAGGAAGGTATGTCCGTTCTTGAATACTTCATCGCCTCTCACGGTGCCCGTAAGGGTCTTGCTGATACTGCGATGAAGACAGCCGATGCAGGTTATCTGACACGTCGTCTTGTCGATGTCTCGCACGATGTCATTATTAACGAGGACGACTGCGGCACACTGCGCGGTCTTAACTGCACCGCTTTGAAGAGCGGCGACGAGATTATTGCTTCTCTCTATAGCCGTATCCTCGGCCGCGTCTCCGTGCATGATGTCCTTGATCCGCATACCGGCAACGTCATCTGTGCCGCAGGCGAGGAAATCACCGAGGCTCGTGCGCAGGCAATAGAAGACGCTGGTGTAGAGAGCGTTGAGATACGTTCGGTGCTCACTTGTGAATCTCGTACAGGCGTATGCCGCAAGTGTTACGGCCGCAACCTTGCTACGGCACGCATGGTGCAGAAGGGTGAAGCTGTCGGTGTCATTGCTGCACAGGCCATCGGCGAGCCTGGTACACAGCTTACTCTCCGTACGTTCCACGCCGGTGGTGTGGCTGGTAACGCCGCCGCCAATGCCTCTATCATTGCAAAGAGCACTGTGAAGCTTGAGTTCGAGGAGTTGCGCACCGTGCCGTTCCGTGAAGAGAACGACAACGCCTCTGCCGTTGACTGCCAGATGGTTGTCAGCCGTCTTGCCGAGGTGCGTTTCGTTGACCCGAACACCGGCATTGCCCTTTCATCTCAGAATGTGCCTTACGGTTCGTCTCTTTATTTCAAGCACGGCGACACCGTAGAGAAGGGAGCCGTCATAGCACGTTGGGACCCGTTCAATGCCGTTATCGTTTCAGAGTATTCCGGTGTCCTTCGTTTCAATGATGTTGTAGAAGGCAAGACTTTCCGTGCAGAGACTGACGATACCACAGGTCTTACAGAGAAGATTATCATCGATTCAAAAGACCGTAACCTCGTTCCTACCTGTGATGTCCTTGGTTCTGACGGCGAGATTCTCGGTACCTATTATTTCCCGCGCGACGGTCACGTCGTAGTAGAAGACGGTGCAACTATCTCTACCGGTACAACGATTGTGAAGATACCGCGTAATGTCGCAAAGGTCGGTGATATCACCGGTGGTCTGCCTCGAGTGACCGAATTGTTCGAGGCGCGCAACCCGTCTAACCCTGCTGTAGTCAGCGAGATTGACGGTGAGGTGACCATGGGCAAGATACGTCGTGGTAATCGTGAGGTCATCGTCACGTCAAAGACAGGCGACCAGCGCAAGTATCTCATTTCTCAGTCAAAGCAGATTCTTGTTCAGGAGCACGATGCCGTGCGTGCCGGCACACCGCTTTCAGACGGTGTCATCACGCCGAGCGACATCCTTGCCATCAAGGGTCCGACCGCCGTACAGGAGTATATCGTCAATGAGGTGCAGGGCGTTTACCGTCTGCAGGGTGTTAAGATCAACGAGAAACACTTCGAGATCATAGTCCGTCAGATGATGCGTAAGGTTCAGATCAACGAGCCCGGCGACACCAACTTCCTCGAGCAGGAGCTTGTTGACAAGCTCGACTTCCGTGAGGAGAACGACCGCATCTGGGGCAAGAAAGTCGTTGTTGATGCTGGAGATTCAGAGACTTTGAAGAAAGGTCAGATGATTTCATCACGCCGTCTGCGCGACGAGAACTCCAGCCTCAAGCGCCGCGACCTCCGTACCGTTCAGGTACGCGATGCTGTCCCCGCCACTTCAACGCAGATTCTGCAGGGTATCACACGTGCTGCGCTTGCCACTAAGTCGTTCATGTCAGCCGCTTCATTCCAGGAGACTACAAAGGTTCTCAACGAGGCAGCTATCCGAGGCAAGACCGACTACCTTGTCGGCATGAAGGAGAATGTCATCTCCGGACACCTCATCCCTGCCGGCACCGGTCTTCGCGAGTTCGAGAAGATTGTCGTAGGCAGCAAGGAAGAATACGAACGTATGCAAGCCAACAAACGCAATGTCCTTGACTTTGTCAACAGCGACATAGTCGAGCCATAATATCAACCAAAGAGTGGCAGGCGATGGGTACAGTCCCTATTGCTTGTCACTCTTTTGTTTTTAAAGTCCTCCTGTCTCCCGTGTCAGGCGGCACACCACCTTCTGTTGCCTGTCGGCATTAACCCTAAATCTGAACATGCAATTTTTCAAACTATGAAGCATAACGTCCTATTGGCTTTAATCCTGCTGTTAGGAACCACCTCCGCTATGTCAGCCGAGCTCACTCTCACTGTCAAGCTCACCAACAGTCAGTCTGTGGCGCGCGAGGCCGTCCCTGTCAGTGTTCCCATTGATTCCCCGTTGGTCAGCCGGCTTGGCGGTCCCGTCATGTCCGCCACAGTTAGTGGTGCCGACGGAGACCTTCCCTACCAGCTCGACGACCTCGACGACGACGGCATCTACGACGAACTGTTCTTCCTCACCGATATGCCTCGCAAGTCAAAGCAGAGCATCACGGTGACTTTCTCCACCGTGGGCACACCCGCAGTCTTCCCTTCCGGTGTCTATGGCAGTCTGTCCATCCGCGACCGTTCTTCCAAGAATCCCAAGCATCTTCCCATCACGTCGCTCACAGTTCCTGCCTCCAGCAATCCCTATCAGTATGTCTTCCCCCACGGTCCTCTTCTTGAGAGCGAATATGTCGGCTTCCGTATCTATTGCGACCACCGCCAGTCTGTTGACTACTACGGTCATCGTCAGAAGCAGGTAGAGCTTCCTGAGACGGCTTTCTATCCTTCAAAGGAGCAGAAGTTAAACGGTTATGGCGACGATGTTCTATACACAGGCAGCACCTATGGCTGCGGCACGATGCACGGCTGGGACGGAGCGACGTCCGTGATGTTCCAGAATGTCCGTTCCCGCACCTACACCCTTCTTGCCTCCGGGCCGCTCCGCACCATCATAC
The DNA here is from genome assembly GCA_004555245.1 of Bacteroidales bacterium. Taxonomy (GTDB): domain Bacteria; phylum Bacteroidota; class Bacteroidia; order Bacteroidales; family Bacteroidaceae; genus Prevotella. The sequence continues at coordinate 21,077 of SFIS01000031.1, forward strand.
AGACAGTGAACAAAGCTTGGCGTGTCACCGAGTCGAGCCTTCCTGTCGATGTCACCACGCGCTACATCCTCTGTGCGCGTCATCGTGACGTGAAGGTAGAAGTGCGTTTCTCACGCCCGGTGCCCGACCTTCAGCTCTCCACCGGCGTGACCGACATTGTCGGTTCAGAGGCCATCACAGACAAGTCGGGCCTCCGCGGCTGTTGGGGAACGGCATGTGCCGGCAACAATCCCAAGGTCTATGACACCCACACCGTAGGTCTCGCCGTCTGTGTCCCCCGCGAATACTATCGTGGCGACGCCCATTTCACCGACGGGAAGGAGCAGTTGCCCAATCAGGCTTACGTCGCGTTGCTCTCCACCTCCACCGACCGTCTCCACTACTGGTTCACCGCGACGTGCGACCTCGAGACTTTCGGCTTCGCAGACAGCAAGGCATGGAGCGACTATCTCCATTCCTGGAAACGCAGTCTGCTTTCTCCGGTAAAGGTCGAGATACTCTCCGCACGATAGCCATTCTCCCCGTTGCTTGGTCTCCCCGTTTCAGTAGAGAAGACATTGTCGTCCTTTATGTCACCCCAAACCAACTTTCCTCTTGCTTCCCTTCACGCTGTTACATCCGTGTGGTTTCAGAGTTGAAAGCATAAACTATCAATCCTAACCAAATAATATTATGGAATCAGTATTTTCTTATATCATCGGTCTTGGTGCCGCAGTCATGATGCCCGTCATCTTCACCATCCTTGGTGTCTGTATCGGCATAAAGTTCTCAAAGGCATTGAAGAGTGGCCTGTATGTCGGTGTCGGCTTCGTGGGTCTCAGTGTCATCACCGCCCTTCTCACCAGTTCGTTGGGTCCCGCTCTTTCAAAGGTTGTAGAGATCTACGGTCTTGAGCTTCAGGTGTTCGATATGGGCTGGCCTGCCGCAGCCTCTGTAGCCTACAACACCCTTGTCGGCTCGTTCATCATCCCCGTCTGTCTTGGTGTCAATCTCGTCCTTCTCCTCCTCGGCTGCACCCGCACCGTTAACATCGACCTGTGGAACTACTGGCATTTCGCCTTCATCGGGGCCGTAGTCTATTTCATGACCGAATCAGTACTGTGGGGATTCTTTGCCGCCATCGTCTGCTATATCATCACGCTTGTCCTTGCCGACCTCACCGCCAAGCGTTTCCAGAAGTTCTACCCCAATATGGAGGGCATCTCCATTCCTCAGCCTTTCTGTCAGGGTTTCATGCCTTTTGCCGTTGCAATCAACAAAGGTCTCGACTATGTCCCTGGCATCAACAAGGTCAACATTGATTCTGAGGGGATGAAGAAGAAGTTCGGCCTGTTCGGCGAACCGCTTTTTCTCGGTGTCATCATAGGCATCATCATCGGCTGTCTCGCCTGCAAGGACAGCGCCGAACTCATCGACAAGATACCCGCCACGCTCGGTCTCGGCATCAAGATGGGTGCCGTCATGGAGCTTATCCCCCGTGTGACAAGTCTCTTTATCGAAGGCCTCAAGCCAATCTCCGATGCTACCCGCGAGCTCATCGCGAAAAAGTTCGGCGAAGACAAGGAGCTATACATCGGCATGTCTCCCGCCCTTGTCATCGGCCATCCCACCACGCTTGTCGTCTCTCTCCTTCTCATCCCCGTCACCCTTGTCCTCGCTGTCGTCCTTCCCGGCAATCAGTTCCTGCCCTTGGCATCCCTTGCCGGAATGTTCTATGTCTTTGTGATGGTTCTGCCCTACACCAACGGCAATGTGCTGCGGTCGTTCATCGTCGGTCTTGTTGTCATGGCGTTGGGTCTCTATTTCGTCACATGGATGGCAGGCGACTTCACCTCCGCCGCCCATAGCGTCGCTTTGGCACATCCCGAGGATGCTTCTGTCGCCGTACCGTCCGGTTTCCAGGCCGGCGCGCTTGATTTCGCCTCTTCTCCGCTTTCCACCCTCATCTATGCCTGCTGCAAGTATCTGCAGTATATCGGAGCCGCGGCACTCACGCTTCTTGCTCTCGCCCTTGTCGTCTGGAACCGCCGCCGCATCAAGTCCGGCAAGTGATTTAGCATTTCTCCTTTATCATCATTCAACAAATAATAATCATAAAAAACATATCCCACACTATGAGAAAAGCATTATCCCTCGCAGCTTTGGCACTCTTCTCTGTAGGCGCCATGGCTCAGCAGAACGTTCGTTTCCAGACAGCCTGTCATCCGCGCGATGTCATGCACTACGACACGAAGACTCTCCGTGAGCGTTTCGTCATGGAGAAAGTCATGTCTGCCGACGAGATCAACCTCACCTATTCACAGTACGACCGTTTCATCTTCGGCGGTGCTATGCCCGTGACAAAAGATTTGAAGCTCGAGAACTTCACCGCCCTTGGCCTGTCCGTTGACAAGACCATCGCCGAGCCCTATTTTCTCTACAACCGTGAGATGGGCATCATCAACTGCGGTCAGGGCACCGGCTCCGTCCTTGTTGACGGCAAGGAGTATGTCCTTGGTCCTAAAGAGGCCCTCTATGTCGGCCGCGGCCACATGCAGGACAAGAAAGGCACCTGGATAGACTGCAACAAGGAAGTTGTCTTCCGTTCCAAGGATGCCAAGAATCCCGCCAAGTTCTACATCAACTCCGCAACAGCCCACAAGCACTACAAGACGCAGTGGGTCACTCTCGACGGTCGCAAGGGTTCGCTGAAGGCCGCCATCTGGGGTCCTGTCGGAACAAAGGAAGAGGCTAACGGCCGCACCATCTACAAGCTCATCGTGCGTGATGCGTTGCAGGAAGGTCCCTGCCAGCTGCAGATGGGTCTCACCCAGCTTGAGCCCGGTGCCGTCTGGAACACCATGCCGCCCCACACCCACGGTCGCCGCATCGAGGCATACTATTATTTCAACCTTCCCGAAGGCCAGACAATCTCGCACGTCATGGGCGAGCCGCAGGAGACGCGCAACGTATGGTTGCACAACGAGCAGGCCATCATGAGCCCCGAGTGGTCTATCCACGCTGCTTCCGGCACCTACTACTACACCTTCATCTGGGGTATGGCTGGCGAGAATCTTGAGTACAACGACAAGGACGTAGTGCCTGTCATAGACATCAGATAAGCCTCGGCATCCCTGTCATACACAGCATACAATCCGAGACGGCTTCCGTTCCGTTTGCCAAGGATGTTTTCCTCTGGCTGCGGAATGGAAGCCGTCTCTTTTTTTATCCCTTTTTACGTTGCCGCATTGTCGCGGATAGGGGAGTGTGATGTCAGAAATTCACGCCTATGCTTATCATGAACGAGGAGTTGTGTGTGCTGTCAAACGTGTTGTTCGATATGTTCGCCAGTCCGTGTTCGTATGCGATGTCAGCATACAGTGCGTCGTAAGCCACTCCGCATCCTATCTTCAGACCACCGTCAAACCGGCTGAATCTCGGCTGTGTCGGCGTGTCGTCTCCGAATGCGCTGTATGCCTCGCGGTCTCTGAAGTTCTTTATCTTGCCACCCACGCCACATGCGAGGTATCCTCCGGCATAGGGCTGTATTGCAACATTGCGTGTCGGCGAGATGCTGTATTTCACTGTCACCGGCACCTGCAGATAGTTCAGGCTGTACGAGAAGTTCTCCCTTCCTCCGCCTTCCTTTCCGCCTTTCTCGTTGTACATCAGTCCCGATTCGAGGTATATCGGCGTATATCTCGACAGCGGCATTCCAGCCACGATGCCGAGGTTCAGTCCCGTGCGCGACTGCCCGCTGTCGAGCATCGGGTCGTCAGACTGCACCGTGCTGAACGTCGCTCCGAGGCGGAGCCCGACGTAGTAGTCGCCGCCCAGCAGATTGTAGCGGCTGTTGCGCTGGCTATAGTCGAGGCGGTCCGTCTCGCGGTTGTAGTATTGGCTGTTGCGGAAGTGCTGTGCCGTGCATGGCAGTGTTGCTGCTATGGCGATGCTGAGTAAGATAGTCTTTGCTTTCATGTTTGTTCTGCGTTTTGTTACGTTAATGTCTTTTCGGCAGCGGCGCAGTCGTCGTGATGTCGAGGGTGCGTCGTCATCCGGTCCGCCCTCCTACGTTGTCCGCCCTTGTCTGCCTTTCATGTTGCAAAGTTAGTGAAAACCAGTTACCCCGCCATGTCGGTTATCCCTATTTCCTTGGGGGAAACCCCTAATCCGTCCTTTCCCCGCTTTGCATTGCCCCATATTCTTCAACCGAGTTGAAGAACACACAACCACCGCCCCGCCAAGAGCGCCCCCTGCCCCGTATTCTTCGACCAGGTCGAAGAACACCAAGCCTTGCACGCCCTCGCCTTCATTGCCAGCCCCTTGCGCCCTTGCCATGCCCTACAGGCTTACGGCAATGCCTACGCCCACCTCGTTCTTGAACATTCTGTAGTCGTAGTATGCCACGTTGTGTTCGCCGGAGCGTGTCACGTCTCGTGTCCTTCCTGTCAGCGCCAGCCTCGTGAAGGCATGAATGCTCACCGTCTCCCATGTCTTCGTGATGTCGAACAGCCCTGCCACGCAGTCTCCCGTCGTCACCGTTGCCGCCTTCACCTTGCTATAGTAGTTCATCTGCACAGCCGCCGTCCATCCCTTCTTCCATGTCACGGTCGGAATCACTCCCACGCAGAAATAGTCGTAGTGGTCGCTTGTCTCTCCCGTTTTCACCCTGTTGTGATACACGTTTGCCGTTGTCGCCACTGCAAATGCTCCATGCCTGTATCTCGCCATGACATTTGCGCTCACGATGTCCGCATGTCCGTCGTTTACGAACGACGTGTATTGCATCGGCAGTCCTATCATTCCCGGCGGCGGTGTCTTCTTGAATACAAAGTCGCTGATGATGTCCGAGACGTGGTAGTAGCTTACCGCTCCGCAAATCTGCATTGTCTTCCTTCCCCATCTGAATGCACCGTTATAGTCTATCATCACCTCGTGGTTGAACATCGGGAGGAGGTTCTCGTTCCCTTTGCAGTATTTCGTTTCTATCGGGTCGTAGTTCATGACGGGGTATATCTGTCTTTCCGTAGGTCTGGTGAGTTCTCTGTCAGCTATGAAGCGTACCGACTGTCTTTCCGCAACTCTCCATTCCAGTGTCATCTTCGCCGTCACGTTGTTGCAGACGTGGTTATACGGTTCGTCCTTCAAGTTCACGTTATATTCAAAGTGCTGGAAGTTGCCCTGCAGTTTCATCCTCCATCTCCCGTATCTCCCCTCAAACTTCACGAAAGGCGTGACATAGAAAGAGTTGACGTCCGACAGATACTCCCTCTCCCTTGCGTTGTCGAAAATGAGGTTTGTGTTCTCCACCTCCTCGTTTTTCCATGTCGCGCTTCCGTTCACTCCCGCTGTCAGTTCCGCCATGTTGTCCGTCTTCTTTCCGCACATCATGTTTTTCTTGAATTCCAGTTTCCCCGACACGGAGTGCGCCCTGTTTCTGTTGTCGTACAACTGGCTTTCGTAGTCCTCGGAATAAGAGTGTGCCGGCGAGTATGCGTATTGCAGTTCCGCGGTTATCTTGTCTCCCGACTTGAAGCTGTTCTCATATCCCGCCAGCGCCTGGAGCGTCGTCTTGCTTTCGGTCTTTCTGTTTCTCCCTTCTCCCGTGCAGAAGTTGTATTTGTCCGCCGTTGACATCTCTGAGGCGAAGAGCTTCACCTGTTGCTGCGGTGTGGGGTAGAAGTATATGTAGCATCTTGCCATGTTGTTGTAGAATCTCTCCCTTGTCTGCGTCCTTTCTTCCGCCATGCAGTGTCCGTCTTCATATCTCGTTGTCGTGCTTGTCGTTGTTGCTTTGTATATCTCTCCCATCGCGATGCCTGTCATTCTTATTCTGTCCTTGCTGTAGCAGATGCTCATCTGCGGCATCACATCCCACGGGTAGCATGTCTCCACCGCCGCGCTTCCCCATAGCGTGTCGTTCGTCTTGCTTGTCAGCCTCATGGTGATGTCGATGCTTCCTCCCACGCCGTTGTTGTTGTATGTCGATAGCGGGTCCTCCGTTATCTCTATCTTCTCTATGTCTCTCAGCCTTATCTGTGTCAGCGTCACGTCTCGTGCGTCGCCCACCGACATTCCGTGCAGCTTTATGTCATAGTTCACGAACAGCGATTCCGTCGGACGTTCCAGCAGTTCCGGCAGTAACGACAGTACCGTCTTTGCAGGTGTCATAGGCGAGAGGCGTATTGAGTCGGCATAGATTATCTTCTTGTCATGGTCAATATCTAAAATCTGCCCGCGGCAGACGGCAGCTGCGGCAAGCAGCAGCAACATAATGATGTGTCTTTTTCCGGTCATGGTGTTCATAAGGTTAGGTTTTCTCGTCACGGCATATCATGCGTAATTCTTTTGCCAAAGTTACGAACTTTTTCGCTTACCTCAAAACTTTTCCGGAAGAATATTGTATGAAACATGAAAAAAAACAGCTGCAGCGTTTCCCAACGCAGCAGCTGTAAGGGTTCTGATGCTTCAGACGTACGTCCGGCTTCCCAGCGAGGCTCCGCCTGTCAGCATCACGGCATTGCGAGCAATGCCTTAGAAAACTACTATTAGGTTTATTTAACCGCTATTGTTTTTTTGTTGATAAAGTTGTGTCAGTTTTCAGACGACAACAGTACCTTGTTATGTCGCAACTGATGGCGAGGTACTGCCTTACAGACAGCCGCACCGCCACATCTCCCCGAGGGCTTCGCCCCCGTGTTCTTCTCCTTCGGGTCAGATCGCAAGCGAATCCGACCGCTTCGCTTAGTACTGCCTTACAGGCTGGTCGTGGCATTTCCGTTGTCCCTGTTGTCGTAAGAGCCGTCAGGGCAGTTTATGATGCCCGGGAAGGCGGGTGTGTCACTCGTACTCCTGCCAGCTCTTCGTCTGAATGTCGTCGAGAGAGAGTGAGCAGAACGCCTCGATGAATGCCGAGGCGAGGCGGGCGTTGGTGATGAGCGGGATGTTATGGTCAATCGCCCCGCGGCGTATGCGGTAGCCGTTAGTCAGCTCGCGGCTGCTGTGGTTCTTCGGTATGTTCACGATGAGGTCGAAGCGGTGGTCGTGAATCATGTCCATGACGTTCGGGATGTCGTTGTTCTCCTCGTCGGGCCATCCTACGGCAATGGCAGGCACGCCGTTGTCGTTGAGATAGCGTGCCGTGCCGTTGGTGGCATAGACGGTGTATCCCGCCTTTGCGAGCGCTTGTGCAGCGTCGAGTAGCGACGCCTTCTCCTTCGCTCCTCCGGACGACAGCATGATGCCTTTCTGTTTAGACGGTATGGTATAGCCTGTTGCTATCATCGAGTTGAGCAGTGCCTCCTCGTAAGTGTCGCCCATACATCCCACCTCGCCTGTTGATGACATATCGACGCCGAGGACGGGGTCGGCATTCTGCAGACGTGCGAAAGAGAACTGCGAGGCTTTCACGCCCATGCGGTCGATGTCGAACGCACTCTTGTCCGGCTTCTGGTAGGGCGCGTCGAGCATGATGCGTGTGGCAGTCTCTATGAGATTGCGTTTCAAGACTTTGGAGACGAAGGGGAAGGAGCGCGATGCGCGGAGGTTACATTCGATGACCTTCACGTCCCTGCCTTTTGCGAGATACTGTATGTTGAACGGTCCGGAGATGTTCAGCTCTTTCGCTATGGCGCGTGAGATACGCTTTATCTGTCGTGCGGTGGCGAAGCTGATCTGCTGTGCGGGGAAGACCATCGTCGCGTCGCCGGAGTGTACGCCGGCATATTCTATATGCTCTGAGATGCCGTATTCCACCACCTCTCCGTTGTGTGCCACGCCGTCGAACTCAATCTCGTTTGTCTCTGTCATGAACTGCGAGATGACGACGGGATATTCCTTGCTGACCTCCGAGGCGGCGGCGAGGAACCGCTGCAGTTCGTCGAAGTCGTGGCATACGTTCATCGCCGCGCCGGAGAGTACATACGACGGACGTACGAGTACGGGGTAGCCCACCTTGTCGATGAACGCCTTCACGTCGTCCATGTTTGTCAGCGCCGACCATTTGGGCTGGTCGATGCCGAGCTGGTCGAGCATGGCGGAGAATTTGCCGCGGTTCTCGGCGCGGTCGATGCTGACCGGACTTGTGCCGAGGATGGGCACGCCCTGACGGTAGAGCTTCATGGCGAGGTTGTTCGGAATCTGTCCGCCGACGGAGACGATGACGCCGCGCGGCATCTCAAGGTCGATGATGTCGAGTACACGTTCGAATGATAGCTCGTCGAAATAGAGGCGGTCGCACATGTCGTAGTCGGTGGAGACCGTCTCGGGGTTGTAGTTGATCATAATCGACTTATAGCCGAGGCGGCGTGCGGTGTTGATGGCGTTGACAGAGCACCAGTCGAACTCCACCGACGAGCCGATGCGGTAGGCACCGGAGCCGAGCACGATGACCGATTTCTCGTTCTTGTAGTAGTTGATGTCATATCCCTCTACGGCGTAGGTCATGTAGAGATAGTTCGTCAGTTCGGGATGTTCAGACGCCACGGTCTCTATGCGTTTCACGGCCGGGAGTATGCCGAGCTGCTTGCGGTATGCTCGCACGGCGAGGTTCTCCTTCTCCATGTTTCCCGTCGCGGGCTTGAGCACGAAGCGCGCTATCTGGAAGTCAGAGAAGCCCCACACCTTCGCCTGGCGCATGACATCGGCGGGCACCTTGTCGAGGCTGTCGTATGTCTCGAGGTGGTGTTTGAAATCCACGATGTTCTTCATCTTCCCGATGAACCACGGGTCTATTTTCGTGAGTTCGTAGATACGTTCGATGGAATAGCCCTCTTCGAGAGCCTGTGAGATGGCGAAGATGCGCAGGTCTGTGGGGTTGGCAAGTTCGTCGTCGAGGTTGTCGAAGCGCGTGTGGTCGTTGCCCACGAAGCCGTGCATGCCCTGTCCTATCATTCGCAGACCCTTCTGCAGAATCTCCTCGAAGGAGCGTCCGATGGACATAATCTCCCCGACGGACTTCATGGACGAGCCGATCTTACGGCTGACGCCCGCAAACTTGGTGAGGTCCCATCGCGGAATCTTGCATATCATATAGTCGAGGTCCGGCGCGTTGTATGCGGAGTTCGGCGTGCCGGGTTCTCCGATCTGGTCGAGTGTGTAGCCGAGTGCGATTTTCGCCGCCACGAAGGCGAGGGGGTAGCCGGTGGCTTTCGATGCGAGGGCTGACGAGCGTGAGAGGCGCGCGTTGATTTCTATGATGCGGTAGTCGTTCGTCTCGGCGTTGAAGGCATACTGTATGTTACACTCGCCCACGATGTTCAGATGCCGCACACATTTCACCGCAATCTCCTGCAGGAACTTCACCTGTTCGTCGGAGAGCGAGCATGTCGGTGCAACGACGATAGACTCGCCGGTGTGTATGCCGAGTGGGTCGAAGTTCTCCATCGAGGCGACGGTGAAGCAGCGGTCGTTGGCGTCGCGTATGACCTCAAACTCAATCTCTTTCCATCCCTTCAGCGATTCTTCGACAAGCACCTGCGGTGCGAAGGTGAAGGCGGATTCCGCAATCTCGCGGAATGTCTTCTCGTCGGGGCAGACGCCGGAGCCGAGGCCTCCGAGTGCGTAGGCGGAGCGTATCATGATGGGGTAGCCGATGCGCCGTGCCGTGGCTACGGCGTCGTCGAGCGTCTCGCACGCCTGCGACACGGGGACTTTCAGATCCACCTTCGCCAGTTCTTTCACGAAGAGGTCGCGGTCTTCGGTGTTCATGATGGCCTCTACGCTTGTGCCGAGCACCTCCACGCCATATTCTTTCAGCGTGCCGTTGAGATACAGCTCAGTGCCGCAGTTGAGTGCGGTCTGTCCTCCGAAGGCGAGTAGTATGCCGTCGGGGCGTTCCTTCTTTATTATCTCCGTGACGAAGTGTGTGTTGACCGGCAGGAAATAGACCTTGTCAGCGATGCCTTCGCTCGTCTGTATGGTGGCGACGTTGGGGTTGATGAGGATGGAGCGTATGCCTTCTTCGCGCAACGCTTTCAGAGCCTGTGAACCGGAATAGTCAAACTCGCCCGCCTGTCCGATCTTCAGGGCGCCGGAGCCGAGCACAAGAACTTTCTTCAGTTGTTTTTTCATTTGAGGGATATTTGGTTGTTTATGTTTTGATTTTGCGGGGGTGGGGGCGGGGTGTGGTGTGTGTGGTGTGTGGTGTGTGTGGTGTGTGTTCTTCGACCTGTTCGAAGAATACGGGCGGGGTGCGTGCGGGGCGGCGGGGCGGTTTGTCAGGGGTCGTATGTGGTGGTGTCGTTGATGCCGGCTGCGCGTAGGGCCTCTATGCGCTCTACACATGTGGCGCACTTGCCGCAGTGGTGCTCGCCGCCTTTGTAGCAGCTCCATGTCTCGGCGTAGTCGATGCCGAGGCGTTTGCCGACGGCGGCGATGTCCGCCTTCGTGATGTCGGTGTAGGGAGCGGCAATCTCGACATGGGCGTAGGTGCCCGCCTGCGTAGCCGACGTCATGGCGTCGATGAAGGTGCGGCGGCAGTCGGGATATATGGCGTGGTCGCCGCCGTGGTTGGCTATGAAGACACGGCGCAGCCCGTTGCTCTCCGCTATGCCCGCCGCGATGCTGAGCATGATGCCATTGCGGAAGGGCACCACGGTGGACAACATATTGCTGTCCTCGTAGTGCCCTTCAGGAATGGCGTCAGCGCCTTGGAGCAGAGAGCTCGCAAAGTATCTGTGCATGAAATTGAGGTCGATGGTGATGTGGGGGATGCCGAGCCGACGGCAGTGCAGAGAAGCAAAGGGCAGCTCACGGCTGTTGTGGTTACTGCCGTAATTGAAGGATATTGCAAGTGCAATGTCGTCACGGTGGTCATATAGCAGCGTGATGCTGTCCATCCCTCCGCTGACTATAATCGCGCTATCTTTCATAGTCTGATGTGTGTGAATTGTGTTCCGGTATGCAAAATTACGCAAAATTATCCATATATTAATATATAATGTGTTTTCTTTCACATAAATTAAAAGAGAGTGGGCAACCCCGCAGGCATGGTTTTCGGATAAGAAAGTCCAGGCTGGTCGCCACTTGATCATCCTTATCCGAGGGTGTAGGGGGAATAGCCTGTAAGGCTGACCGTAGCTTGATACATACAACACAGACATTACGGAATTCTTTAGACGACAACACATCCTCGTACTTTTTTAGACGACAACACAGACAACAATGACAACGGGAAGAACGGGCGCAACTGAGGATGTCACGAAGTGGCATACAACACAGACAACTGAGATTACTTCTGCGACAGAAAAGTTGTCTCTGTTGTTGTTATTACATCTCTGTTGTCTTCCAAAAACCACAAGCAAAAACCGCAAGCAAAAAAACCTCATCAACAAGTCTCAAGAGGCAACCAGCCTTCAGGCTGGTAAAAGTTGTTTTTGTTGTTGTCAACAGACAACATAGAGTTCAGAATCAGACCGTTGTTCCTGTTGTCTCTGTTGTCGTAAAACGTGAGGGGGATAGCCTGGAAGGCTGGTCGAAGCTTGAGACATACAACACAGACATTACGGAATTCTTTTTAAACGACAACACAGACAACAATGACAACGGGAAGAACGGGCGCAACTGAGGATGTCATAAAGTGACATACAACACAGACAACGGGATTACTTCTGCAACATAAAAGTTGTTATTGTTGTTATTGTTGATATTGTCTCTGTTGTTCCTGTTGTCTCTGTTGTCGTAAAAACCAAAGCGCGACAATTACAAACATGACCTTCAGAATTAGGATATTCAATTTTTGCTTTAATTTTGCAGAATGAAAGAAGAGTCTTAACAACTCTTAAAATATA
>SFIS01000032.1 GCA_004555245.1 Bacteroidales bacterium
TGCCGTGACAAGCATCCACTCTTTTCCGATGAGCGAGAAAATGTCCTCGCCTTTCAAAATGCTGATATCCTGTTTTGTCATGATTGATGATGTGTTTTGTTTACGTTCTGCAAAGATAAGCATTATTTTTGAAACGCGAAAGGGAATGTGTCAAAAAAAGATTGACAATGATGCCCATGCGGCATCCGTCGCACAGCATCCGTTAATTTCTGTATCAAAACTCAAAAAACAACCAACTTTATCATATATTATGCCGTCAGCGCATCTTAAACTATGTAAAACCCAATGGCGACAGAGATAATTTCTGTAATTTTGCCCGCGGCGTTCATAGCGCGATTCTATGGTCTCATTGTCTTTCTCTCACTGCAAAACAGCCGTACATTCTGCTATTCGCCATGCTTTCAACGTAAAGATTCAGTCGAACTCGCATTATCATAAATACAGAAACATGTTGGCTCTCTCTTCTCTGTTAGGATTGATGGTAGCCGGCGATAGCATATGTGTATCACCGAAAAGCGCCATAGTTGTCGATGCCGAGACGAAGGCAAGGATTCGCGATGCGGAAATCATGGCTGACAACAAGGTGGCTGGGAAAACGATATGGGACGGCTCGTTCCACATTCCCGACTCTTTCGCTGTCATGAAAATAAAGAAAGTGGGATACCTCACCCGGACACTTACCCCGGAAGAGGTTACAGACACCATCGTGCTGCTGAATAACGGAAGGGCGATAGACGAGGTTGTTGTATGGGGAAAGCGGCCGTCGATGGGGCTCAGGTTTTCTCCTCCGAAGGCTTATTGTAGGCCTGGCGTCACCTCAGGATTCGGCTTCGACTTCTTCAAAACCATGGACAAAATCTTCAACGCAAAAAAATACAAGAGGAGAAAGAGAGCAAAGAGAATTATCGACTCACTGTAAGGCGGTGAGGAAGAGAACAATCAGCTGCCTCATATTCCTCTTTTCGCAATGCAAAGACAACGAATGTCATTCAATTTCCACTTGTCTTCGACATGCTTTCTGTTGATGATATGACGAGGTTTTCACGACAACAGGGACAACGGGGACAACAAAGACCGCAATAACTTATGGTTGTTTCCGTTGTCTCTGTTGTCGTTCAAATGATATAGATATGACAATCCACTCAGTATATATTCAACTTGAGAACCAACGGTCACTGACCGAAGGTAAGGAGTTTCCTTGAGCTTGCGAAAAAACTTGAAAATATTGTCTAATCGCGCAACTTTTGCACTATATTTTGATGTGTTTTTCAAAAATACATGTTTGCTGCAGACTTGCCAACTGAATTGCGGAAAAGAGGAGGAAATCCTATTTTCTTAACTCCGCTTAACACTCTCGGCGACCCGGAAAATCAATGAGTTTTCGTTGGTTTTTCGTTGCTGAAACGTCAACGGAACTTGCAGACGCAACGTATTGCGCTGTTTCTTGCACCAAAACCTGCTGTTTCAGGGTCCAAAACACTCTTGTTGACAAGCCAAGACAGTCTATCTTAGACACCAAGATAGTCTATCTTGCAACCCAAAATAGTCAATATTGCAACCCAAAACACTCTTTCCACACCTCCGGAAGACACGATATTGCGGTACCAGAATTATAAAATCCTGTTTCCCAATGGTTTACGCAAACCGCCGAAATACTGCCGCAGAAACGTCCGCTTCCTGTCTCGCCCGCAAATATCGCGTAGATTTTAATTAGCGAGTGTATAGTTTTCTTAAAATATGTATAATATGGCGGTTCTCCGACTGCATTTCCCGGACACCGGCACAGACATCCGGCGGCATGACGGAGCAGGTGTCTCGGGACAGTGCAACGGGACGGGATGAAAAAACAATAAAAGTTAAAAACCACAGGGGCATGGCTATAGCATGGACGTTTTTTAGTAACTTTGCCCGTCAATGAGAAAACGGCGGATGCCGTCAGCGTAATTGTTCAACAAACCACACAGAATCATGAAACCTGTATTCATAGCCGGGCCCTGCGTGATAGAATCTCCCGAGCTGCTCGACATCGTGGCAGAGAAGATCGTGGAGACAAACCGTTGTCTCGGCACGGACATCATTTTCAAGGCGTCGTTCGACAAAGCCAACCGCACGTCGCTCTCCTCTTTCCGCGGTCCGGGCATCAGGCGGGGGCTGCAGATGCTGGCAGACGTGAAGTCGCGCCACGGGCTGAGAATCCTCACCGACATTCACGAGAGCTGGCAGGCGGAGCCGGCGGCGGAGGTGTGCGACATACTGCAGATTCCCGCTTTCCTCTGCCGGCAGACCGACCTGCTCGTCGCAGCGGCAAAGACGGGGAGGACGGTGAACATAAAGAAGGCGCAGTTCCTCTCCGGAACGGACATGCGCTATCCGCTGCAGAAAGTGACGGAGACGTTCAGGGAGCTGGGCATAAGCCAGGAATGCTGGCTGACGGAGCGCGGCAACGCCTTCGGATACAACAATCTTGTGGTTGACTTCCGCAACATCCCTGACATGCTGCAATACACGCCGCGTGTCATCATGGACTGCACACACTCCGTACAGCGTCCCGGCGGCGCTGACGGCAAGACGGGAGGCGACCGCCGCTTCGTGCCGCAGATGGCTCTTGCGGCAAAGGCTTTCGGCGCGACGGGATTCTTCTTCGAGGTGCATCCCGACCCGGACAAGGGGCTCTCCGACGCCGCCAACATGCTGCGCCTCGACGATCTGAAGCCGCTCGTGGAGAGACTGCTTGCATGAGAGGATGCCATGGCGGCAGAAACGGAGTGAAGAGTTTCCCGTAACATGAAAACCAAGAAACAACAGACAATGAACAGAGATATCCTGTCTTACGGCAGACAATGTCTTCAGGACGAGGCGGACGCCCTCGTCTCGATGATTCCGCTTATGGACGACAGCTTCGCGGATGCCGTGAAGCTCATGCTCCACTGTCGCGGAAAAGTGATTGTGACGGGTGTGGGGAAGAGCGGACACATCGGTGCGAAGATTGCAGCCACGCTGTCATCGACGGGCACACCGTCGTTCTTCGCCAATCCGCTCGACATCTATCACGGCGACCTCGGCGTGATAACGTCCGACGATGTCGTGCTCGCCCTCTCCAACTCGGGCAACACCGACGAGCTGCTGCGCTTCATCCCGCTGCTGCAGCATCTCAACGTGCCCATCATCGGCATGAGCGGCAACGGGAAATCGCTGCTCGCGCGCCACTCTACCGTACACGTCAAGGTGTGGGTGGAGAGAGAGGCGTGTCCGCTGAACCTCGCGCCGACATCGTCAACCACGGCGGCTCTCGCTATGGGCGACGCACTCGCAGTGGCACTGATGAGGCTGCGCGACTTCAAGCCGCGCGATTTCGCACAGTTCCATCCGGGAGGAGAACTGGGGCGGAGGCTCCTCACTACGGCAGAAGACATCATGTTCAGGGAGAACCTGCCTGTCATCGCGCAGGACATGAAGCTCGGCGACGCCATCATACATGTCAGCAAGGGGAAGCTCGGCATGGGCATCACGCTCGATTCTGAAGGACGCATAACGGGCCTGATAACCGACGGAGACATCCGCCGCGCAATGGAGCGGTGGCAGGAACATTTCTTCAACCATACCGTCAGCGACATCATGACACGCGAGCCGAAGACGGTGGGGCCGACGACGAAAATCACGGAGATACAGGACATCATGCAGCGCTTCAAGGTGCACAGCGTGCTTGTCGCCGACAACGAGAACCGCCTCGTGGGCATCGTTGACCACTATGCCTGCATGATGAACGGCTGAGAGAGGCCGTAACGCCGCGCGCCATGCCATGCCGGGCATATCCCGACACAACGGAAAAGCCGTGACCGGCGGACAGGACACTTCGTCCCGTCTGCCGGTCACGGCTTTTTCTCGTGTATAGGACAAGAGAACCGGCTCTTGTCCCAGCCTCTGTCACATGACTGTCCCCATCTCCCCGAACTCTGCAGAAAAGGGGGATGGGGGCTGTCATGACGTATGTCACGCCTTCGCTGCCTCAGTGCGGCGGAGCATCATTTGCGCTTCTGCAGCTTGTCCAGCTTCAGGACGAGTTTCTTGCCCTTATAGTCAACCGTCACACCCTCGGCATCGGGGTCGAGCGGGAGAGGCTTGTCGGGGCTGACGGTGACGATGGTGAACTTGCGCTCTGCAAGCATTCCGGGAAAAGAGCCCTCGCGCGGAGAGACGGTGAGGATGCGGCGCGCGTTGTCGTAGGTGAACGTGATGTTGGCATATCTGCCTGCCTCGTAGCCGTAGTTCGTGCCTTCGTCCTCGTAGAGTGTGAAGGTGGCGTCGCGCCCCTCGTAGATATAGAGGCGGATGTTGTCGGCAGGCTTCTGGCGCGTGTATTCTATCTGCGGGCCGAGAGGCAGGATAGAGCCGGCGCGGATGTAGAGCGGGATGCGCTCGTAGGGAGCATCGACAGTCTTCGTCTCGCCGCCGTGCGACACCACGGCACCCGTGTAGAGGTCGTACCACATATTGTCTTTGGGGAAATAGACCTCACGCTCGCGCGCCTTGTATGTATAAACCGGGTTGACCATGACAGAGGGTCCGAACATAAACTGGTAGGCGATGTTCTCCACCGCCTTGTCCTTGGCGAAGTCCATGACAAGCGGACGCATGATGGTGTAGTCCTTGAAATGCACGTCAGCAGCGAGGGTGTATATGTAAGGCATCATACGATAGCGCAGCTCGAGACAGGCCTTGATGGCCTTGTAGGCCGGATGACGCTCGGGAGCTATATTCCATGGCTCGCGGAAGGGGAACTGTCCGTGGGCGCGATACATCGGCACCCATGCGCCGAACTGATGCCAGCGCACGTTAAGCTCGCGCCATTCCTGGAGGTCGGCATTCTCGCCGCCTGTCTTGTCAAACAGCTGCTGCGCCTTCTCGTAACGTTTCTCGACAGAGAAGCCGCCGATGTCCTGGCTCCAGAACGGCACGCCGGAGATGGAGAAGTTCAGTCCGGCGGTAATCTGGGCCTTCAGGTCCTCCCACCGTGTGCCGATGTCGCCCGACCATGTCGCCGTAGAATAGCGCTGCTCGGCGGCGAAACCGTTGCGCGTCAGAAGGAAGACGCGGCGGTTGTCGGGAGAGAAGCGGTTGCCGTAGCCGTCGGCGTTCCACGACGTGTTTGCCTGCAGCCACGACGGAGACGGTGTGGACTTGCCCTCACGGCGGGCATTCTCGATGGCGGTGTCGTAGGCGCGCTGGCCGTCATATATCGCCTCGGCGTTGACAATGGAATAGGCGTTGAAGAACTCGTCAGACGAACCGTACTTCGTAGGTCCGCACAACAGCTTGCGATATGCCATGTCCGTACAGTCGCGGACATTGGGCTCGGAGGCGTCCATCCACCAGGCGTCCATGCCTATCGTGCCCAGCTTCTCGTACAGCTGGCGCCAGAATATCTTGCGCGCAGCCTCGTCGTAGGCGTCATAGAAGGCATAGCGGTAGCCCAACCAGTCGTAGAGAGAATCCCTGACAGACTGCTGGTAGATCATACCCTTGGAGTTCAGCTCCTTGAAGTTGTCAACGGTGAGATAGTATTTCGGCCAGCAGGAAATCATTATCTTGGCGTTCATGGCATGGATTTCGTCTATCATCTTCTTCGGAGAAGAGAAGCGCGAGGGGTCGAACGTGAATGCGCCCCACTCGTCGGGCGTCCAGTAGTTCCAGTCCATCACTATATTGTCGATGGGCAGCTTGCGCTCACGGAAGCCTTTCAGCGCACCGACAATCTCGTCCTGCGTCTTGTAGCGCTCGCGGCTCTGCCAGTAGCCCAGCAGCCACTCTGGCATAATCTGCGCCTTGCCCGTCAGCTGACGGTAGCCCTTGATAATTTCGTCGGCGTCGGCACCGGCTATGACATAATAGTCAAGCTGCTGCGTCATCTCGCTCCACCACGACTGTTTCGACTGCTCATTACGCGAGACGGGGGCATAGGCGCGCAGGCCGCAGTATGCCTCGCCGCCATCCGGAATCCATTCGAGACGGAAAGTGTAGCGGCGGCCCTTCTCCATGTGGACCGTAAACTTGCGCGCATTGGGATTCCAGGCGGTGCGCCAGATGGTCTGCGTGTCACTGCCACGGCCCGCAACATCCTCGGTATAGACGCTCTTGCCGTCGATGAAGATGCGCTGATAGCCGGAATAATAATGGCAGAAATGATAATCGCCGGTGGCAAGAGGCTCGATAGTGCCCTCGTAGGTCACACGAGAACCATCGAGACGGAAGTCCGGAAGATTCTTCGCAGACTTCAGGTTCTCGAAGTAGAGAGAATCCTCACGGCGCACTACTGTCTCCTGCATGTAGTGGTAGTACTCGCCCGTCAGCGCACCGGCATTGCCGTCGCGGTCGTAGAGACGGAAGACACGGTGGAGCTGATCATAGTCGCGGGGATTGCCGAAACGGCACAGCGAATAGCTGTCGAGCAACAGGCCGTAGCCCTTGTTGGACACTACGAAAGGTATGCTGACCTTAGTGTTGTACTGGAACAGTTCCTCGTTCTTGCCTTTATAGTTCCATTCGTCTGCCTGATGCTGCCCCAGGCCGTAGAAAGCCTCGTCAGACGGAGATTCAAACACCTGGCGGATGCTCCAGCCGCTGTACGTCTCAGAACGGCCGTCGGCATGGGTCTGAACGGCAGAATACGGAGTGAACGTCTTTCCCCCACCCTTCTGCTCCTGCAAGAAGACCTTGCCGGAGAGGTCGGAGAAAGCCACCTCGCCCGTCTGCCTGTCAACACTGGCACGCATACTCTTCGTCGTCACCACGACACGGCTGCCGTCCTCGCTGACATCAAAAGGGGTTTCAGACTTGCAGGGAATCACGATAAGGCTCTTGGGATCGGAAAACTCGTCTGTAGCGGTGGCGGAGACACGAACTATCTTGTCGCCTATGACCTGAAGACGGACAAGCCTGGCATCCCCAGACTTGTCTTCCGGCAACTTCACGACTACACCTCTCCCGGTGGGTGTGAAACCGCCTGCCGCTACCGAAGACATCGCGGCAAAGAAAAACAATGACAATAATTTTATCTTCATAGATACTGATTTTTGGATATTCTCTGGTTAGTCGTTTGACCCGGAAGTACATGACTGCCGGATTTCCGACCACAAAGTTAATGCTTTTATCGCTTACGGCAAACTGCGGATGTAAAAATTATCAAAAATAATTCGCTTTACGTCAATTTTCAGACATAAAAGTATAGAGTATGGAAAATATTGTGTAACTTTGCACATGATAGGGATACAAAAAAGAATCTCTACCGACACAGATTATGAACCAGACAAAAATACCCGTGCTGCTGCTCACAGGATACCTCGGCAGCGGAAAGACTACACTCCTCAACCGCATTCTCGCAAACAGACAAGGCATCAAGTTTGCCGTCATCGTCAACGACATCGGAGAAATAAACATAGACGCCGACCTCATACAGAAAGGGGGAGTCGTGGGACAAAACGACGACTCTCTCGTGCCGCTACAGAACGGATGCATCTGCTGCACACTCAAAATGGACCTCGTACAACAGATACAGGACCTGCTGAAAATGCAGAAATTCGACTATATCGTCATTGAAGCATCGGGAATATGCGAACCTATGCCTATTGCACAAACCATCTGCTCAATACCGCAAATGGGAGAAGAATACTCGGAATACGGCACGGCAGAACTCGACAGCATAGTGACCGTCGTTGATGCCCTGAGACTGAAAGACGAGTTTGAAGGAGGACTCGACCTCACCAAACAAGACATCGGAGAAGACGACATCGAGAACCTCGTCATACAACAGATAGAATTCTGCAACACCATTCTGCTCAACAAGGCAAGCGAAGTGACAAAAGACGAACTCGGACGAACCAGAGAAATCCTCCGGTCACTGCAGCCTAAGGCAGAAATCATAGAATGCGACTTCTGCGACGTGCCTTTAGACACTCTGCTCAACACACACGCCTTCAGCTTCAATGACGTCGCAGGCTCAGCAACATGGGTGCAGGAAGTGGAGAAACATATAGACGAAATGGAAGACAACGATGACGACGACCACCACGGACACCATCATCACCATGACGAAGAACAACATCATCACGACGACGAACATCACCACCACGAACATCACCACCACCACGAACACCATCACCACGAACACCCGGAAGGATGCACATGCGGACACTGCCACCACAACGACGAGACAGGCGAGGCGGAAGAATACGGAATCGGGACTTTCGTCTATTACGCAAGAGAACCCTTCTCACTCACTGAATTTGACCATTTCGTGGCAAGAGAATGGCCGAAGTCCGTCATCAGGGCAAAGGGTATATGCTATTTCAAAGGCGAAGAAGACATCTGCTACGTCTTTGAACAGGCAGGAAAACAGGTCAGCCTGAGAAACGCAGGACAATGGTATGCTACCATGCCGAAAGACGAACTGCACGACTTCCTCATCAACAACCCCGGAGTGATGAGAGACTGGGACACCATATACGGAGACAGAATGCAGAAACTCGTCTTCATCGGACAGAAAATGGACAAGAAAGCCATAACACAACTGCTCGACAAATGTCTCGACACCAACATCTGACACATACATCACAACCCCAACACAAACGAATGGACAACCTGAAACCTACGCTCATAGGACGTACGCAAGACGAACTGAAAGACATCGCAAGACAACTCGGAATGCCGCCTTTCACCGGCGGACAGATTGCACGATGGATATACGTCAAGCACGCCAGAACATTCGACGAGATGACTAACATCTCGAAAAACAACAGGGAGAAACTCGCCGAACACTACGACATAGGATGCAAAGAACATGTTGACTGCCAGAAATCTGCCGACGGAACAATAAAATATCTCTTCCCCACAGAAAACGGGAAAACCGTAGAGACTGTCTTCATTCCCGACGGAGAAAGGGCGACACTCTGTGTCTCATGTCAGGTGGGATGCAAGATGAACTGCATGTTCTGCCAGACAGGAAAACAGGGATTTGAAGGCCAGCTCTCTGTGTGCGACATACTGAACCAGATAGTCTCGCTGCCCGAAAGAGACAGACTGACAAACATAGTCTTCATGGGACAAGGAGAACCGATGGACAACCTCGACAACGTGCTGAAGGCAACGGAAATTCTTACGGCGGACTATGCATACGCATGGAGCCCGAGACGCATCACGGTCAGCACCGTTGGCATGAGAGACAAACTCGAGAGATTCCTGAAAGAAAGCGAATGCCACGTCGCCATATCATTGCACACCCCGATACCGGAACAAAGGGCACAACTCATGCCTGCAGAAAAAGGAATGGGTATAAGAGAAACGGTGCAACTGCTGGCACAGTTCTTCCCTAACAGAAGACGGAAAACGCAACAACAAGACGAGAACCATTCTCACCAAAGACGACTCACGTTTGAATACACCGTCTTCAAAGGGACAAACGACACAACAACACACCTGAAAGAGATTGTCCGGCTGCTCAGACCAATCGAATGCAGGGTGAACCTCATACGGTTCCACCAGATTCCCGACGTCTCCCTCAAAGGTGCCGACGACAACAGAATGAAGGAAATATGCGACTATCTGAACAAAGCCGGCATCAACACTACTGTCAGAGCGTCAAGAGGACAGGACATATACGCCGCGTGCGGACTGCTCAACACAAAACATAAAGAGGCGGCATGCCATAACGCAAACGGCGGAAAATAACATCAAAACAAGAAAAAAACACCAACACCTTCTTCTTCTATGACAAACAAAATGATGAACATCGGAATACTGCAGTCGGCAGGAGTTGCAGGAGACATAATAGCAACAGCACTCAACCACCCCGAGCATAGCGACATATTCAACCCTGTCATTTACAGCAAAGAGAACCAGAACGACAAAAACGTCAGCAACGACCTGAAATTCGGAAACATCGACGCTATCGTTGTAGCTCCGGGATCTAACACGGAGTTCACCTTCAACGGCTCGATGAACGTCTTTGTCAGCAAAACGCTGAAGTTAGCTACAATTCTGCCGGACGTCGAACAAGACAAAGTGGAAGACTCTCTCACTGCAAATGAGCTGATAAGCAAGATAAGGCTTGCATGGAACGTCGTCAGAAGAGACTTCATGGTCTCTATGCCACGCATTGCAGTCATAACAGCTGAGAAGCAGGACAAGAACGACCCCAACAACATCTTCTGCACATCCGTCAACGCCCTGCAGGACGAAAGCATCATGGTGTTCGGACCATACACCGTGGACGAATATATTGAAGGAAACTATTTCCAGAACTTCGACATCACACTCGCACTCACAGACAACGATACGCAGAAAGTGCTCGACAACACCACCGAAGAGCGGGTCAGGCTGCTCGCTGCCCTGCCGATGGTGATGACTCTGACTGACTATCCAAAGGACTGCAACTTCTCAAACGACAGCCTTGAGCTGCCGGCACTGGCACTAAGACAAGCCATATATCTCGCCATGACAGTGAAACGGAACAGGACTGCCTACGACGAAGCACACAGAAACCCTCTGCCGAAACTATATGTAGAACGCAGAGACGACAGCGAGAAAGTCCGCTTCGCCATCCCAAAGAAAAAGAGCGAGCTGCAACACGACACAGCACAATAAACCGTATTCTTCGACAAGGTCGAAGAACACAAGACACAACCCGTATTCTTCGGCCTGGTCGAAGAACAAAAAAACTCACAAACTATGAAAATCGTCTTTCTGACAGGAGCAGGAATGTCAGTGGAAAGCGGACTGACAACATTCAGGGACGCCGGAGGACTATGGGAGAACTATCCCGTAATGGAAGTGGCAAGCCACGACGGATGGCTGCGCAATCCGGAAAAGGTCAACGCATTCTACAACATGCTCAGAATGAAATACAGGGATGTGAAGCCATGCAGGGGACACAGGCTCATCACAACCCTCGAAGAGAAACATGACGTCACCGTCGTGACACAGAACGTGGACAACCTGCACGAGATGGCGGGCTCAAAACATGTCATACACCTGCACGGAGAACTCATGAGGATGTGCTCGAGCAGAGACGTGGACAACCCACGCTTCTGGGTCAGCCTGCCGAAAGACGGCTGGGGAGAATACGGACTTGAGGTTCCGAAAGGAACAAAGGCTGACGACGGCTCGCTGCTCAGACCATACATAGTCTTCTTCCAAGAGAACGTACCGAACATTTACGACGGGATAGAAGCCACGCAACAGGCTGACATATTCGTCATCATAGGCACCTCGCTGAACGTTTATCCTGCCGCCTCGCTGCTGCAATACGCACCGAAAGACGCCAGAGTATTCCTCATCGACCCACACCCCGCATTGGGCAACACGTCGCACAACGTGCATATCATTGCCAAAGGTGCAAGCGAAGGCATGGAAGAACTGCTGGCGCTGCTCGCAAAAGAAAGCTGAAGGCAGACGTGACAAATGCTGTCAACACACCGGAAGAGCAAGCCTGACAAGCCAACCCCATTTTCCAAACACCCAAAAACGTAATCGTGGACCAGAACAAACTTCAAGACATAAAAAAGAGATTCAACGTTGTAGGCAACTGCCCGCAGCTCAATCATGCGCTGGACATCTGTCTCTCGGTGGCTTCAACTGACCTCTCTGTGCTCATCATAGGCGAAAGTGGTGTCGGAAAAGAAGTGTTGCCAAAAATCATACACGACAACTCGCCCAGACGAAGAGAGAAATACTTTGCCGTGAACTGTGGTTCCATCCCGGAAGGCACGATAGACTCAGAACTCTTCGGACACGAGAAAGGCTCGTTTACAGGTGCCATTGGCGAGAGCGAAGGATATTTCGGCATAGCCGACAAAGGCACCCTCTTCCTCGACGAAGTGGGAGAACTGCCGCTTGCCACACAGGCCCGCCTGCTGCGCGTGCTCGAAACAGGCGAATACATAAGGGTCGGAGGACAGGAAGTGAGGAAGACAAACGTGAGAATCGTGGCTGCCACAAACGTCAACATGAGGAAGGCAATCAGCGAGGGACGTTTCAGAGAAGACCTCTACTACCGCCTCAACACCATTCCGATACACATGCCGCCGCTGAGAGACAGAGGCAATGACATCCTGCTGCTGTTCAGGCTCTTCGCCTTCCAGATGATGGAGAAATACCGTCTGCCTCGCCTCGAGCTCTCGCCCGAAGCACAACAGCTGATGCTGAAATACAAATGGCCGGGCAATGTCAGACAGCTGAAGAACATCACCGAGCAACTGTCGGTGCTCTCCGAAGACAGGCTCGTCACCGCAGAGACACTGCTCAGGTTTATCCCGGACGACGAAGAATCCACCGCCCTGACATCAAACGCCTCCTCATCTTCTGACAGCAGCCACAGCTACGAGAAGGAACGGCAGTTGCTCTTCAACTTCCTTTTCGAACTGAAAGGCAACATCAAGACGCTCAACGCGCAGGTGGCTGAGCTGCAGCAACAGCTGAAAGAGATGGGCGGACACGTCAGGGGGAGCCACGTTGCGGGGCTGTTGCCGCACCCGCCTTATATGCTGCCTGCAGCAACGGACAACGACACGGCGGGAGCGAACATCCGGGACGCAGGAGAAAAAGGCGGCGAAAACGCCACCACTGGTTCTTTCACGCACCCGGTGCATAACAACATCGGAGGTTTTGACAGCAGGGCGGGCTTCTCAACAAACTATGAGGAGGCGGATGTCGAAGAGCTTTCGAGCGCCACGACAAAAAAAGACGAGAACCTCAACATACACCAGAACGAACTCGAACAGATAAGAAAAGCTCTCGCACGAAACAACGGAAACAGGAAGAAAGCTGCCGAAGAGCTCGGCATCTCTGACCGAACGCTATACAGAAGGCTGAAAGAACTGAACGCCTGACGGCTTTCACAACAGGCCTCACGATGCAGAGACACACTAAGAAAAGCAAAAACGCAGGAAAAAAGAAAATGAGAATATTGGCATACATAGCCGAAAAGGCTGCAAATATAACCAGACAAGCAGCATCTGTCACAGCCAAATTTGCGGGTATGAGAGGCAGATTTGCGAGTATGATAGGCAGATTTGCATATATATCAGCAGGTGTGGTTATGCTGACATTGCTTGGATGCTCCGTGCAATACAAGTTCAACATGTCGAGCATCGACTATACAAAGGTGAAGACAATACAGATCAACGATTTCCCCATACGCTCGTCGTATGTCTGGGGACCTATGGGACCGATGTTCAACAACGGGCTGAAGGACAAATTTGCCGACCATACGAAGCTGTCGCAAGTGAAACGGAACGGCGACTTGAAGATAGAAGGCGAGATTACGAACTATTCCCAGAGGAACAAGTCTGTCTCCGCCGAGGGCTATTCTGCACAGACAGAGCTTGCCATCACCGTCAATGTCCGCTTCACGAACAACACAAACCACAAGGAAGACTTTGAGCGTCAGTTCACCGCCACGTCAACCTACGAGACGACACAGTCTCTCACGAGCGTCCAGGAGCAGCTTGTGACGGAAATGGTCAAGGACATTGTTGACCAGATTTTCAACGCCACGGTTGCCAACTGGTAGGCTGTGAGGCGTCAATAACATACTATTTGCACCATGGGAATGGGCATGACAACCTGACATAAGTTCGGTTGTCATGCCCATAATTCTTTCCGGACGTTGCCGCACCAGCGGCCTGTACATTATTTATATATATGCCACACTGTGCGTGATGTGCACTCCGTAGGGTCGTATCATAGAGTGACGGCACTTTCGAGAGCCAGTTTCATCATCTGCGTGAAAGAGTTCTGCCGGTCGGCGGCGCTCAATGCCACCTTGTTGTAGAACGCATCAGAAATGGTGAGGATGCACGCTGCACGCCGTCCTGTGAGGTGTGCGTTGTGGAAGAGCGCAAAGCTTTCCATCTCGACACATTCCGTTCCGGTGGCGTCGCGCAGTTCCTGCCATGTTCCAACTGACGGGTCGGTGTAGAAGGCGTCGCTTGAATGTACCTTAGCCAGCTTGCATTCGATGCCCAGCTCTCTTGACTTTCCGAGAATGACGTTGTTGATTTCCGGGCTTGGGTATATTTTCTTGTCGGTGCATCCGCTTGTGCGCAGGGCGAAAGTCGATTCGCTGTAGGCGTATTCTGCCAGCACGACGTCTCTCACCTGCAGGCGTTCGGAGTAGGAGCCGGCAGAGCCTATGCGTATGATGTTCTCAACATCGTAGAACTTATAGAGTTCGTATGAGTATATGCCGATGGAAGGCATTCCCATTCCTGAAGCCATGACAGATATTGGGACACCTTTGTATGTGCCGGTGTAGGCATACATGTTGCGTACATCGTTGACGATATGCGCATCCTCGAGAAATACTTCTGCGATGAACTTTGCCCGGAGCGGGTCGCCCGGCATCAATACTGTCTTGGCGTAGTCGCCGGCTTTGGCATTGTTGTGAGGTGTAATCATAATGGTATAATTGTTTTGTAAGAAATGTTCTACTTATTGGTATGTCCCATTGTCATGCGCCGTATGTCGCACGGCTCATGAAGGCTTGCGGCATGAGCGTCGCTGTTTTCCGGGACGTGTGTTGTCAATCTGTTTGACAGAGCGTCGGAATCAGTGCCGTCAGTTGTGCCATGTCATGCAGCACGAGGTCTGCCCCTTCGTCGGCAAGCATACTGTCCGGCAGCGGTCCGGTGTTTACGGCGACGGTGAAGCATTGTGCCGCAACGGCGGCGCGTACTCCGAGTGGTGCGTTCTCCACCACAATTGTCTCCCAGGGCTGTGTCCCGGCAAGCTGCATTCCCTTAAGATACGGGTCGGGTGCAGGCTTTCCTCTCTTGATGTTGAGAGCCGTGACCATGATGTCCGGAGAGACGAGGCCGTCGAAATCATCGAGTATGCGCTTCAGCAGGGAGTGCTGTCCGCTGCCTGTGACGATGCCTATGCGCATTCCGTGGCGCTGCATTGTCTCCTGCAGTTCATGCACACCGGGTATCAGCCCTGCCTTCGGGCAGGCGGCATAGCATTCGCACTTGACTTTGTACATTGCAGCCGATTCCTCGTCGGATATGTCTCTGCCCCAATGGCGGCGAGCCATTATTTTTATCGTCTCGAAGCCTCTCATCCCTTCAAAGGCGTATGCTTCTTCGCGTGTCATGGGTATGTTGTATTTCGCCATTGACTTCTGCCATGCTTCGGCATGGTTGGGCATTGAATTGTAGAGCACTCCGTCCATGTCGAAGAGTGCGAGGCGGGGTTGCCATTTCCCGAAGCCGTGCTTCTTCCTGTATGCTTCGAGAGCGGCGTGTATGGCTGTTGTGTCTGCCGTTGCGTCTGTTGTTGTCTGGTGTGTCATGTATGTTGGCCTGTTGGGTGTGGGTAGGGCGTGGGTAGAGATTATTTCTTCAGTCCTTCTATCCAGCCTTGTATTTTCGTTCCGGTGCGTTTGACGGCATCGGTCACTTCGGCTCCGGCATCGTTTATGGCGTCGCCGACATCATTGGCTTTCAGTGTGGCGAGGCGTCTGTTGTATTGCGATGCGTAGGCATAGTAACGTTTTGCCTCGTCGCCGGTGAGTTTATCCTTGTACGCTTCCTGGTATTCCTTTTTTATCGCGTTGCGCTCTTTTTTCCATTCGGCGATGCTGTCCGTGTGTGCTGTCTTTGTCGAATCGACGACAGCCATGCGGTCGGCAAGTTTCTGGCAGCGCAAGAGGAAGGCGGCGTTGTCTGCGCCTTGGGGTGTCTGTTTAAAAGAAGTGACAGCCGTCACGAGGATGGCTGCCACTATAATGTTTCTCATCATAAATCAGAGATTAGAGTTTATCGTTTGAGCCGAGCACGTTCACAATCTTGTGGATGTACATCTTCTTCATTGCTTCGCGTGCCGGTGTGAGATACTGACGAGGGTCGAAGTGGCCTGGGTTCTCTGCCATATACTTGCGTATAGCGGCTGTCATGGCGAGGCGTGAGTCAGAGTCGATGTTGATTTTGCATACGGCAGACTTTGATGCCTCGCGGAGCTGCTCCTCGGGAATGCCGACAGCGTCAGGCAGTTTGCCGCCGAACTTGTTGATTGTAGCCACCTCTTCCTGCGGAACAGATGAAGAGCCGTGGAGTACGATTGGGAATCCGGGGAGTTTCTTCTCTATCTCGTGGAGGATATCGAAAGCGAGTGGCGGCGGCACGAGGACACCGGTCTTCGGGTCGCGTGTACACTGCTCCGGAGTGAATTTGTATGCTCCGTGTGATGTGCCGATAGAGATAGCGAGCGAATCGCAGCCTGTACGTGTAGCGAAGTCGATAACCTCTTCCGGCTTTGTGTAGTGAGACACCTCAGAAGCCACTTCATCCTCCACGCCGGCGAGGACACCGAGCTCAGCCTCTACTGTCACGTCATACTGGTGGGCGAAGTCAACGACTTTCTTTGTGAGTGCGATGTTCTCCTCGTACGGGAGTGACGAGCCGTCGATCATCACGGAAGAGAATCCAGTCTCAATGCATGACTTGCAGGTCTCGAAGCTGTCTCCGTGGTCGAGGTGGAGCACGATCTGCGGGTTCTCGCATCCGAGTTCCTTAGCGTATGCCACAGCACCTTCAGCCATGTAGCGGAGGATGGTTGGGTTAGCGTATTTGCGTGCGCCTTTGGACACCTGCATGATGACAGGCGACTTTGTCTCCACGGCAGCCTGCACGATAGCCTGCATCTGCTCCATTGTGTTAAAGTTGAATGCCGGAATGGCATATCCGCCATTCACTGCCTTCTTGAACATCTCGCGGGTGTTCACAAGACCGAGATCTTTGTAATTTACCATTTTGCTTTGAATGTTTGTTTATTTTGTTAAACATTAGAGTTCTGAATCCGCCGTCAGGGCGTCGCAGCCCCGCCGGCTTGTTTTATACGGCAAAATTATAAAATATTCTTTATTATGCCAAATAGTTTATAGGTTTTTTTGGTATTTTACATAAAAAAATAATATATGTTTGGTCATTTCGGTTTTTTTTTGTTATTTTGCAATTCGGAATTGATTTACAGTTTACAAGTTGACAACTTGAAAAAAGAATAGATTGTTACACACTACATTTACACACACAACAAAACACTATGGTACACATTTCTAAAGAAGCCGCACTGGAGTATCACGAAACTGGTCGTCCCGGCAAAATCGAAGTAGTGCCCACCAAGGCATACCGCACTCAAACCGACCTTTCGCTTGCCTACTCTCCCGGTGTGGCCTATCCATGTTTAGAGATACAGGATAACCCTGATGCAGCTTACAAATACACCGACAAGGGAAACCTTGTAGCTGTCATATCAAACGGCACGGCGGTGCTGGGTCTCGGAGACATCGGAGCAATGTCCGGCAAGCCCGTGATGGAGGGCAAGGGACTTCTTTTCAAGATTTACGGCGGCATCGACGTGTTCGACATCGAGGTTGCGGAGAAGGACCCGGAGAAGTTCTGCGAGGCTGTAGAGCGCATCGCCCCCACTTTCGGCGGCATCAACCTTGAGGACATCAAGGCGCCGCAATGCTTCTATATCGAGGAGCGCCTGAAGCGCACGCTCGACATTCCGGTGATGCACGACGACCAGCACGGCACCGCCATCATCAGCTCTGCCGGCCTCATCAACGCCCTTGAAGTCAACGGAAAGAAGATAGAGGACGTGAAGATTGTCGTCAACGGTGCCGGCGCAGCCGCCATCTCGTGTACAAAGCTCTACGTAGCCCTCGGCGCACGCAAGGAGAACATCATCATGCTGGATTCGAAGGGCGTGATAACCTCCGACCGCGAGAACCTCACTCCCGAGAAGGCGCTGTTTGCCACAGACCGCCGCGATGTCCACACTCTCGCAGAGGCGATGTCCGGCGCCGACGTCTTCCTCGGCCTTTCGAAGGGCAATGTGGTGAGCCAGGACATGATACGTTCAATGGCGAGCCAGCCTATCGTCTTCGCCCTTGCCAACCCGGAGCCGGAAATCACCTACGAGGCCGCCATGGCAAGCCGTCCCGACGTGCTGATGTCAACCGGCCGTTCTGACTATCCCAACCAGATAAACAATGTCATCGGCTTCCCCTACATCTTCCGCGGGGCCCTCGACGTACACGCCAAAGCCATCAACGAAGAGATGAAGCTCGCCGCCGTGCATGCCATCGCCGACCTTGCCAAGCAGCCTGTCCCCGACGTGGTGAACGATGTATATAAGGTGAACAATCTCACCTTCGGCCCCGCATACTTCATCCCGAAACCCGTTGACCCGCGCCTCATCACCGAGGTGTCTGCCGCCGTGGCAAAGGCTGCTATGGAATCGGGCGTGGCCCGCCAGAACATCACTGACTGGGACGCCTACAAGAACACGCTGCGCCGCCGCATGGGACACGAGACAAGCGTCACGCAGTCGCTCTACGAGACGGCACGCAAGCACCCGCAGCGCGTGGTCTTCGCCGAAGGTCTGCACCCTACGATGATCAAAGCCGCCGTACAGGCGAAGCAGGAAGGGCTCTGCCAGCCCGTCCTCCTCGGCAACGACGAGATGATATCGAAGAAGGCAAAGGAGCTTGACCTCGACCTTACGGGCGTGGAAATCGTCAACCTGCGCCACGACAGAGAGATGGAGCGCCGAGAGCGTTACGCACGTATCCTCGCAGAGAAATGCCGGCGCGACGGCTACACCTTCGAGGAGGCGAACGACAAGATGTTCGAGCGCAACTATTTCGGCATGATGATGGTGGAGACGGGAGAGGCTGACGCCTTCATCACAGGTGTATATACCAAGTTCTCGAACACCATCAAGGTTGCAAAGGAAGTCATCGGCATACGTCCTCCGTACAAGAACTTCGCCTCCGTGCATATCCTCAACTCCAAGCGCGGCACATACTACATCGCCGACACGCTCATCAACCAGAACCCCGACAAGGCGGTGCTGAAGGATGTGGCGCTGCTGACAGCCGAGGCGGTGAGATTCTTCAACGACGAACCCAAGATTGCGATGATCTCATACTCCAACTTCGGTGTCGATAAGGAAGGCTCGCCACGTCTGATGCGCGAGGTTGTGGCAGAGATGCAGGCTGAGAATCCGGGGCTGAAGATTGACGGAGAGATGTCGGTTGACCTCGCTCTCGACCACGAGCGCCGCGACGAGAAATACCCCTTCACACGCCTCCACGGCGAGCAGGTGAACTCCATGATATTCACCAACCTCTCCGCAGCCAACTCGGCATACAAGCTGATAAAGGGCTTCTCGCCCGAGACGGAGGTCATCGGTCCGATACAGATGGGCCTGAACAAGCCTATACACTTCACCGACTTCGATTCCAGCGTGCGCGACATCGTCAATATCGTGGCGGTGGCGGTGATTGACGCCTACGTCTCGAAAATCAAGAAATAAAACCTTCGAACGAAAAAAACGGCAAGGTGCGGGACGGCTGTCGCCGGCTGCGTCTTGCCGCTTGTTTATTATCCACCTCCCGTAAAAGGGACCAAAACCTTTACACTATGAAGAAGTACATTGCTGAAGCATTCGGCACGTTCGTGCTGACTCTTCTCGGCTGCGGCACAGCCGTCAGCCTCAACTGTGGTTATGACCCTGCCTCCGTTGTAGGCACAGCGATGGCATTCGGCCTGTCGGTGATTGCCATGGCGTATGCCATCGGCGGCATCTCCGGCTGCCACATCAATCCAGCCATCACGTTCGGGACATTCCTTGCAGGCCGCACGTCAGCCAAGGACCTCGCGGGCTACATCGTCGGGCAAGTGGCTGGCGCCATCATCGCTGCCGGCGTGCTCTGCGCTTTCGTCAGCACCTCACCCGGACTGGCAGAAGGCACACTGACCGGGGCTAACAGCTGCGCCGCCGGAACGTGCAACGGTTTCCTCGTAGAGACGGTTCTCACCGCCATCTTCGTCTTTGTCGTGCTCGGCGCGACAAGCAAGACAAACGGCGCGACAAACAATTTTGCAGGTCTCGCCATAGGTCTCACGCTCATCCTCATACACCTTGTGGGCATACACTACACCGGGACATCGGTCAATCCGGCACGTTCAATAGGCCCCGCACTGTTTGAGGGAGGCAAGGCTCTTGCCGAACTCTGGGTGTTTGTCGCTGCTCCGTTGCTCGGCGCTGCCATCGCCGCCGGCCTCTGGAAAGCAGTAGATGTGAAGGACGGGAAATAGAACCTGCAAGAGAGGGTTGGCAAGCCCGGCTGCCGGACTGTCGCGCCCAATGCGCCGCAAGGCACGGCACGATAGAGGCAGGCTGGCTCGCCTACCCTTTCTTTTTGTCAGGAAAGCACATTCCGCAAGTCTCGCAGGGCTGCAAAAAGCCTGCCGCGAGGTAAAAAATCTTGACAAACGAAAATGTTGGATTTAACATTTCTTAAACCCCATTTCTGCCTTCCGGGCAGCGGTTTCAGCACGTTTTGAAGCCAAAAACAGCTGTCTTGCAGGGCAAAATAGTCAAAATGAGGGTGCAAAACAATACAAATGACAATACAAAACAGTCATGATGGGCACCCAACTTTGACTATATTGGACGGCAAAACAGTCTGTTTTGGCATCAAAAACGATGTCACCGAAACCGGAAAACAAACTAACGCACTGACTGACTGCATTTTACATAAAACCTAAAATTCACGCGCTGTACGGCTCGCAAACTCGCCACGGTGATTTCTGCGCGTCTCTCGCGAATTTGAAATCACAAGACATTGTGTGTTTTCGTGCCTCCACGGCATCGTCCGTAGCCATGCAGCAAACCTATCAGACACTATGAAACGACATACATTTCTCTATCTTCTGTCCGCCATCTTCTGCATCCTCGCGTCCCCGTCGGGAGCTCAGGACGCCTACATCTTCACGTCTTTCCACGAGCCGTCAACCGACGGAATGCGCTATCTCTACAGTTACGACGGCCTGCACTGGGACAGCATACCCGGTGTGTGGATGCGTCCCGAGATAGGCAACGACCGTGCCTACACCGACGCTTTCACAAACGAGACAATCCTCCCGACTTTCGCGCCCGACGAGCGTGTGCTGCGCGACCCCTCCATACTGCAAGGTCCCGACGGAACATTCCATCTTGTGTGGACGACACAATGGTTTGGCAGCAGAGGCTTCGGCTATGCACACTCGAAAGATCTGATACACTGGTCGAAGCAGACGGAGATTCCCGTCATGCAGCATCATGCCACGAACAACGTGTGGGCGCCGGAACTGTTCTACGACGACGAGCTGAAACTGTTCTTCATAATATGGTCGTCGATGATCGACCCGTCAACGAAGACCGATGCCGACAAGCTCGGCACAAACTCATGCCACAGGATGTGGTATTGCACGACGCCGGATTTCAGGCGTTTCAGCGAGGCGAAGCCATACTACGACCCGGGCTTCAACAGCATCGACGGCTATCTCCTGAAGCGTGCCCCGAAAGATTATGTCCTCGTGGTGAAGGACAACCGCAAGCCGGGATTCAGCAATCTCTTCTGCGTCTTCGGCACCTCGCCCTACGGACCGTTCCATACTGCCGACCGTGCAGCGCAGGGTGTGACACCCGCCACCACCTTCGGACGCACCTACTCCGAGGGGCCGTGCGCCGTGAAGCTCGGCGACGAATGGGTCATCTACTACGACCAGTATCACCCGCAGGAGTTCGGAGCCGTCGCCACGAAAGATTTCAGGACCTTCCGCAGCATGGACAAGAAGATTTCCGTACCCAAAGACCACAAGCACGGCACGATAGTGAAAGTCTCGCGAGAGATACTCGACAATCTTCTTCAGGCATCGAAGACACGGTGACACTCGCCGCACTGCTCCGCCCCGGGCAGCCTCCGGCAACGCCATGACGCATCAGAGACCGCAAGAGACGGACTGTCTTGTCCGCCCTTACGGTCTCTGATGCGTTTTCTGTCGTGTCGTGTGCCGAAAGCGGCACTATGTCTCCGGAAGGCATGTCACGCCTGCGACTTGGGCATGATGACAGCCATCACAAAATATATCAGCACACCCGGCAGGCCGAGAGAGAAGATTGTGAGCGCAGCATAGATGATGCGTATGAGTGTGGGGTCGCAATCAAAATATTCTGCTATGCCGGCGCAGACACCGGAGATTTTCTTGTCATTGGAGAGAGTGAGTTTCTTTTTCATTGTGTTTTAAGTTTGTATGGATGATGGAAATGTTCTGTCAGTTACGCCCCACCCTCTTCACCACACGGTTGCCGCGCCGCTCGATGACGATGCCAGACGCCGGTTTCACGGAGAGCCTCTGTCCGCTGGTGTTGTAGTAGGCAGGCGCCGCGTCGCCTTCGGGATTACGTTCGGTCACGCTGACGGCTGTAGAATTGCCCACCGTGACGACAGGACACTCGGGACAAGCCATCTCGTAGGCTTTCGAGAAGTCACCTTCGAGAGCTGTAGGCAAACTGAATATCTTCACCGTATATTCGCCGTCGTGGATGGATGCCGGTATGGTCCTCTCGCGAGAGTAGGAAGGCCACCCGTAGTTAAGCTTTGTCTCGCTCTCCGCGGAGAACAGCGTGCCGAGGTTTGTCATATTGCCGTTTTCATCCACAAGCATTATGTAGTGGTTGCCGACAAAGTTCTCACAGCCGTAGTTGTAAAATTTCGTGAGCGTCACCTTCAGCAGCTCGCCCTGTTTGTAGTTCGTCTTGTCGGTCTCCAGTTTCTCCATCGCGAAGCGCGGATAGTTTTTCACGTCGTCGTCGGGTTGCACGCCGACAATGAGATGGTAGCTGTATCCGAAGTTGCCGAACTGCGGCTGCGTAGGCGGCGCCATGTTCGAGAGCAGGTAATACCCGTTGTCCAGACCTCCCCATCCCCAGCTGATGTGTACATATATCAGGCCGTCGATGGTCTTCATGCCGTCGATATTGTACGCATGGGCATCGTTGTGTTCCGACACGCCGCAACAGAAGACGATTCTGCCGTTGCTCAGCTCGTCCTTTATGACGTCAAGGAACTGCTGCTCGCTCTGCGTGTTGAAAGGCAGATTTGTCATGCCGTCGTCGTAGTCCATATATTTGAAGAAGCCTAAACGCTGGTTTGTCGTTGATGCACTGCTGCCTCTGGCAGAATAGTTCATCTGCACTGCCGCGCCACACGCCCCGGAGAGCACGGCGGCGGCGTTGCCTTCGGCTTCCGTATATCCGCACGTGAAAGTCTCGGCAGAGATTTCATACTTCCTACCGTTCTTACGCACACCGATATAGCAAGGGAGCCACGACGAGCCGGACCGCGTCTTAGCAATGCTCCACACGTTTGTGCCGGTCTTCCTCACCCCTACATACAGACGGTAGCTGCCGTCGGCGATGCTCGAAGGCAGACTGTGCTCGATATAGTATTTTGAGTATCCCCAGCCTGCACCCAGTTCCTTGATGTTCTTCACTGCACCCACGGGGCGGATGAATCCGCCGTCGGTGTCGGCAAGAATCAGTTGCACGTCGAAATTCTGGGTGGCTCCGGTGACATTGTAGAAACCTGTCAACAGCATGCGACTCGTGTTCTCTTCATACAACTGTATGCCGCCGATGCGCATATAAGTATCGTCGGTCACCGTCTCTCCGCCAGAATACGGTTTCTCGGGCAAGGTGTATCGGGGCAGCAGGTTGTCCCAGTCGAACGTGGTATTCTGACAGTCCCATGTCACGGTCTGGCTTATTGCAGACGATGTATAGCTTATGTTTTCGCCCTGCATCTGCTTCGGGTATCTGTAATAAGCCATCACCTCAGACATCGAAGTCGCCGCACAGCCCGTGACACAACGGGAGTCACCGTCCATCGGACAGAGATTGTTGAAAGGCTCGTGCTGCGAGAAGGCTATCTCACCCAGAAGCGGCTGGATGTCAATTTCGCCCGCGCGGGAGGTCACGCCACTCACCAAGGCATCGGCAGAAGATGTCCCGGAAACTGCTGAATAATAGTCGAGGAGAACTCTCAGGCCCTCCGGCATGTCGTCTGAAGCGAAACGCCTGTCATCCGAGAAAGCAAGCACGGGAGGCAAAGCGTCGTCGGCAGACACAACGACAAAGCCGCGGCCGTCGGCAGGGACATAGACTGCGAACGCATCGTCTGTCATGGCGGCATTGAGAAGCCGGCTCGACGTGGCGGCGACACGCATGGCGGGACGAACTGACGAAACGCCATCTGAATGACGGCTTGAACGCAACTGATTCATCATCTTGGAGGCGATGGCATCCATCGACATCTTGTCGCGACGGCCGGCATGACACACGACTGCCGACAGAAGCAGAAAAAGAACGGCACAATGCCGCAAACGGAAACGGAATAAATGTTTCATAGCTGTACGTTATTTATAGTATAACAAGGATTCGCCAACAAAGTTAATGAAAAATTATCATTCTGAAACGTTTTTGGTAGTTTTTTTCCTGATTTCAGGATGAATTGTCAGAATATATTACTAAATTTGCACCTAAAATTATAAAAATCGAAAAAACAATGCTTAAAGACATGAACAAGTTCAGAACTATCCTCATTTCCCTTCTCACAGCACTGGCATTCAGCAGCTGCGGCACAACAAGCACCGTGCCCATCACCGGACGCAAGCAGAACATCCTCGTCAGCGACGAACAGGTACTGAGCCTCAGCAACCAGCAGTATCAGGAATACATGAAGGCAGCAAAAGTCTCGACCAACGCCACAAACACGGCGATGGTGAAACGCGTGGGGCAGAAACTGGCAAATGCCGTGGTGTCTTATCTGCAGCAGAACGGGCTCGCCAACGAGGCCTCGCAATACAAATGGGAGTTCAATCTCGTGCAGGACAAGAGCGTCAACGCCTTCTGTATGCCCGGCGGAAAGATTGTCGTGTATGAAGGCATACTGCCTGTGACACAGGACGAGGCATCACTCGCCATCGTCGTCGGACACGAGATAGCTCACGCCGTGGCGAAACACTCTGCCGAACGGCTGAGCAACGAACTGCGCAAACAGTACGGCTCACAGATTCTGACAGGCATTCTGCAGGGCTACGGCACAAACACAAAGCTACAGCAGATAACATCTGTCGCTTTCGGAATAGGCACACAGCTCGGAGGAGCAGCTTACTCGCGCAAGCAGGAGAGCGAGGCCGACCGCCTCGGTCTGATCTTCGCAGCAATGGCAGGCTACGACCCGAATGTCGCTGTAGCTTTCTGGCAGCGCATGGCACAAGCTTCAGGCGGTAAC
Source organism: Bacteroidales bacterium (assembly GCA_004555245.1). Taxonomy (GTDB): domain Bacteria; phylum Bacteroidota; class Bacteroidia; order Bacteroidales; family Bacteroidaceae; genus Prevotella. The sequence goes on from SFIS01000032.1 coordinate 25,178, forward strand.
TACTCGCTACTGAGCGACCACCCAAGCGACGCCACTCGAATACAGAACATACAGGGATGGATGCCGGAAGCTCTCTCATACTACAAGAAACAGACTACGACAACGACGACGAAAAAGAAATGACAACACGCCTTCATGCTGTCTCATGACACGCAACGACATAAAAAAAGAAGCCGGTTCTGAAAACGATGCTTGGCAGCATGGTCTTGCAGAACCGGCTTCTTTTATTGTGTCTATATCCTATATGATACGGAAGATGCCACGCGTCAGCACGGACGCGTCTTCGGAAGATTGAAAGTCACCTGGATATCCTCCATCTCCTTGTCTGTCATGCCGTCAGGCTCAGAGCCCATGTTGCGGGCGCACATATATATGTTGGCAGCCTTGCAGAGCACGTCTGTCTGGTCGAAGGCGTCCATGATGTCCGTACCGACTGCCACGGTGCCGTGTTTCTCCCACAACACGACATCATGCTTCTTGATCTGCTCGAGTGTCGCGTCGGCCAACTCAATGGAACCCGGCATGGCATACGGCACGATGCCGATGCCGAGAGGCGCGAAAGCGAGGGTCTCCGGTATCATCGACCACAGCACTTTTGTCATCTCGTCGCCCTTCAGAAAACGTCTTATGTGCGACATGGCGACAAGCTCGATAGGATGGGTATGCAGCGTAGCCTTGTAGCATGAACCCGTAGAGAGCAGATAATCCTGCAGGGCAAGGTGCGACGGAAGCTCGCTCGTAGGCACGACAGGCTCGTCGGCGATTATCTCATACGAGGCACAGTCGTCACAGATACGGATTACGCTGCCGTTCTGCATCGGCCGGCGTGCCAGGTCGCGCATGCGCTTGCCTGTTCCCTTGGCATAGAAATACTTTCCCTTGAGGTTTGGCAGAACCTTGCCAATCTCTTTCTTCGGTGCTATGGCAGGCAGAGAGGCTATCTCATCGTCAACATACTCGGTGATGTTAACCGTGATGTTGCCGCCGTTACGCTCTGCCCAACCTTTCTGCCATAGATAGCCGGTGACCTCGGCTATCTCGTCGATGACGGCCTTCAGTCCGGGCCGTCCTTCCAATATGCTTTTCATTTCTTGTTTCCCTTTATTGTTAATATACGACATGTGGTTATTTTTACACATCATCACCGTAACGTTCGCGGGTGATGGTGTCAAGCGACTTGCCCCGTGTGGCAGGACAACCCGACGCACCTACTACAAGCGACACGAGCAGCAAGGCTATCATGCAGTATGCGGCTGTGGTGAAGCCCTCGCCGTTCTCGCCATATATCGAGGCGAACACGAGACCCCAGACCGCCGACAGGCCACGAACGATGAAGAACATCAGACCCTGTGCGCCGGCACGGAACTTTGCGGGGAAGAGCTCGGTGCCCCAGAGGGCATAGAAAATCTGTACTGATATGCCGCCCTGGATGCCCCACAGAATGGCGAACGACCACAGTCCCGCAGGTCCATCGACACCTATTCCGACAATGATAAACCATGCGCTGAGCGAGAAGAGCAATCCTATGACATAGAGCAGACGATGACTCACCTTGTCTATCAGCTGCGAAGTGACGAACGTCGTGCCCACGATGATTGCCCATTGTATGCAGTTCATCCAGTTTGCCTGCTCGTTCGTGACACCTCCCGCTGTCTCGTAGATGTGTGGCTGGAAGAATCCCATGACCGAAGCAACGAGGTTCCAGGTGAGATAGATGCCTGCAAGGAAGCAGACAGTCTTGACCGCCACCTTGTTCGTAAAGAGCACGGCGAAGGACTGCAGCATACCGCCGCTGTTGCCCTTTGCCTTCTCGTCGGCCTTGCTCGCCTTCCATTCAGCGCTCTCCTCAAGCTGTCTCTGCATGTTCCATGCTATGAAAGCCACCACGAAGAGAGAGAAGAAGACAAGTCGGGAACTGAAAACCTGGACGGCTTCCACAGCGGCTCCCGTGCCGAGGAAGACAGCGGCAAGCTGCTCAACCCATCCGAAGAGATAGCCATCGGGAGCGAAGAACATGCCCAGCAAGAGGATTATCATCGGTCCGACACCCCACGACATCTGCGAGATGCAGATGTTACGGCCGCGGTTGTTGATTTCCGAACTTTCCGAGATATACGTCCATGATGCCGGCACACCTATGCCGACGGAGATGCCCGTGACAAGGAAACCTGCCAGAAGCATGGGGAAAGAGACGGAGAACATAACCAGAACGACACCGAGCATATACACGAGAAGGTTGTACGTATATATGAACTTGCGCCCGTATTTGTCGGCGAGGAATCCGCCGATGATTGCGCCGAGCGCCGCACCGAGACAGTTGGCGCTGATGAAATTAAGCCATCCGAGGTGCAGTTCCGTCAGGTCGAGATAGTTCTTCCACAAAGTGAGGCCGCTTGCGCCTGCCACTATGGCTCCGGCATCGAGATAGTTGGTGAGAGACACTGCTATGGTGCTCTTCAGACTGCTTTTCTGTTGTGCCATGACCCTTAGCGTTTGCTTGTCACATCAGCGACGTATTTGTCTATGTCAAGAATGAACTCGTGTCCCACCGGAACGTTGTTGCGCACGCAGAACTCGTCATATACCGCCTGCCAAGGCATTGCCTTAAGCTCCTCGACAAGGGCAAGAACCTTGTAACCCTCTCCTGCGAGTTCAAGTTCCGATATCTTCTCGCGCGGTTCGAGCAGTGCCCTCAACATGCACTTCTGTGCCGCACGCGAGCCGATAACGTATGCGCCGATGCGGTTGATAGAGCCGTCGAAGAAGTCGAGACCGTAGTGTACGCGGTCAAGAGCGTCGGCACGCACAATCTCCGAGAAGAGTTCTTGTGTCGTATCGTCCATGATGGTGACATGATCTGAATCCCAACGCACGGGTCGTGAGACATGGAGCATCAGCTCGTTGATGAACGGAAGGACGGCACTCACTTTGTCTGCCGGCGATTCCGTAGGATGATAGTGTCCTGTATCAATGGTGAGCATCTTGCCGTTTTGTGCCGCATAGGCGGTGTAGAAATCGTGCGAGCCTACCGTGAACGATTCGAGACCGATTCCGAAGACCTTTCCTTCGATACAGTCTTTCATCATCGGCTGCTCGATGGAGAATATCTCGTCGAGCGAGGCTTTCAATGTGCGGCGGTAGAGGGCATGGTTTACGGAGACGTCCTTGCATCCGTCATGCACCCAGAGGTTCATGATACAAGGGTCGTTCTGTGCCTCTCCCATTGCGTTTGCTATCTCCCTGCATCGCTTTGTGTGTTCGATCCAGAAGTCGCGTATGGCTTTGTTGGGGTTTGAGAGAGTGAGGGAGCCGGACTTTGGATGTGAGAACGACGACGAGTTGAAGTCGAGTTTCATGCCGTGTTCTTTCGCCCAGTCGATCCAAGATTGGAAATATTCGACTGTCACTTCGTCACGGTCAACCGCCTTTCCCTTGAAATCGCCGTATATCTCATGCAGATTCAGGCGGTGTGTACCGGGAATAAGGCTGCTCGCCTTGAGTATGTCAAGTCTGAGTTCGTCAATGTTGCGTGCTGCGCCGGGGAAGCTGCCGGTAGATTGTATTCCTCCAGACATTTCTCCCGCCTGCACTTCAAATCCTTTCACGTCATCCGCCTGCCAGCAGTGTAGTGAGAGATGGAAATCCTGCAGTTGCTTCAATACTTTCTCTGTGTCCACGCCCATCTCCGCAAAACGTTCTTTTGCCACTTGATAGGCTTTTGTTATGAGTTCTGTTTTCATAAATGAAAAGTGTTAGTTAAAATAAGGTATATGTTCGTTTCTGTTCCTTGAGAAGCTCAGTGCTTCTTTTTCTTGATGTCGAGATATGTCTCGAATGCCTTGTCCCATAGTTCTGTGTCCTGCGGCCGGTATTGCTTCAGACTGACAGAATTGGCTATGATGTGTCTCATTTCCCAGATATCGTTCACCATTCCTACGGCTTTCGCCTGCACCATGATATTTCCGAGAGCCGTGCCTTCCTGCGGTCCGGCAAGCACGCACAGGCCTGTTGCGTTTGATGTGAACTGGTTGAGATAGTCGTTTTTCGACCCTCCGCCTATTATGTGCAGCGTGTTTATGTCGAAAGCGGCAAACTCTTTCAGCCACAGGAAGACTTCCTTGTATCTCAAGGCGAGCGAATCGAAGATGCATCTTATAATCTCAGCATAAGTCTCCGGCACTTTCTGTCCTGTCTGCCGGCAGTATTCCTGTATGGCATTCTGCATGTTTGCGGGGTTTGCGAACATCTCGTCGTCCGGGTTGATGACAGAGCGGAAGGCGTCTGTCTTCATTGCTTCGCCGAACAGAGTGGCATAGTCCTGCGGCACAGAATCTCCCCATTCCTTCCGGCATCGTTCAAGCAGCCACATTCCGCAGATATTTTTCAGGAAGCGTGTTGTGCCTTCTATGCCTCCTTCGTTTGTGAAGTTGAGTTCGTACGAGCGTTCGTTTATTACTGCATTTTGTGTCTCTATGCCCATGAGGCTCCATGTTCCGGACGAGAGGTATGCGAAGTTTTCGTCGCGTGCCGGTACGGCAGCGACCGCCGATGCGGTGTCATGCCCCGCCACGGCATACACCGGCACGGCTCCAAGTCCTGTCATCTCCTGCAGTTCTTCAGTCAGAGTGCCGACGAGAGTTCCCGGTTTCACCATCTTTCCGAAGTGTGTTTGGGAGAGTCCGACAGTCTCCAGCAGCCCTTCGTCGAGTTTTCCTGTTCGCGGGTCGAGCAGTTCCGAGGTTGATGCGACAGTGTATTCGCATACGTCGTTTCCAGTCAGCATCCACGACAGTGCGTCAGGCATGAAGAGTATCTTCTGAGCGTTCTGCAGTGCGGAATCCCGTTCTCTGCGCATTGCGTGAAACTGGAATATGGAGTTGAAGTTCATGAGTTGTATTCCCGTTATGTCATACAGCTCGCGCTTGCTTTTCGTGTTACGGAGATAGTCCTCCATCGCGGGGAATGTATGTGGGTCACGGTAAGACCTTGGCGAGCGGAGGATGTGTCCGTCATCAGCTACAAGAACGAAATCTACGCCCCATGTGTCGATGCCGATACTTGCTATTTCGATGCCGCGTTTCGCTACAGTCTTCAGTCCTTTGACAATCTCGTTATACAGGGCATAAATGTCCCAGTAGAACTGTCCTCCGTATTGAATGATGTTGTTAGGGAAGCGTGTGACTTCCTCAAGTTTCACTGTTCCGTCAATGATGTTGCCGACGATGGTTCTGCCGCTTGTAGCGCCCAGATCCACCGCAAAAAAATACTTGGTCTCTTTCATAGTTTCAGGTTTTTCAACTGCAAATATACAACAATTTGTAGAATAATGAAAGTTTTTTCAAAGTTTTTTGCCATTTATCGTGTTATTTGAAATATAATGTTTAATTTTGCATGACAATTTACATAACAAACTTATTTATTACCTTAAATCTAACAATGTCACTAATAACCATTATTGTAGTTGCGTTCGTCATAGGCTATGCCTTCATAGCCCTCGAGGCCGTAACAAAAATCAACAAGGCAGCTGTAGCCATCCTCATGTGCGTGGTGTGCTGGACACTTTTAGCTCTCGGTCACGAGGGTTTGGCCTTGCCAGGTTTCGAGCTTGGCGAATCGATTGAGCGTAATCTCGGCGAGGCGGGTACGACGCTATTCTTTCTCATGGGTGCGATGACGATAGTCGAGATTGTCGATCAGCACGGCGGTTTCAACTGGGTGCGCGGAGCCCTGAAGTCGCGCACGAAGCGTTCCTTGCTTTGGAAGATAGCTTTCATGACAGCCATACTCTCTGCAGTTCTCGACAATCTCACTACATCCATCGTGATGGTGATGATTCTGCGCAAACTTGTGCATGACAAGAAAGACCGTCTGTGGTATGCCGTCTGCGTCATCATTGCCGCCAATGCGGGCGGTGCCTTCTCTCCCATCGGCGACGTGACGACCATCATGCTCTGGAACGGCAAGATGATTACGGCTCTGGGTGTGATAAGCGAGATTATCATTCCGTCGTTCATTGCGTTCATAGTTCCTACGGCAGTGATGCAGATGCATCTTAAAGGCGAGTTGCCGGAAGTTGTTGACAAGCGCGAGGAGAGCATCAGCGAGCTTACCAAGTTCCAGCGCAACCTCATCTTCGCCCTCGGAGTAGGCGGTTTGTGCTGCGTTCCCGTGTTCCACACCGTGACAGAGCTGCCCGCCTTCATGGGCATCCTTGCCGTTCTCGGTGTGCTGTGGTGTGTCACCGAACTTATCTACCGCAAGAAAGAGGAGCACGACCCGTTGGCAAAGCGTGTTACGAAGATGCTGTCTCGCATCGACATGTCAACGATTATGTTCTTCTTGGGCATCCTAATGGCCGTAGCCACCCTCTCCGAGATAGGAGTTCTGACAGCCGTCGGCGAGTGGCTTGACGAGAGTGTAGGCAACGACTATCTCGTCACCGGTGCCATCGGCATCCTCTCGTCGATAGTAGATAACGTGCCTCTTGTTGCCGGTGCAATGAAGATGTACACCGTCACGACGACGGAGATGCTTGCTTCAAATCCTGAGCTGGCGAACCTTGCCGTCGATGGTGTCTTCTGGCAGTTGCTTGCCTACTGTGCCGGAGTCGGCGGCTCGATGCTTATCATCGGTTCTGCTGCCGGTGTCGTAGTGATGGGCCTGGAGCACATCTCTTTCGGCTGGTATATGAAGAATGTGACGTGGATAGCGTTTGTCGGCTACCTCGCCGGCATCGTCTTCTACTGGTTCGAGAAGTCTTTCCTCTTCTGACGCCGCATTCATCCGCAGCATATCATACACCTTATTATATTACTAAACTTTCGCAAGTGATGGCACACCTGCATAATTTAACATAAAATAGGAATAAAAAAGGCTTCTAAGTTTGCTCAACTCACTCAAAATGAGTAAC
>SFIS01000033.1 GCA_004555245.1 Bacteroidales bacterium
AACGGCCGTGGATACTCTTGGTTCGCAGGTCCTGGAAACAATGCGAAGTCAAACTTCTACAAGAACTTCACATTCCAGAACAACACCATCATCAACTCCTCACGCCACGCTCTCGTGACAGAGAACAAGAACCTCGGATGGCCAGAGGGAACAAGATGGAACATCAACGTGTCGAACAACACATTCGTGAACTTCGCTCCACGTTCAAACAACAAGTCACACGGTCTCATCTTCGAGGTGGCATACATACCTGCCGGCTCAAAGATTACCTGCAAGAAGAACCTCTTCGTCTTCGCAGGCAATCCTAACGACAAGGGACGTGACTACTACCAGAAGGGTATGAAAATATCAACGAAGGACCTCACATACGACTTTGCTGACAACTATTCTACCGTTGTTCCTGCCTATGCAAACTTCAAAGCATCTAACGACCCGAAGACCACACTCATCGACGGTATGTTCGCACAGACAGCATTCTCCAACACATCAGATGGTGCTGGATACCAGAAGGGTCTGCTGAATGTCGGTGGTTACGGTGAGACACAGATAAAGTTCGGTGACAACCTCAACGAGAACGAGGCGGACGCAGTAGGCTACCAGCTGACAGCAGAGGAGCTCTTCCGCAACCCTGCACCAATCGGAGCTGTCAACGCCAAGGAAGACTTCGAGAAGGACGCATACCGCCATGCAGACATCAGCGGCTTCTACTATAACACTACTGACCGTGTGAAGAACCATCCAATCTACACCAAGCAGATTGGTGACCCACGCTGGCGCACAGGCGCATCATGGGACGGCGGCTTCAACGTGACAGTGAAGTCAGGCGACAAGGTCTTCACTAAGTCAGCAGCTACAAAGAGCAGCCGCTCATCTTTCCGAATCTGGTAAACCCACCAGACATTTAGACATAGTGTATGATGCGGAGACATCATATATAATGTCCAACATCAATAGGATATTTATCCTACTCTAAGAAAGGGGCAGAGCCGTTTAAGCTCTGCCCCTTTTCGGGCTTTACGCTAACCAGTAGCAATGCAGGCTGGCTATGACCGCCGGTCTTCTTTTGTCAGATTGACGTTAGCAATGTTTCATGTGCCAGAGCATTTGTGTTTTTTTACATCTTTCTCTTTGAAATCTCATTTTTTTTCCCTAACTTTGTCCCCAAAAGAAACAGGCAACAGTAAAGATATGGAAAAGAAGGAACTGAAACGTTTGCCGGTAGGCATACAGACATTCTCCAAAATAAAGGAATTGGACTGTCTGTATATCGACAAGACTGAGTATATCTGGAATATGATACACCTCAGCAATTATATTTTCCTGAGCCGTCCGCGCCGGTTCGGCAAGTCTCTGCTCGTCTCTACGCTGCAGGCGTATTTCGAGGGGAGGAAGGAACTGTTCAAGGGTCTCTACATAGACAGCGTGGAGAAGGAATGGACGGAATATCCCGTGCTGCGCATAAGCATGGCTTCCGGCAAGCACATGGAGAAGGACCAGCTGGAACGCTATATAGGCAATCGCCTTGTTGAATATGAGAAAAGGTATGGCATTGCAAGTCCTGCAAAAGACAACAATGACAGGTTCACGAATCTGATAAGGGCAGCTTATGAAAAGACCGGCAAGAAGGTTGTGGTCCTCATCGACGAATACGACGCACCTCTGCTTGATGTAGTTCATGAGGATGAGACGCTTCCTGTGCTGCGCAATGTAATGCGCAATTTCTACGCGCCGCTGAAAGACTGCGACCCATATCTGCAGTTCGTGTTCCTCACCGGCATCACGAAGTTCTCCCAACTCAGCATCTTCAGCGAGCTTAACAACCTGAAGAACATCTCGATGCGTCCCGACTATGCTGCCGTATGTGGCATCAGTCTTGAAGAGATGACATCTCAGATGTCAGACTATATCGACGGTTTTGCCGCATCAAAAGGGATTTCACGCGACGAGACTATAAGTCGTCTGCAGCGTCAGTACGACGGCTATCATTTCACATGGCCGTCTCCTGACATCTTCAATCCGTACAGCCTGCTTAACGCATTTCAGGACTATCAGTTCACGAATTATTGGTTCTCTTCCGGCACTCCGACCTATCTGATAGAGATGCTCCGCAAGTTCGACACCCTTCCCACCGACCTCAGCAGCATGGAAGGAAATGCCGACGACTTCGATGCTCCGACGGAAATGATGCCCACCGTCATGCCGCTGCTGTATCAAAGCGGTTACATCACGATCAAGGACTACGACGAAGTCTTCGACAGCTACACCCTCGGCATTCCCAACAACGAGGTGCGCATCGGCCTGACGAAAGCCCTCGTGCCTTCATACGTTATGCCTAACACCCTCATCGTCAACAATACCGCCCGCAACATAGCCCGCTGCCTTGCCAAGGACGACATCGACGGCGCACTGGGTCTGCTGCAGAAGTTCCTCGGCACAGTGCCTTATTGCAACGGCGCAAACACCGAGGGACACTACCAGCAAGTGCTTTACATCATCTTCACACTTATCTCCGACTATTTCGCCGATGTGGAGATACACACCCCGACAGGCCGTGTTGACCTTGTCCTCCAGACGAGGACCACCCTCTACCTCTTCGAGCTGAAGCTGGACAAGTCAGCCGATGCGGCCATGAAGCAGATAGACCTGAAAGACTATGCGCGGCGGTTCGCCCTCTGCGGGCTGCCGACAGTGAAGGCCGCCGTCAGTTTCGACACTGAAAGGCGCACCATCGGAGACTGGATAATCATGAAATAGGGGTAGAGCCTCAACGGCTCTGCCCTTTTTTAGTGCTCTGCATCATCAACGGTATTACTTGTCATGCTCTCAGTCTGATATATGAGGCTGTCACGACAGTGTCTGCATTTGACATAGAACTTGAACATGCAGAACATTTATTTCGCTGTCTAAGCGCAAAAAGTATCCTCAAGCCGTTGGCGTTACAGAAAAAAACAGTAACTTTGTGCTTCGGTAGATATGGCAAGATTTCTGCAGCAGCATTGTTTCTCGCGTGTAAGTCAAGATAGATGTTGCTTGTTGCCAATTCTTTTCACATCTTGCCTCTCGTACAACTAACATCAGCAAAACAAGAAAAAGAATGAAAGAACGCATTGCATTTGTCGATTACATCCGTGTGACAGCCTGTTTCTTAGTTATGCTGGTTCATGCCAGCGAGGTGTTTTACAACATGGGTCCAGTCTCCGAGGTAGCCAATGAAGCCAACCGTCTGTGGGTCTCTGTCTATGACGGATTCTTCGGCCGCATCTCCGTCCCCCTGTTTATGATTGTCTCCGCCTTCCTCCTTGTCCCTGTCCGCCGAGACATGACGATGTGTCAGTTCTACCGTCGCCGCTTCCTTCGCATTCTTCCGCCATTTGTAATATTCCTTGTCCTGTATGCCGTTCTACCCGCCCTGTGGGGTGCCATGACATGGCGTGAAGCCTTGGAAGCGCTGATGATGGTGCCTTTCAACTTTCCTCCTATAGCCGGCCATCTGTGGTTCATGTATCCGCTGATAAGCATCTATCTCATCATCCCTGTCGTTTCGCCGTGGCTTGAGCGGGCCACTGCCCGCGAGGAACGGGTTTTCCTCTCCATCTTTGCATTCTCCACGCTCACGCCGTGGCTCCACCGCTTTGTCTCGCCCGAACTTTGGGGCGAGTGCTTCTGGAATCAGTATTCCGCCCTCTGGTATTGTTCCGGCTATCTCGGCTATCTTGTCCTTGCCCATTACGTCCGTGTCCACATCAGATGGTCGCAGCTCAGACGTATGACGGTCGGGGCGGTATGCTTTATTGTCGGAGCTGCCTTCTCGGCATGGAGTTTCTGGTTGGTGGCAGAACCGGGAGTGCGTATGGAGACACCGATGATGGAATGGTCGTGGGAGTTCTGCACGCCTAACGTCCTTCTCTCCACATTCGGGGCCTTCCTGCTCTTCACATGTATCACGAAAGCCCCGAAGTGGATCAACAGCCTCGCTCGTCTCACGTTCGGAATGTATCTGATGCATATATTCTTCCTCACGTTCATAGTAGAGTGGATTGTCAGAGGCAATGTTGCAGCCCCCGTCCTTCACGTGGCGATTGCTATCCCTACAATAGCCTTGCTGACGTATCTGTGCTGTGCCGTGGTCACGAAACTCATCTCCCTCATTCCCGGAAGCAAGTACATCGTAGGGTGAGCCCGTCTGTAATCATAGAGACTCGAGCTGTATAGAGTGTGATGTGCTTACTCTTACACCTTATTATATATATATGCCAGAAGGCAGGCTCTGACTGAATAGTGTCAGAACCTGCCTTCTTCTGGTATTTGTTGACATAGAGCGCCGGCATTTGCATGATGCCGCACGCTGTTAATTCCAACTTTTTCCGTTGTCAAGATTTTTCATCTTGCGGCTCGGTTTTTGCGTCTCGTTTTTTCGGACATGGATCCTGCATTTGCAGTAGGCAGACGGCAGCAGATATGATGCCGTCTGCCCGGCTGTCATTCTTTCGCCAACGCCTCGTGCATGCTTGCCGCCGCGCGGCGACCGTCGCCCATTGCGAGTATCACCGTTGCTCCGCCTCTCACGATGTCACCTCCGGCATAGAGTCCGGTATGGCTTGATTCCATCATGTCGTTTACGGCTATCGTGTTCTTCCGTCCGAGTTCGAGACCTGCTACGGATTTCGGCACGAGCGGGTTTGGCGAGACACCTACGGCAACCACAACCTGATCGACATCAATAGTGATGCGTCGCCCGGTATCTACAGGCGAGCGTCGTCCGGAAGCGTCCGGCTCGCCAAGTTCCATCACAGCCAGTACGGCCTGCCGCACAGCGCCTTTCTCGTCGGCGATATATTCTACGGGGTTGTGTAGCGTGAGGAAGGTGATGCCTTCTTCTTTCGCGTGTTTCACCTCCTCAAGACGTGCCGGCATTTCTGCCTCCGAACGGCGATAGACGAGAGTGACATCCGCGCCGAGACGTTTTGCCGTGCGGCATGAGTCCATCGCGGTGTTGCCGCCGCCGACAACGAGCACGCTCTTTGCCGGGTTGATGGGGGTGTCGGTGAGAGGGTTGGCTGCGTCCATGAGGTTGACGCGTGTGAGATACTCGTTTGACGACATGATGTTGATAAGGTTCTCGCCGGGGATGTTCATAAAGTTCGGCAGCCCGGCTCCCGACCCTACGAAGATGCCTTTGTAGCCGTCGTCTTCAAGCTGTTCGATGGTGATTGTCTTTCCGATGATGGTGTCCGTGTGGAACTGCACGCCAAGTTTGCGCAGGTTGTCGATTTCCACATCCACGATGCGGTTGGGTAGGCGGAACTCCGGTATGCCGTATTTAAGCACGCCTCCAATCTCGTGCAGAGCCTCAAAGACGTGTACCTCGTAGCCGCGCTTTATCATGTCGCCGGCGAAGCTCAGTCCGGAAGGTCCTGAACCTACGACGGCAATCTTCTTCCCGTTGGCTGGTTCGCAATGCGGAAGCACTGCCGCGCCCGATTCCCGCTCGTAGTCTGCCGCGAAGCGTTCGAGATAGCCTATGGCGACAGCCGGCTCGTTCATCTTCAGGTGTATGCACTTGCTCTCGCACTGTTTCTCCTGCGGGCAGACGCGTCCGCAGACAGCGGGGAGGGCAGAGGTCATCTTCAGCACCTGCGAAGCCTTTAGGAATTCGCCCCGTTCGATGTTCTTTATGAACGACGGTATGTTGATGTTCACCGGGCATCCTTCTACGCATTGCGGTTTGGGACAGTCGAGACAACGTTTCGCCTCAAGCAGTGCCTGCTCTTCGGTGAGGCCTTTGTTGACCTCTTCGAGACGTGTTGTGGCACGGTAGTCCGGGTCGAGTTCGGGCATGGTGACACGCGGTATGAGGGCCCGTTCTTTCGGCTTCATGCTCTTTCGCAGAGCCTCGCGCCATGGAGCGTTGCGGTCGGTGAGGCTGTCGGCACTCTCTTCTTCGCCGCCCGTTTCTGCTGCTTCAGACTGCATTGCGCGGCATCCCGCCTCGGCGTGTGGACGCACATGTTCGTGCAGATGCTCGGTGATGTGCTCCATCTCTGTCTGTTCTTCGCGCTTGAAGGTGCTCATGCGCTTGAACATCTCGTCCCAGTCCACCAGTGCTCCGTCAAACTCGGGGCCGTCGATGCATACAAACTTCGTCTTGCCGCCAATCGTGAGACGGCAGGCGCCGCACATTCCTGTGCCGTCAACCATGATGGTGTTGAGGGAGACATCTGTCGGGATGCCGTATTTCTGTGTGGTGAGGCAGGCGAACTTCATCATTATCGCCGGTCCGATGGCGAATGCCTTGTCTATCTTTTCTTGCTGTATGAACTTCTCCATGCCTACAGTCACGACGCCTTTCTCTCCGCGTGTGCCGTCGTCTGTCATGACAATCACTTCGTCAGAGTGCCGGCGTATCTCGTCTTCGAGAATGACGAGGTCAGCAGAGCGTCCTGCTATGACAGAGAGCACTCTGTTGCCTGCTGCCTTCAGTGCCTTCACGATGGGCAGGAGCGGCGCCGTGCCGACGCCTCCTGATGCGCAGAGCACAGTGCCGTAGTTCTCTATGTGTGTGGCGTTGCCTAACGGGCCGACGATGTCGAGGAGGTATTCTCCAACCTCGAGGTCGCAGATTTTCGTGCTCGACAGGCCCACTTTCTGTATGACAAGAGTGATGGTGCCGCGGCTGGTGTCGGCGTCGGCAATGGTGAGGGGCAGGCGTTCGCCCATCTCATCTACACGTACGATGACAAAGTGTCCGGCTTTGCGGCTGCGTGCTATCAGCGGAGCTTCTACTTCGAACATGAAGACTTTCTCCGAGAATTGTTCTTTGCGTACTATTTTATTCATGTCTATAATGGTGTTTTTTTGTTTTCCGGTTGTTTCAGTTGCAGTGGTCGTGTGTGGTTGGTCTGTCGGTGTCGTCCCGCTGTTGCCGTTTTCTGCTCATCTCAGGTGCGCCTCTATCTTCCTGACGATTTCGTCGGGCGTGATGCGGCAGAGGCACGGGTAGTCTTTCTTTTTGCACGCCTTGTTGCCGTAGATGCTGCACGGGCGGCAGTCGAGGTCGGTCTGTACGGTGTCGTCGAGGCTCTGTCCCCATCCGAGGAAACCGGCGGCGGGATGCGTCGCTCCCCATATGCTGACGACGGGTGTGCCTACAAGCGATGCGAGGTGCATGTTTGCGGAATCCATCGACACCATACAGTCGAGGCGGCTGATGAGCGTGAGCTCCTCTTTCATGCCGTTGCATCTGGCAGAGGCGAACACCATGTTCTCGTATCCGCCACACCATGTGTCGAAGACAGCCTTTTCTTTCGCGCCGCCTCCGAAGAGCAGGATGTTTGTTCCGGGATGGCGGCTGACGAGAATCCTTATGACTTCTTCCATGAGATGTAGCGGGTAGATCTTCCCGGCGTGTGCGGCGAAGGGCGCGATGCCAACGGCGGGTGACGCTGCCGTATCTATCTTGTTGCAGAGGGCGGCGGCGTGCGGCGAGAGAGTGCTGCTGTCTGTCTTCAGTATCTCCTGTCTCTCGGGGTGGATGAGAATGCTGCGCCCGGCCTGCGCGATGGCGGCGGCATAGTTCTCGAAGGCTGTCGGGAGGCTGCCGGCGGCCTTTGCCCCCTGGCGTGTGAGGAGTCTCCGGGAGCTGCGGTGCTTGTCTATGCATGAAACAGGAATGCCCGCAATGCGGAATCGCATGCGGGCATATTTCGTGCGCAGGACATCGTGCAGGTCGATGACTTGGTCGGGCTGCTGCCCGGCGAGGGTCTGGTAGAGGCGTTCCATGCCCGTCAGGCCTTTGTATCTCTTGTCTTTCAGGTCGATGGGGAGGAATGTGACGTTGTCTGCAAGATTGTCGTAGAATGTGGCGGCAAAGGGACGGCTGGCGAATACGATATGTGTGTCAGGACATTTCTCTGCCAAAGCCTTGACCACGGGCACTGTCATCGCGACGTCGCCAAGTGCGGAGAAACGCATCAGTAGCAGAGTGTCGCTATATGTGCGTACAGTGTTGGGGCGTGTTTGTCGGTTGTTGTGATTCTCCATTTCTTTTTGTCCCGCCTCGTGCTTTGCCATATCTCTCGGCCTTTTTGTCTGACGGGCTGTGCCAGAGGGTTATTTCTTGTATAGGACGGGGTTTGTGGAGGGGTCGTTGTACATCTTCATCTGCCGATAGACTTTCATGTATTTGCGTCCCGCCTGTATGTCGGCAAGCAGCTGGTCGATGGCGGTGGAGAGGTCGGTGTTCTGCTCGAGCAGGACATCGAGCTTTGCCTGGCATTTCGCCTTGTGCTCTTCCGTGGCGTCGGTGCGGTTCACCTGCTCCTGCATGTGGTATATCTTTAGCTGCAGGATGCTGAGGCGGTCAACGGCCCATGCGGGCGATTCGGTGTTGATGGTGGCGTCTTCAGACACCCGGACGTCGGAGTAGAGCTGGCGGAAGTAGGAGTCGATCTGCTCTACGAGGTCGGTGCGGTCCTGGTTCGACTGGTCGATGCGGCGTTTCAGCGACACGGCTTCTATGGGGGCGATATGCGGGTCGCGGATGATGTCTTCATAGTGCCACTGCACAGTGTCTATCCAGCATTTCAGATAGAGGCGGTTCTCTATCTCGTCGCGGCTGTATGGGTTGTTGATGGGGGTGTCAACGTTGTCTTTTACATGATAGTCTGCTATTGCCTGGTTGAATATTCTGATGGCGGTCTGTGTAAAAGTCATAGTGGTAATTGTATGTTTTGTGTGTAATGTTAGGTCATTCCCGTGACGGCACCCGGATTCTCCCGCCTCTGCCTTCCGGCTCGTGAGGGTCATGCGCAGAGCCGCTTTCGTTCCTGATGTCCTTTTGCGGGGGGACGGGGACGGATGAATTGCTCTGACGGGCTGATTTTTCTGCAAAGGTAAGCATTTTCCGGGATATTTCAAAATAAAACGTGACTTTATTAGCATAAGTGAAAAAAAATGAGTAATTTTGCACGCTGAAAACTTAAAGCCGGGCGCCATGCCGCCGCGACGCTTCGCTCCGCGTCATCATGACCTGCCCTTTTTCAGCGTCCGAAGAAGCACGCTGAAAACTTGAAGCCGGGCGCCATGCCGCCGCGACGCTTCGCTCCGCGTCATCATGACAAGCCCTTTTTCAGCGTCCGAGGAAGCACGCTGAAAACTTGAAGCCGGGCGCCATGCCGCCGCGACGCTTCGCTCCGCATCATCATGACAAGCCCTTTTTCAGCGTCCGAGGAAGCACGCTGAAAACTTAAAGCCGGGCGCCATGCCGCCGCGACGCTGCCCCCCCCAATGGCCCGTGACAGTATCTCCGTCCAGACAAACGCTGCACTGAAGAATGTGGCTGCTTGCCTGTTGGGAGATTTGTGGACGTTAGAAAACAATTATACAGAATATGGCAAAACTACCAGACAACGCTTTCAGCGAATTGCGCGAAGGTGAAGAGTACGAACCGTTGCTCTCTCCCGCCACCGAACATAAGGAGATAACACCGTGGTCGGTGGGGTGGGGAGTTCTTATGGCTGTGATTTTCTCTGCCGCAGCCGCCTATCTCGGACTGAAGGTGGGGCAGGTCTTCGAGGCCGCCATCCCTATCTCCATCATTGCTGTAGGCGCTGCCGCAGCAACGAAACGTAAGGGTGCGATGGGCGAGAACGTCATCATACAGTGTATCGGCGAATGCTCCGGAGCCATCGTGGCGGGAGTGATATTCACCTTGCCCGCAATATACATTCTGCAGGAGAAATATCCGGAGATGACGGCATCCTTCTGGCAGATCTTCCTCTCGTCCCTGCTGGGAGGAGTGCTCGGAATGTTATTCCTAATACCTTTCAGAAAATATTTCGTCAAGGAGCAGCACGGGAAATACCCGTTCCCGGAGGCTACCGCCACGACACAGGTCATCGTAAGCGGCGAGGAGGGCGGAGGACAGGCAAGGATGCTTGCCGTCGCAGGTCTCGTCGGCGGACTGTATGATTTCGTCGTCAGCTCTTTCGGATGGTGGAACGAACTGTTCACCACACGCGTGCTGCCCTACGGCGATGTCGTGGCAGACAAGCTGAAGCTGGTGTTCAAGGTGAACACCAGTGCTGCCGTCGTTGGCTTGGGATACATCATCGGCCTGAAATACTCGTTCATCATCTGCCTCGGCTCGTTCGCCGTGTGGTGGCTGATAGTCCCGCTGATGTCGGTGGTGTTCGGAGATGTGGTGCTGAACAGCTGGGACGCCTCTGTCACGCAGACTGTCGGACAGATGTCGCCGGAGCAGATCTTCACCTCTTACGGCAAGTCGATAGGCATAGGAGGCATCGCCATGGCGGGTGTCATTGGCATCGTACGTTCGTGGGGCGTGATAACCGGTGCGGTGAGCCTGGCGACGAAAGAACTCCGCGGCAGTCAGGAAGCCCCCGCTTCCACTCTCCGCACGCAGCGCGACCTCCCGTTCCGCACCGTGGCGGTGGCTGTCATCGCTGCCGTCGTAGCCGTAGCCTTGTTCCTATATTTCGGCGTGATGCAGCACAACTGGCTGTTTACGGCAGTGGCTCTCGTGCTCGTCGTGGGCATCTCGTTCCTCTTCTGCACTGTCGCTGCCAACGCCACAGCTATCGTCGGCACAAACCCGGTGTCGGGCATGACGCTCATGACGCTTATCCTTGCATCGGTTGTGCTTGCAGCTATTGGCCTCAATGGCACAACGGGTATGCTCGCCGCACTCATAATGGGCTCCGTGGCCTGCACCGCACTGTCGATGGCGGGATGCTTCATCACCGACCTTAAGATAGGCTATTGGATTGGCAACACGCCGCGCAAACAGGAGCTCTGGAAGCCTCTCGGCACCCTCGTCTCTGCCGCTACCGTAGCAGGAGTGATGATTCTGATGAACGAGACATACGGCTTCACCTCAGGACAACTTGCCGCACCGCAGGCTAACGCCATGGCTGCCGTCATCGAACCCCTCATGAACGGAGCCGGAGCCCCATGGCTCCTATATGCCATAGGTGCCGTCATAGCCCTCGTGCTGACATGGCTGAAGGTGCCCGCTCTCGCATTCGCGCTCGGAATGTTCATTCCGTTGGAGCTGAACACACCGATTCTTGTCGGAGGAACGATAAACTGGTTCGTCACATCACGGTCGAAAGATGCAGCTGTCAACCGCCTGCGCGGAGAGAAAGGCACACTGATAGCCAGCGGATTCATAGCAGGCGGAGCGCTCATGGGCGTCGTCTCGGCACTGATGCGCTTCATGGGGCACGACTTCGTGAACGACCTGTGGCTCTCAAACCCTATGTCAGAACTTCTCGCCCTCGTGATGTACGTCGCGCTGATAGCATATTTCATCAAGGCATCAAAACCCAAGGCAGAATGACAAACTCCCTCCGGGCCGCACACGCAAGGCATCACGCACTCTCCACCCCATACTTTGTCACATAAACAAAACACCGGCGGTTGATACGGAAACATCTATGCCGGAATATCAAAACAAGCAATCTTATGTATCTATTCACATCCGAATCAGTGTCGGAAGGACATCCCGACAAAGTGGCCGACCAGATCAGCGACGCTCTCCTCGACCAGTTCCTCGCCTACGACGAGAAGGCACACTGTGCCATCGAGACTATTGTCACGACAGGACAGGTGGTCATCATGGGCGAAGTGTCGTCAAAGGCGTATATCGACCTGCAGGCCGTAACTCGCAAAACAATCAACCGCATTGGATATACTAAATCAGAATACCAGTTCGACGGCAACTCGTGCGGCATTCTCACAGCAATACACGAGCAGTCGGCCGATATCAATATTGGTGTGTCGAAAGCTGACGAAGAAAACCAGGGAGCCGGCGACCAGGGCATGATGTTCGGCTATGCCACAGTAGAAACCGACCGCTACATGCCTATCTCCCTCGATCTGGCACACCTCATCATGAAGACTCTCGCCGAGATACGGCGCGAAGGGCATGTCATGACATACCTCCGCCCCGACGCAAAATCGCAGGTCACCGTCGAATACAGCGATGATAACGTGCCCCAGCGCATACACACCATCGTCGTGTCAACACAGCATGACGAATTTGCAGACGATGCCGCAATGCTCGAGACAATACGCCGCGACGTGAAGGAAATCCTCATTCCGAGAGTGAAGGCACAGCTGAGAGACCCGAAGGTTCTCGCACTCTTCAACGACGACATAATATATATGGTCAACCCGACGGGCAAGTTCGTCATCGGAGGACCTCATGGCGACACCGGACTCACAGGACGCAAGATTATCGTGGACACATACGGAGGAAAGGGCGCACACGGAGGAGGATGCTTCTCAGGCAAGGATCCCTCGAAAGTTGACCGCTCGGCAGCTTACGCGGCACGTCATATCGCAAAGAACATGGTAGCAGCCGGCGTGGCAGACGAGATGCTCGTACAGCTCGCGTACGCTATCGGCGAGGCGCAGCCCGTAAGCGTATATGTCAACACATACGGACGCAGCAACGTCTCGATGAGCGACGGAGAGATTGCTGAAAAGATAAAGAGCATGTTCGACCTGCGCCCCAAAGCGATCGAAGAAAGGTTGAAACTGCGCCAGCCGATGTATCTTGAGACTGCTGCCTACGGACACATGGGACGCGAGAACAAGGTGGTGAAGAAAACATTCACCTCGCTCTACCACGAGGAGAAGACAATCGACATCGAACTCTTCACTTGGGAAAAGCTCGATCTCGTGGAGCGTATAAAGGCAGAGTTCGCACTCTGACACTTAAACAACACTTCATGACGTGATTCAGCAACCGGATTCCATACAGCATAACGTACAGCAGACGGCGACAGAAGAACCTCAGCCGCAACAGAATGAAGAGGCGCAGGCCATGCTGCAGGTTGGAGAAGATTCTGCCACGCACGCCATCTACGAGACCTCTACAAGCCACTGGCCTGTGAAGGTGGATTCCGTATTGCGTCCAGATCAGGGCAAGGAACTGAAGGCGGAGGTGAAACCGCTGCCAAAATATTACAAGGACAGCTTCTTCGCACGCGACAGCCTCCTGCACAGCGAACTGCAGGGCGGACGGTACGGCATAGCAGGCGACCCCGTGCCATATACCGTACGCGCCGACAACGTTCTCACACCCACACTCCTCTTCAGCATTCTGATGCTCATGCTGTGTGTGAGACGCTCGTCCAGATTCCTCCTCTTCCAGTTCAGAAACTTCTTCCACATAGTACGCTCCGATTCCGCACTCGAACGCGAATCCACCGTCGAGAAACGCTATCTCGTCTTTGCAGAGGCTTACGTCGCAGTGGTGCTGACACTCGTTTTCTATTTCTTCACCAAGACATACATAGCAGAGACATACGTCACATACAGCGAATACACACTGCTCGGAATTTATCTCGGAGGCATCATCTCGTTGTTCGTCTTCGAATATCTGTTGCAGACGGCGGTCAACAATGTCTTCTTCACAACTCACGAGTGCAAACAGTGGACGACGGCGCGTATGGTACTCATCGCCTGTACAGGAATTGCGCTGACCCCTATGCTCCTGCTGCTCACGTATTTCGGCATGTCTATCGAGAACGCTCTCGTCTATACGGCGATTGTAATCGTATTGGAAAAAATATTGCTGTTTTACAAGTGCTTTTTGATTTTTTTCAAGAAAATAAGCCTTTTTCTGCAATTTTTTTTGTACTTTTGCACGCTTGAAGTCATACCCCCGCTACTCGCATGGGGCATACTGGTTGAAGTGGCAAACCATCTGAAAGTGAGTTACTGAGCCGTAAAACAACTGTCGCTGTCATGACAGCGGCTCTCGAACCCGTAACTCCAGCTTCAGGACTGTGCCGGCATAAGCGAAGCACGATGAAAAGAAAAGATACAACACATTAAATATAATATACGGCGGCGACCGAGACGAAATGAATGCCAGGATTCGGCGTGACACACAACAGTCAAAATCAACCCGCCATATACCCCACACACGAAGATGATAAAGAAAATACTTGTTTCTCAGCCAAAGCCAGCAAGTGACAAGTCTCCCTATTTCGACATCGAGCGAGACTATGATGTACAGTTCCAATTCCGTCCATTCATAAAAGTTGTCGGGATAAGTTCTAAGGATTTCAGACAACAGCACGTCTCATTGGCGGAATATACGGCTGTCGTGTTCACCTCGAAGTATGCCATCGACAACTTCTTCGCCCTCGCAAAAGAACTGCGTGTCAGCATACCGGAGACAATGAAATATTTCTGCACATCAGAAGCCATCGCACTCTACATCCAGAAATACGCACACTATCGCAAGCGGAAAATCTTTTTCGGAGAGACAGGCAAGATAGAGGATGTCCTGCCCTTCATGCTGAAACACAAGGACGAGAACTTTCTCGTGCCGCTAAGCTCAGTACACAACAATGACATCCGCGACCTTTTCGACAGCCACGGACTGAGACACACCGAGTGTGTCATGTACGAGACGGTGAACAACGATTTCTCGGAAGCTGAGCTTGAGGCTTTCGATTGCGACATGGTGGTGCTTTTCAGCCCGACAGGCATAAAGACACTTCATGACAATCTTGACGGGAGAGTGAAGGCAGGAAAACTGAAAGTGGCGACATTCGGACCTGCAACGGCAAAGATGGCAGAAGAGATGGGATACAAACTCGAGGTGCAGGCACCCACACCAAAACACCCTTCGATGATCACCGCATTGAGGGCGTATCTCAGGGATCTCGAATAGAACCGGTGCAGCTCACGAGGCCGGAGCCTCAGATGCACATCCTTGTTTCATCTCATCAAACAACACACGTGAAGACAAACAGACTTTATCCACGCATCAAGAGCAACATCAACATTCAGAAACTCTTCGGCGGCAACGGCACCAAGGCTGTCACTTCCTTCCCGCTGCGGGTCGTATATACGCAGACAGAGCGGAGGGATGACGAAGAGCCGGTGCAGCTACTCTTCAGTGTGTCGAAACGCTTCTTCAAACGCGCCGTGAAACGCAACCGCATAAAGCGGCAGATGAGAGAAGCCGTGCGCCTCAATATCCGTGAACTCCTGCAACGGCTGCCTGAACGGGCAGACACCACACTCCTCGTCGCATTCATCTGGATAGCTGACAGGGAATACACAACAGCCGAGGTGTCGAAGCGCATAGTGAAGGCCTTGTCACGTGTCGCAGCCAACCTGCAAGCCCCGCAGGCTGAAAACCTGCTGACAGGACAGACCCGTGACGTGACGGAACCCTCAGAAATATCCTGCAGCCCGGAAAACGCCGCATCAGGAGACACCTCGCCACACTTGACAACCAACCACTGAACGCCATGCTACGCCACCTCTCGTCATTGCTGAAAAGACTGATGCTCGCACCCATCTGGTTCTACCAGCACTGTGTGTCGCCCTATACCCCGGCATCTTGCCGCTTCACACCGACATGCTCGGAATATATGAGGCAGGCTATCGTCAGGCACGGACCGCTGAAAGGATTCTTGCTCGGCATACGACGCATACTAAGATGCCACCCCTGGGGAGGATCGGGATACGACCCCGTGCCATAAGGCATACAGACAGGCCGAAATGGCAAAATATACTTATGCACATCTACTCACAACGATAAAAACAAAGACAGATATATGAAGAATTTTGTTGAAGAACTCACATGGCGTGGAATGATCCACCAGATGATGCCAGGCACCGACGAACTGCTGCGGAAAGAGCAGGTGACAGCATACCTCGGCATCGACCCTACTGCCGATTCCCTCCACATCGGACACCTCTGCGGCGTGATGATGCTGCGTCATTTCCAGCGTTGCGGACACAAACCCCTTGCTCTTGTCGGAGGAGCGACAGGCATGATAGGCGACCCGTCAGGCAAATCGCAGGAGCGAAACCTTCTCGACGAACAGACGCTTGCACATAACGTGAAATGTATAAAGGAACAACTCGCGCGCTTCCTCGATTTTGACAGCGATGCACCAAACAAGGCTGAACTCGTCAACAACTACGACTGGATGAAGGACTTCACATTCCTCGCCTTCGCACGTGACATCGGAAAGCATATCACCGTAAATTACATGATGGCGAAGGAATCGGTGCAGAAACGTCTCAACGGAGAGGCGAGAGACGGACTGTCGTTCACCGAGTTCACCTACCAGCTACTACAAGGCTACGATTTCCTCTATCTCAACGAGCACAAAAACTGTAAGCTGCAGCTCGGAGGAGCAGACCAGTGGGGCAACATCACTACCGGCTCAGAACTCATACGCCGCACCAACGGCAACGAGTGCTATGCGCTCACATGCCCACTCGTCACAAAGTCTGACGGACGGAAGTTCGGAAAAACGGAGAGCGGAAACATCTGGCTCGACAGAAACCGTACATCGCCATATCAGTTCTACCAGTTCTGGCTCAATGTCCCTGACGAGGACGCTGAGCGATACATCAAAATCTTTACATCGCTTGAGAAAGACGAAATCGACAGTGTCATCGCCGAACACCGCACAGACCCAGGACGCCGCATCCTGCAGAAACGACTTGCGGAAGAGGTGACTGTCATGGTACACTCCCAGCAGGACCTTGAAATGGCACAGGAGGCCTCAAACATACTCTTCGGAAAGTCAACAAAAGAATCGCTGCTGAAACTTGACGAACAAACCCTACTCGATGTCTTCGCCGGCGTACCGCACTATGAAGTGGAGAAATCTGCCGTCCTCGGGAAACCTCTCATAGAGGTCCTGACTGCCGACGCCCGTGTCTTCGCCTCGAAAGGTGAGATGCGCAAACTGACACAGGGAGGCGGTGTCTCAATAAACAAGGAGAAACTTGCCGATGCAAACAATGTTGTTGCTGAAGCGGATTTCCTCGACGGAAAGTATCTTCTCGCCCAGCAGGGCAAGAAAAAATATTTCCTAATTATTGCGAAATAATTTGTGGGATTGACGGATTTTTCGTAACTTTGCGCACTGAAAACTTGCAGTCGGGCACCATGCCGATGTGACGCTTCGCCCCACATCATCATGACAAGCCCTTTTTCAGTGCGCGAAGAAGCTGCTGAAAACTTGCAGACGGGCACCATGCCGATGTGACGCTTCGCTCCACATCATCATGACAAGCCCTTTTTCAGTGCGCGAAGAAGCTGCTGAAAACCTGCAGTCGGGCACCATGCCGATGTGACGCTTCGCTCCACATCATCATGACAAGCCCTTTTTCAGTGCGCGAAATGACTACACAGATTGTCCCATGGTGTAATGGTAGCACAACAGGTTTTGGTTCTGTTTGACTAGGTTCGAGTCCTAGTGGGACAACACAATCGGTTCTCATATACCTGAAAGGGTGTGTCGAGAACCGATTTTTTTTTGCCTATGCGCCATTGGCGGCGTCGGCAAAAATGCGGTTTGCGGCATCGGCGACGGCAGTCTGGAACGCAGTGCCGCACAAGGCGCTTGATGACATGATATTTAGAGAGATGACACTATTATAGTTATAAGATGTTCTAACGACTGTTAAACATCATTAAATATTTATTTGTGAGAGAGAGAGTAGAAAGCCTAATAATATAAAAATGTGTAACTTTGCAGTCCGATTATGTCTTTGAGGGTGAACTTAGAGCCCTCTGGCGAAGCAGTGTTAATAGTTGTGCCCTTGGCCGAGCACCACGGTTAGTGAATCTGCGCGCCGCAAAATGTTTTTTAGTAGTACAATAATTAATTAAAGAGTAAATGAACACTTTAAGTTACAAGACAGTATCCGCAAACAAGGAGACTGCCAAGAAAGAGTGGGTCGTTGTCGATGCTACCGACCAGGTGGTAGGACGTCTCGCTTCAAAGGTGGCAAAGATCATCCGCGGAAAGTACAAGCCAAACTTCACACCCCATGTAGATTGCGGTGACAACGTAATCATCATCAATGCCGCTAAGGTCGTCTTCACAGGCAAGAAGGAGACCGACAAGGTTTACACACGCTACACCGGCTATCCTGGCGGTCAGCGCTTCACATCTCCCGCACAGCTGCGCACAAAGAAGGACGGCATTGACAAGATGCTCCGTCATGCTGTGAAGGGCATGCTGCCAAAGGGTCCTCTTGGACGTTCGCTCCTGAAAAACCTCTATATCTACGAGGGCACAGAGCACAACCACGAGGCTCAGCAGCCAAAAGCCATTGATATTAACCAGTACAAATAATTAGCAGCAGAAGATGGAACAGATTAATGCACTCGGTCGCCGCAAGAGCTCAGTAGCTCGTGTTTACCTCTCAGAGGGTACAGGCAAGATCACAATCAACAAGAAAGACTTAACACAGTATTTCCCATCAGCCATACTGCAGTATGTGGTTAAGCAGCCACTCCAGCTTCTCGAGGTTGAGGGCAAATACGACATCAAGGCAAACCTTGACGGTGGCGGTTTCACCGGACAGAGCCAGGCTCTGCGCCTCGCTATCGCACGCGCACTTGTAAAGGTGAACGCTGACGACAAGAAGGCTCTCCGCCAGGCTGGATTCATCACACGCGACCCACGTGAGGTTGAGCGTAAGAAACCGGGTCGTCCAAAGGCACGCCGTCGCTTCCAGTTCTCTAAGCGTTAAAAGTCGCTCGACAACAGTCCCGCCGCTTATACATCTATATATATATCATTATGCTGCGGGACAGGAAGAGCCCAGACAAGAGAACGTCGTTTAGCATCTAAGCTGACGAGATCCGCAAGGCTACCCGTCAGCTGGTTCTAACAGCAAGAATTAAAAAGAACGTAAACAATGCTGCCTGCGTCGCGAACGCCGGCAACACAAAAAAACAAACAAGACAATGTCAAGAACAAATTTTGAACAGCTGCTCAAGGCAGGCTGTCACTTCGGTCACCTTCGTCGCAAGTGGAACCCGGCAATGGCTCCGTATATCTTCATGGAGCGCAATGGCATACATATCATCGATCTGCACAAGACAGTCGCTATGACTGATCAGGCTGCTGAAGCCCTCAAGCAGATTGCAAAGTCAGGAAAGAAAATCCTGTTCGTCGCTACTAAAAAACAAGCTAAGGACATCGTTGCTGAGAAAGCAGCAAGCGTAAACATGCCATACGTCAACGAACGCTGGGCAGGCGGTATGCTCACAAACTTCCCCACCATCCGCAAGGCTATCAAGAAGATGAGCAACATCGACAAGCTCATGGCCGACGGCACATTCTCTAACCTCTCAAAGCGCGAGCTTCTCCAGATCTCACGCCAGCGTGCAAAGCTCGAGAAGAACCTTGGTTCTATCTCAGACCTTTCCCGTCTGCCGTCAGCCCTCTTCGTAGTTGACGTTCTGAAGGAGCACATCGCCATCGCAGAGGCTCAGCGCCTTGGCATCCCAGTCTTCGCAATGTGCGACACAAACTCTGACCCGAACAAGATTGACTTCCCTATCCCGGCAAACGACGACGCTAAGGATTCAATCGACGCTATCCTCACCGCTTGCTGCGCTGCTATCGCAGAGGGTCTTGAGGAACGCAAGGCAGAAAAGGCTGACGAGAAGGCTGCTGCCGAGCAGGCTGAAGAGGCCGCTGAGGGCAAGAAGCGCACTCCGCGCCGCGCACGCAAGGAGGAGCAGGCTGAAGCTCCTGCTGAGACACCTGCAGAATAAAGACATGCTCAAGTCATTTTCCCCGATGGCGAGTTGGCTGGTTGTCAACTCGCCAGTCGGGAAAAAATGACATGGCAACACAAAACAGAACAACATTAAAATAACGAACTATGGCTATTTCAATGGAAGACATCAAGAAGCTGCGCGCCATGACAGGTGCCGGCCTCGCTGATGTAAAGAAGGCTCTCACAGAGGCTGAGGGTGATATGGACAAGGCAAAGGATATCCTGCGCCAGAAAGGTCAGGCTATTGCCGCAAAGCGTGCAGACCGCGAGACATCTAACGGCTGTGTGCTTGCAAAGGTAGGTGACGGCTTCGCCGCTATCATCGCCCTGAAGTGCGAGACCGACTTCGTGGCTAACGGAGCAGACTATATCAAACTCACCCAGGAAATCATCGACGCTGCTGTTGCCGCAAAGGCAAAGAGCATCGACGAAGTCAACAAACTCACACTCGCAAACGGCATGAGCGTTGCAGATGCTGTTATCGAGCGCTCCGGCGTGACAGGCGAGAAGATGGAACTCGACGGATACAACTACCTTGAGGGCGAGAACATCGAAGCCTACAACCACATGAACCGCAACGGTCTCTGTACACTCGTACAGACAAACAAGCCGGCAGCTGAGCAGGCACACATCGTTGCCATGCAGGTCGCAGCGATGAATCCTCTCGCTCTCGACGAGAAGTCTGTTTCGCAGGCTACAATCGACGAGGAGATTGCAGTCGCCGTAGAGAAGACAAAGCAGGAGCAGGTTCAGAAAGCTGTCGAGAATGCCCTGAAGAAGGCCGGCATCAACCCCGCACACGTTGACAGCGAGGCGCACATGGAGTCTAACATGTCCAAGGGCTGGATCACAGCCGAGGACGTTGCCAAGGCAAAAGAGATTATCGCCACCGTTTCTGCTGAGAAGGCGGCAAACCTCCCCGAGGCGATGATCCAGAACATCGCACAGGGTCGTCTGAAGAAATTCTTCAAGGAGTCTTGCCTCCTCAACCAGGAGTTCATCCAGGATTCAAAGATGACCGTGGCACAGTATCTCCAGGCAGCCGACAAAGAGCTGACTGTTGTCGCATTCAAGCGTTTCACGCTTCAGGCAGACTGATTCTCCGGTTCCAGACCGTAAGACATCGTACAACAGACGATACACATCACCTCATCCTCCTCCAGTGTGGATGAGGTGATTTCGTTTTTCCTCCACCCCACCTGCGCCGCCTGTCGCCGCTGCATTGTGCCGCCGTCATTGCGCCAATAGGGATTTCCCCACAGCAAATAGGGTAATGATATTTGCACGGTACGGAAAAAACGCCTAACTTTGCAGGCATAAGAAACGCCAGAACGATAATCAACAAAAACATAAACAGGAAATATGAAAAAGATATTCAGACACATCATCACCGTCTGCATGACAGCGCTGATGACCATCAGCTTCACATCCTGCGAGGATGAGATGATAGCCGACACACTACAAGGCACATGGGAAGGCAATATGTATGTCACACACGCATGGAACAACCGCGTCTATCAGTCTGTCTATTCAGAGATAGAGTTCCTGCTCGACCCCTTCCGCTACACATCGGGTTCCGGCTACTGGGTTGACTACTACAGCAATGCCCCCTGGGACTATATCGCCAATCACATCGACTGGCATGTTGACGACGAAGTCATAACCGTCTATTTCCGCGAAGAAGGTTCCCGCCTCTACATCCGCAACTATCATCTCGACAACAACCGCTTCGCGGGCGAGATATACGACGGCGACAACTATGTGAGGTTCTCTCTCCTCCACACCTCTTCGCCCAACTGGGACAACTACTACTGGGGCACCGACTATTGGTATGACGACTGGTGGACAAAGCGCACGATGATGGATTTCGGCGAAGACACCGACAGTCTGACACAAAGCCCGTCATCATCTCGCGTCGCTCCTGCTCCCGCCGCTCCGCATACATTGGAGAAACCAGTGCGTGGCATCGCTGCAAGATAATCTTTCATTACATGACGGAACATTCTATCCCGACCGGCAAGAGACTGCATCGCAGCCTCCTGCCGGTCGGCTGCGTTATGTGGAGTAGGAAAAAAAGTGACATAATGTTGCAGGATTGTGGAATAATCTGTAACTTTGCACGCTGAAAACCGCAGGACGGGCACCATGCCGCTACGACGCTTAGCTCCGCACCGCCATGACAAACCCTTTTTCAGCGTCCGAAGAAGCACGCTGAAAACCGCAGGACGGGCACCATGCCGCTGCGACGCTTAGCTCCGCACCGCCATGACAAACCCTTTTTCAGCGTCCGAAGAAGCACGCTGAAAACCACAGGACGGGCACCATGCCGCTGCTCCGCTCTGCATCATCATGACCTGCCCTTCGGAAAATACTAATTCTGTTACTATGACGAGCAAAGAGTTTGAGACATTCTTCCGCGAGAATTATGTTCGTGCCTTACGCCATGCCGCTGCTGTGCTGCATGACGAGGAAGGTGCGCGCGATGTCGTGGCTGATGCTTTCGAGCGTATCTACACTCTCTGCTCTTCCGGACGATGCCCCGATAATCATGCCGCCTATCTGATGACTACGGTACACCATCTCTCTGTGGATTATCTTAGACAGAAGAACCGTCAAACAGCCTATGCCAAACTTTTTCTCGCAGCGCATATTGACCTGTCTGTCAGCGAGAATCCGTTGGAACACGAGCGCAAGATGGCTTCGATAATGGAAGCTGTCAATCTCTTGACACCACGCACACAGCAGGTTCTGAAAGCCTGTTATGTGGAACGTAAGAAATACAAGGAGGTGGCGGAAGAGCTCAATATCAGCAAGAGTGCGGTGAAGAAGCATATCATGAACGCCCTCAAGACGCTGAGAGAGAAATTCCGGAACGACGACTTCTGAATCTCCCTATCCCTTCGCTCCTGCCATGTAACTACTCAGCACCCCTCGACATGACCCCAACGAAGCAGATTAGTTAAATAACCAAAAATTAGCACTCTTCATAGTTACCTAAACTGCCAGACCTTCGTCTTATCAATGAAGTTCCATGCGACGGCATACCTACAATGTCGTCCCATATCTCGAAACAAGCACATGACAACTGACACTATCCAATAACAACCGACAGAATGAAACCCTTCACCCCGATAAATACTGACGACAGAAACGTTGACCGCCAACAGGAAGAGGCTGACATGCTCCTTCTCGACACTTTCGATTCCGATGTCTCCTGCGATGCCGCTGCTCCGTCTCCTCTGCCTCCCGGCACGGCGTTGTCCTCTTCGGCACAGATTCTGGCGGACATCGACGAGGCTATGAATTTGGGCTTCGGCGGCTCAGTAGATATAGACGATGCTTGGCGCAGGTTCTCCTCAGACAAGCCGGCACTACATGCCGCTGCCAAACCATCTCAGCTGTCACTGTCCCGTCGCCGCTACGCCTATTGGGGCATTGCCGTCACCGTTGCCGCCGCCACAATATTGCTCTTCTTCACCCTGCGCCCCCAGACCTCAATCGATGCTGAAGCAGAGCGTCTGCACCTCGTCACGAAACGCCATGGCGTGACCCGTGAGGTGGAACAGCCGGCGAAGCTGTTGCGCGAAATTACCGTTGCCGACGTGGAGATGAACGAGTTGACAGCACCTGCCGGCGGCACACTGAGTGCGGTCCTGCCTGACGGGACAGTCGTCACCCTCAATGCCAACAGCCGTTTACGATATCCCACCACGTTCTCAAATACGAGACGAGAGGTGAGCGTTGTCGGAGAAGTGTATTTCGATGTCACGCACGATGCCGCCCATCCTTTCGTCATCAGGACATCCAATGTTACGGCGAGAGTGCTGGGCACACAGCTCAACGTGCGGTGTTATGACACTAAAGATGTGCATGTGACTCTCGTGAAAGGCAAGGTGGAGGTAGGCACGGAATACGGCACCGTCACCATCTCGCCAAATCAGGATGTCAGCATCAGCGAGACAGGCATGACCGTCGCCGATGTCAATCCGAAGGATTTCACCAGTTGGCGCGACGGCATAATGTATTTCGACCGCGCCACCATGCGCACCATACTACAGCAACTGGCGGGATGGTACGATGCCAGCATCGTCTGTAAGGACGACGAGATGCTTGACAGGTACTATCATTTCATGTTCGACACACGCAGCACGCTGAAAGACGCAGTGAAACTTCTGGAGGGCACGTCAGACTGTACTATACGCCTTGACGAACAGAACAAGACCATCATTCTCGACGGCGAGTGATGCAAGGAGACGTGACACCTCCGACATATATTCCTCCTGTCCTGCAGACAATCCCGGCAGGAACAGAAATCGGGCAAGCACCGGCAGAGATGCCGCTACTTGCCCGATTTCTTTGTCTGCCGACCGTTCGTCAACACATCCGTTTTTTCCTTTGTATGCCATGAGACAGGAGGAGCCGTACGATTGCAGAATATAACGAAAAATGCGAATTAACTGAATTTTTGTAATAATTCGGGGTGCCCTGTTTTCAGTTTTTTACGTCAAAAGGGTATAACATATCACATAGACAGGCAGGCGGATGTCTGAAAGTCATTCCCTGCCGTCATATTCTGACACAACCGGGAACGCTCAGAAAACAATACATACATACCACAAACACACCAGAATAAATTTACAGAAACACATACACCGACATCTCCCTCACCGTCAAAGCACCCGCATCCGGCTCCATCAGATTCTCCCTTGGATGTCCTCCATCAGCTATTACTGTAAAAACAACATAATATCAACAAAACATGAGAAAAACAAAGCTTCTACTCCTGTCTCTCATCCTCGTCGTGTTGCCAGGGCTGACCTGCCTGACAACAGCCTCCGCCCAGCGGAGCAAAGCGAAGTATGAGAGAGTGTTCAATGCCCAGCCGCTGACATCTGTCCTGAAGCAGTTGGAAGAGACCTTCTCAAAGAAAATCATCTTTTCTTACGAAGATCTGGCATCTTTCCGTGTCAATGGCAAGATAAGCGCCGGCAGTGTTGACGAAGCACTGAAACAGGCGCTTGCCGGTCTGCCCGTGACATATACCGTCAACGGAAACTATATCACCGTCAAGGCTACAAAGGCTCAGCGCGCGTCGGCTGACGGGAATGTCGTTGTGGTGAGCGGAAAAGTCGTTGACGAGAACGGCGACCCTATTCCTGCCGCTACCATCAAGCTTGCTGAAGACGGCAGCGTGGGCACCATCACCGACATCAACGGCGATTTCGTCTTGGAACTCGCCAAGGGTAAGGGTGTTACACTCGACGTTTCCTTTCTCGGAATGAAGAACTCGGCATATTATGTCAACTGCCGCAAGGATGTAACAGGCATCACCATCACTCTGGCAGAGGACAAGCATGTCTTGAACGAAGTGGTTGTCATCGGCTACGGCACGGCAAAGGCAAAGGATCTCACCGGCTCCGTATCGCGTATCTCGGAGAAAGATATAGAGAATGCGCCAATGACATCAAACATCGCCAGCATGCTCCAGGGGCGTGCGGCCGGCGTCAATGTCATGGTGTCCAATGCCTCTCCGACCTCCCCTGTCTCTGTTGTCATCCGCGGACAGTCGTCAATTTCGGGCAACGGACAGCCCCTTTGGGTAATTGACGGAGTGCCGCAGTATTCTACCGGTGTGTCGGGCGACATCAGCAATACGCTCTATAACCTCAACCTCAACGACGTGCAGAGCATCGACATACTCAAGGATGCTTCCGCTACGGCCATCTATGGCTCGCGCGCAGCCAACGGTGTCGTCATCGTGACCACCAAGTCTGGTGCCGAAGGCATGAAGCCGGTGGTGGAGTTCAACGCCCGCTACGGCTGGCAGAGCATCAGCGCCAACGACCTCCGCACTCTTAATTCAGAGGAGTATAAGGCATACTCGAAGCAGGCGAACCTTCTGGAAGCGTACCGTCAGGGCTCCCTCACCTATTTCAACAAGAAGTACATGGACATCGACAAGTTCAACCTGATAGGCACCAGCCAGTGGGACATGAGCGACATCGACGACATGTGGCTGCCCAATGCCTACTACAACGGCACGGACAACTATTGGGACATGATGACACAGAACGCCGCCGTACAGGACTATAACGTCTCCATACGCGGCGGAGCGGCCAAAACATCTTACTATGCCTCCGTCAGCTACCGCGACCAGGACGGCATCGTGAAAGGCAGCAACGCCCGCACCTTCGGCGGAAGATTCAACTTTGAATCGCTCGTCTCCGAAAAGCTGAAGTTCGGCATGAACATGGACGTCTCCACGCGCAGTGCAAACAACAAGGACAACATGATCGGCAAGATCATCGACATGCGTCCCGACTATCCGGCATACAACGAAGACGGCACCATCAACACCATCGACTATTATGTCAAGAACCCACTCGTCGAGCTTCTCGACACACGCTACAGCGATTCCAAGAACATCAATGCGTCGGGCTTCCTTGAGTATAACATCTTCGACTTCCTGAAGTTCCGCACCACTCTCAACGCACAGTATTCGACACTGACCTACGAGGGGTTCAACCGTCGCTACTATGATGGCGACGACAATGACGGCAATAAGGAGAACGACCAGCAGTACAGCATCGTATGGGACAACCTCCTCACGTTCTACAAGACCATCGGCAAGCACGACGTGCAGGCTATGGTGGGACATTCGGTAGAGCGCAACGCATACAACGACCTCTATGCGGCCGGCACGACATATCCCGATGACGATATCCTGATTGACCTCGGCAGTGCGGCAAAGCGCAGCAAGATCAGCAGCAACTACACCGCGTCGTCGCTCGTTTCGGTCTTCGCCCGCCTGCAATACAAATACAACAACCGTTACCTCCTCACCGCAACGTTCCGTACCGACGGTTCGTCACGTTTCGGCAAAGATAACCGCTGGGGATATTTCCCGTCTGTGGCAGGAGCGTGGATACTGACAGAAGAGGAGTTCATGAAACCCCTGAAGTCTGTTGTCAGCTATCTGAAGCTGAGAGCGTCCTACGGTCTGACAGGCTCGCAGAACCTCGGCAACTACAGTTTCGCCGGCTATATGGGTTCAAATATGTTCAACAACCAGCCGGGTATGTATCCTTCCTCTTTGGGCAACAACACGTTGAAGTGGGAATCGCAGAGCCAGACGGACATCGGTCTTGACTACGGTTTCCTCGACGACCGCATCCGCGGCTCGTTCGGCTGGTATCGCAAGTATGTCGATAACCTGCTCTACAGCAAGCCCGTTCCTATCTCCTCCGGCTTCTCTGCAACAAGCCAGAACATCGGAGCCATCAGCAATACCGGTGTGGAGTTCGACATTACGGGCGAAGTCATACGCCAGCGCGACCTCACGTGGGAGTTGACATTCAATGCTGCTCACAACCGTGGCATTCTTGAGAAGTTGAACGGTGTTGACACCTTCACCCAGGGCACATACAACCGTCTCGAAGAGGGCGGCAAACTCGGACGCTTCTACGGATATGTCGATGCAGGACGCTTCTTCGAGAATCCCGAAGAGGTGTGGGCCGTAAAGCCTATCGACCCGGCAACGGGCAAGCCCGCGATGTATCGTGCACGCTCGTTCCAGGAGGGCGTAGGTGACATCTATGTTGTAGATCTCGACGGCGACGGCAAGATAACAGCCGACGGCGACCGCACGTACATCGGCGACAGCAACCCGGACATGTTCGGCGGTTTCGGCTCTACGTTGTATTGGAAGGGTCTGATGCTCAACCTGACGTTCTCATATTCTCTCGGAGGCAAACGCTTCTGGCAGGAAGAGGCTGCAACATTCGGCGGCACAAACGTCTATAACGCCCTCAATATCATCAACGAGAGCTACACCATGTTGGGCGAAGGAGCGAAATATCCTGTCGTGACACACTACGGTGTGGGCGAGAACAGTATCTTCACCAACCGCTGGCTTCACGATGCGTCGTATGTACGCCTCAGTGCTCTGAACCTCGCCTATCGTCTGCCCGCAGAATGGTTCCGCAAGGCAGTAGTGAAAGGCGTCGAACTGACTTTCCAGGCTACAAACCTCTTCACCATCACGAAATATCCCGGAATGGACCCGCAGGGCAACTTCTCTACAGGCTCGTCTGCACTGACATCGTTCGGAACGGACTACAGCACCTACCCGTCGGCCCGTACATACAACTTTGGAGTAAAAATCACAATAAAATAAATGAACATCATGAATACATTCACAGTGCGGGTGCACGATGCCATGGCGCGTCTTGCACAGCTCAAGATACACGGAGCGGCGGCGGCAGCAGGAGCAGTATGTCTGATGCTTGCCACATCATTGGGTGTCACATCGTGCGAGGACTATCTCACCGAGACACCGAAATACTCGCTCACTACAGACAACGCCATCCGCGACTATAACAGCGCAAAGAACTCTGTCACCGGCATCTACGGCAGATACAAGACCTGCTCAGACCTCGGCGGATACATCTACGGCAACCTGCACTGCATGGCAGGCATGTGGGAGTACGACCCGACGATGTACAACATGCTTTACACCCAGACAAGCGACCACTACACCGTGAAATCCATCTGGCGCGAGTTGTATCTGCTCATCAACGCCTCCAACTCTGCCATCGAAGGTGTCTCACGCCTTGATGACAAAGAGTTTCCCTCTGTCACGGCAAAGAACGAGCTGCTCGGCGAGGCACGTTGCTTCAGGGCTTACGCCAACCTGGAATTGCTGTGGCTTTTCGGCCACTGGTTCGACAAAGCCGATTCGCCCTACGGCATCATCTATCGTGACAAGGTGTCGGAACTCTCAAACCTTCAGGTGGGGCGCATCTCTGTAGGCGAGAGCTACGAACGCATCATCGAGGATTTTGTCTTCGCCGAGGAGAACGCCCCGACCCTCTCCTCTCCATACCGCATGAACCGTGAGTTTGCCAAGGCGATGCACGCCAAACTGCTCCTTGTCCGTGGATGGGAAGGCGACTATGCGGAAGCACTGAAACTCGTAAACGAACTGCTTGCGGCAAAGTCGGCATGGACGATGGAAACCGATCTCGCCAAGCTCTATACAGAGGGATGGGACAACAAAGAGAACTGTTTCTCACGCTATACAGGCGACGGCACGGGCGACTACTACGGCATTGCAGGCTACGACTTCATCTATGCCTACGGACTGTTCTACGACAACGAGTTCACCGACATCGTGCAGACGTGGCTTGAAGAAGACGAACGCTTCGCCGTAACATTCGGCACGGCACGTGCTCCGGAGACTTGGGACACCCAGACAAGAGACAAGATTCTGACAAAGCTCTACCACCGCGGACGCTACGAAGGCAAGAACGACATGTATGCCACATATCCCATGCGCTACGCAGAGCTTTATCTGATGAAGGCTGAGCTTCTCGCCCGCACCAATCCGTCTGACATCCAGGGCGCTCTCGCTCCGCTCAACGAGATGCGCGGCAGATACACCAACCCTGTCATGGCACCGGTCACTGGTGTCAATACCTACGACGAGTTGATGGATGCCATTTTCAAGGAATACACCGTGGCTCTCTTCATGGAGAACGAGACACCATGGTTTGCAGCCACACGCATCAACCATAACGGCAAGCCGTGGATCTACACCCTCAAACCAGAGGTCAACTTCAGTACAAACCAGTATTGCTGGCCTATTCCTGAAGATGAGCTGAAGGCACACGAGACACCTGTCGAGCAGAACCCGGGACTTGAATAAGCCCCTGTCTCCTAACAGCAGAAAACAACGAAGGTGAGTTTATTCTTTTCTCACAGATAACATTTTTGACTTATCAGAAACATGAAGAAATCATTTATATATATCATGGCATTTCTCGCGACAGGCATATTCAGCGCCTGCAGCGACGACATAGACCTTGTCATCCCACATGCCGACAACATCACATTCTCCGAACTGGAACTGCCAGACCGTTTCACTCATGCCATTCCTGACGGCGGCTTCTCCGTTGCCGGCATGAAGTTCAACACGGTTAAGGAGGGCAATCAGCTGAAAGGCGGTTTCTGTTACAGCAACCGCTCAAACCGCTCGTTCGTGTGGAACAACGACGAGGTGTCGATGGATTCCATCCGCTACAGCGTCTTCTCCACACGCCCCAACCAGACCGGCACATATCTCGTATGTCATGTCAATGGCGACGATGCGTTCTTCACACTTGACAATCCAAAGGTGATCGACTATATCCTCGTCGCAAACACCACATGGGCATATCTCTCCATGCTCTATGGCGACACTTATGGCACTGAGGACAAACCTGTGGCAAATCCCTACGTGCCCAGCAAACCGAAAGGCGTATGGCATACATACGTAGATGGAGGTGTGAAGAAATTCGGAAAAGGCGACTACTTCATCGTCACAGCGAAAGGCTATCTCAACGGACAGCCGACCGGCAGCGTCAGCTTCGACCTTGCCTGCAAGGCAGGACACAATGTAGAGAATCCCGCATGGGACTATCTCGTGATGGACTGGAACAAGATGACACTCGCTTCGCTCGGCACTGTAGATAAGGTGGTCTTCACCCTCGATTCATCGGACAAGGACGAGAACGGACGTATGCGCACTCCCGCATGGTTCTGTCTCGACGGCCTGCAGTTCATGAAATAAATTCCGGCTTATTCTAATCTGACCGTCAATTGAAATACTCGTCAACTATAAAAAAATATGAAAAAGATATTCTTTGCATCCCTCTCCCTTCTTGCCACATGCACCATCCATGCCGGCGTATATACATTCAAGATGGCCGATGCCCCTGCCGACGCTAAAGTCGTGCTGAAATGGATGGCGGACGGCACGCGCACCGTCATCGATGTTAAGGACGGCGTGGCGGTGAAAGACACCGCCGCCTTCGCCCCGCAATATGTCAGCGTCAGCTGCGGCAGGATGTTGCGCGGCACACTCTTTCTCTCTCCCGACAAGAACCTGACTGTCAGCATCTCTCAGGACAAGAAAGAAATCACCGGCGACGCACCCCTCGCTTCCATCAACAGCTATCTGCTGAACACCAAGTTCGGCTATCTCAACTATCAGGTGGCGGGCAGAGACGAGCAGGATTTCATCAATGTCTGTGACAGCCTGTACAAAGCCGACCGCGAGAAGCTGTTTGCCGCCAAGCTGCCGGAGAGTTTCACGAAACTCGACGAGCAGCGTCTGCTCTACACCTCCTATGCCATCTTCCCGATGTACAAGCCGTATCACGAATATGTGGCAAAGACGAAGGACTTTATGCCGACAAAGGCGTATTTCGACCTTCTCGACCGCCTTGCTGTCAGCGATGCCTCGCTGCTTCCCGTGCCGGGCTACAAGGAGTATGTCGAGAACGCCGTGCGGGCGCATGTCGCCGTGATGCCCGGCGACGATGAGGCCGCCAAACTTGAATCGGCTCTAAACAGTGTCCTCACCGATGCCACTGTCAAGGCTTCTGTCGTGCATACCTGCGCTTATGAGAAGATATACTCTTCAGGTCTTGACAGCAACGACTCTTTCGTCGCGCTGCACAAGAAGTATGTCAGCGATGCCGACCTTGTCTCCGCTTTCAACGATGTCTGCGGGAAGTGGGGCAGACTGCGCGTGGGCATGTCGTCGCCCGCATTCAGTTGTCCTGACATAGAAGGCAAGACGGTGACCCTCGAATCCCTGCGCGGGAAACTTGTCTATATCGACGTGTGGGCGACATGGTGCGGTCCGTGTCGCGGAGAGCTGCCGCACCTTGAGAAACTCGAAGAGAGCTACGCTGGAAAAGACATCCATTTCGTCAGCATCTCATGCGACCAGAACAAAGCTGCGTGGGAGAAGATGGTGCGAGAGAAGAACATGAAGGGCATACAACTCTACGGAGGCAGCAAGATGCAGTTCATGGACGACTATCTCATCAACGGCATTCCGCGTTTCATCCTGCTCGACCGGGAGGGACGCATCGTAAAGGCCGACGCCCCGCGTCCGTCGAATCCCGACACGCCGAAACTCTTCGACGAATGGCTCTGCAAGTGATGCCAGTGTCAGAACTGCTTATTGTTAAACATCATATACATAATTTCCCAAGCCGTCATTACGCAGCGATGCGTGATGGCGGCTTTTGGGTTAAGAAGAGGAATCTTTTAGGTCGCGTAGAGCCCGCTACGTTCCCTCTTTCCAAAAGAAACAATTTCAAAAAGCGAGACTTGTCCTCCGGCCTCACTGGCCACAGGGAGGTAGTTCGTAGTATCCACCTGCGATAATCTTCACCCAACTTTTACGTTTTATTCTCGTCTTTCTTGCTAATCAGCGATTTGTATGTTTGATTTGTTTTACTGTGTTCTACAAATTTTGATTTTTCTAAACGGTATTGGTTTGTAGTTCAACATGGAGTAGATGTCTGCGGCCTTGGTGGTCGGAGTGCTGCATATTCGCATCTCCACCTTCTCTCCGAGCGTGTTTGTCGCT
>SFIS01000034.1 GCA_004555245.1 Bacteroidales bacterium
GAATTGACGCATTATTTCAGTTGCTCAAATAGTTTTTCTATTTGGGCAACTATACGTTGCTGTTCTTTAATTGGAGGTAATGGAATCATTGCCATTGCCAATCGCTCTTTCCCGATGTTATAGAAGGCTTGTCCTGATTTGTTGGTAACAGACTTCATGTATTCTCCCATAGATGGTGAGCCCAAAAGTGCAAGAAGATACTGTGAAAGCCAATCATTACAAAGAAATGAGCGAAGAATAAAAACAAATCCTCCGACTGTTACATCATTCAAGTCTTTTTGCACTCTTGCGGCTTTACCAATATTCTCAAGACTTGTAACAGCAGGTGTCACTATGTCGTTCTTTCTCAACAAGATGCTTTCTTTAATTTTTGTGCATGGGAGGAACAAATCGTCAGGCTTCATTACAAGTTCAAAGGGTGATATATTGCCGCCACGTAATACACGAACGCCTTTACTCCCTGTACTTGCATCTTCCTTTTTGAAGGTCGCTCCTGTGAAGATAGAACAAACATCTTTCAATCTACACCAATTCCAATTAGCAGGGATATCAAAAGGAATGCTGTCTGTAATATCATATATATCTGAACCTATCTGCTCATAATACTTGTTATCGTCACCTTTACAGATAACGGAAGAGGTTAACTCAGACTTCTTCAGTTTGCCTTCCTTGACAAGTCGTTGCTTCTCTGTTTGAATTTGATCAAGCAACTCTTGAGCTGTACCTTCTTCTTCAATTTGCTGTACGAGCCTGCCTTGAATAGCTTCTTGTAAAATAGACTTTTTCAGTAAATCAAGGATTTGAATATTCAGTTTATTCAATCGGTCTTGACTAACTCCATATTTACGAACATGTTCTAATACATTATTCAGTTTATCCGTGATACGAATTTGCTCATTATAAGGAGGAACGGGCAAAAACATTTTTGCCAAAGTCCTTCCGTTGCAATTTGGCTGAGCTGTAGCAATTGTTCCATTGCGGAGTTGCTCCCAGTATAATTCACTCTCCATAAAATATTTCATATATTGGGCAGATAACATATTGCTATACCGTGTTCGTATAAGATAACCTGCATAAATAGAAGGGTATGGAACTTCATTTACAAGAAAGGATTTACCTACTGTTCCTCCTGTTCTTGCAAACAAAATATCATTCTTTTTGAGTAGATATGTATCGATTTCATTTTGACAAATTCTGCAAAATGGAACTGTTGCCCATAACACATTGCCCTTTTGAATGTCGCTTATTCGTACCATTCTAATATCACCGGTATCTTCTGCTGGAGCATTATATCCATATTGAATCGAAAAAGACAGATTCCCCCAACGTGTCCATTCCCACCCCTGTGGTATCTCAAACGGTATCTCCTCATCTATGCACTTCACCTCCCCCGTAGCAAGAAACTTCTCATAATAGGAACTCATAGAAATAGGTCATACATATTGATATTCTATCTTACTCAGTTACGACTCGGCGATGTTCAAACAATGTTTGGCATTGCGCTCGCTGCTCCTTCGTTTGTATAGAGGGCAATGTCGCCCCAATAATACAATGTAAATATGACAGAAAATTCATTTGAAAACGTCTTGCGCCAGGCAAATATGGCGCAGAACACAATTACGGCATACCTGTATGCTGTGAAGGAGTTCAACTCTAAATTTAAGGAGCTGAACAAGAAGAACCTGTTGGTCTATAAGACCTTCTTGATTGAAACGTACAAACCCAAGACGGTGAACCTACGTATTCAAGCCATCAACAAGTACCTCGACTTTATGGGGAAGTCAAAGCTCCGCCTGAAATCGGTGAAGGTTCAGCAACGTACCTATTTGGAGAATGTCATCAGCAATGCCGATTACCTCTTCCTGAAAAAGAAACTGAAGCAGGAAGATAACAAAGAGTGGTACTTCGTGGTTCGTTTCTTGGCAGCAACAGGCGCACGTGTCAGTGAGCTTGTACAGATAAAGGTGGAACATGTACAAGTGGGGTATTATGACATCTATACCAAAGGGGGCAAGATACGCCGTATCTATATTCCGAAATCGTTACGTGAAGAAACCTCAGAATGGCTTGAAGGATTGAAGCGCACAACCGGGTATCTGTTCTTGAACCGTTTCGGACAGCGTATCACTACAAGAGGCATAGCACAGCAGTTGAAGAATTATGCCATAAAATATGGACTTAACGAGAAAGTGGTATATCCACATTCCTTCCGTCATCGCTTCGCAAAGAATTTCTTGGAAAAGTTCAATGACATCTCTCTCCTTGCCGATTTGATGGGACATGAGAGTATAGAAACGACACGTATCTATCTGAGACGCAGTAGTACAGAACAACAAGAAATCGTTGATAAGATTATCACATGGTAGTCAACAAAAGAAAGAACTGAGGAGTCTGTAGGGGTCGTTATCTTTTAAGCCCTTTATATGGAAGTGAAAAATCCCCCACGATTCGCTCTAACTCCCTGTCCACTTTGGATAGTTCCTCTTTGGACAAAGCATAGATGCAGTCAATCGCCAGTCGGTTGAGTATCCTCTTCCTCCTTCTTGCATGGCATAGTATCGAGCGGTGCTCGATACTCTGCCCATGCTTCGTTCGTCGGTTGGCTGCTATTTTTCTGTGTGCGAGGATGCTCTCTTCACCACCGATGGAGGGTAAGCATCCCAAATTAGACGTATTTTAGGAGTGCTAAGAATGCTGTACTTTTGCACTCCAGGCGTAATGTATAATGGTTTACTGATACAGGATTTGGACATCAAAGATGTGTCTTCTGAAAGACGTAATCCCATACTTGCAAACGTAATGGCTCAACTTGACTACATGGAGAAGCGTGGTAGTGGACTCACACGCATCTGTAATGAGACCAAAGCCTTGGAAGGTTATAAGGACGAGCTAAAACCCAAGTTCATATCTACTCCGACCCAATTCCAGACCGTTATCTTCGCCTCCTCCGACACACAAAATGTCGGAAACCATGACGGAGATATGTCGGAGAGGAAACTCACTGAGCGTCAGCCTAAAATACTCAATCTTATCAAAGAGTCTCCGACAATCACTGGCAAGCAAATGTCGGAGACTTTGTCGGTGAGCCAGCGCACCGTCGAACGTGACCTGTCTGCTTTACAAAAGCTTGGCGTTCTAAAGCGTGAAGGCAAGGATAATGATGGTACTTGGATTGTGTTCAGACCTTAATAATTATCATTTACTGAAATTTCGCAAAGTGAATATTCATTCATCAAGCGACTAATTTACTCAAGTTTGTAATTAAAGACCAGCCTGTAAGGCTGTACTAAGCGGAGCGTTAAATATCCTGCTGTTATCCACGCTTTTGCGCTTTCAGCTCGACCATCACCTACATGAAATAACCCAGGGTGCCGCTGCGCTTTACCCTAGGCTATGCGCTTTTGCGCTTTCAGCGCGACGATAAGACCACGCATCAGTTACATGCAGGAGCATCGTATGAGAATTTGTTTTCTTCATTTTTTTATTGCGTCTTCCGCATCAGGCTCAGAAACAATGCAATCTTTCCAATTTCAGACGGCAGACTGTGCAGGCAATGCTGTATGTGTCATACGGATGTGTGCCTCCAATGGCATCCAACAGATGAAGCGCCGTATGCAGAAGGGTGTGTAGGGTGGTGAGAGATAGCGGGTAAACATGAAAGAAGGAGGCAAACACAATGGTCAGTGTTTGCCTCCTACTCGTTTTCCGGCGTTTCCGTCGGCTTCTGTTCAGTCTTTATGCGGTTCTGTTGGTTCCCGTCGTCAAGTTCATGGCCCGCACCTTTACTTCAGTCCCTCGATGGCGGCGCGGAGCCCGTCGGCGGTGATGGCAGTGGCTGCTATGGTGCCGTCGGGCGAGATTATGAAGAATGCGGGAATCCATCGCAGCTTCCAGTTGGCGAACGTCGGGTCCTCACGCGTCCGTTTCAGGTTGCTGATTTGTGTCCAGGGGAATTTCTCCTTGCGCAACATGTTCTTCCATGCCGTAGCGTTGAAGTCGAAGCTGAAGCTCAGCCATCGCAGCGGTACACCGTTGACCTTGGCGTCGGCATAGTCGTTGTAGAGAGCCTTGAGCCCAGGTATCTCGCGCCGGCAGTCGCCGCACCATGTCGCCCAGAAGTCGATGATGACGTAACTGCCCCTATAGCCGTCAAGCGACACGATGTTGCCCAGTGTGTCGGGGGCGGCAAGTGCGGGAGCGGCGTCTCCCGCCTTCAGCTCGGGGAGATATTTCGCGAGTTCTTCGGCTGTAGGGACGAAAGGCTCGTCCTCGCCGAGTTTCTTCTCCTGGGCGAAAGAGACGCTTGTCGTCAGGAGAAGGATTGTGATGAGAGATAATACTTGTTTCATTTTTCTTTTGTTTTCTTAAGGTTGTGTATAGTGTGTATGAAAGTCTGTCGTTGCAGTCTGAGAAACGCAATGTCTTGTGATTTCAAATCCGCGAGAAATGCGTAGAAAACGTGATGCCGATTCCCGACGCGCTACAGTGCGTGAATTTTACGGTTTGTGTAAAGTGTTGTAACACAGTGTATTACTTTTTCTTTGTGTGTAAAACCCATTGTTTCTGCCGGCAAAACATAGTGTTTTTGCCGCCAAGATAGTCAATCTTGGCTGCCGGGAAAGACTATTTTGCCTTGTCATTCATATTGTTTTGCATCCTCACTTTGACTATTTTGCCCTCCAAAACATACTGTTTCGGTTGCCGTGCAGGTAAAGAGACGCCGTTTGTGAAGCGAAACGTGCGTTACGAAATGTTAATTCCAACATTTCCGTTTGTCAAGATTTTTTACCTTCCGTCAGGCATTTTTCAGTGTCTGGCATGGCGTTTCCGCAGGTTGTCAGAGCGGTTTCCGGGTGTTGCGTCTGAGGTGTTCGTGTCCGAAACGGCATCTCAGGCAGTCGCGTCGGTCGCAATATCTGTTCTTCAGCTGTATGAGAGCCTGTGTGTCGGCTGCCGAGTGCAGTTTCAGTCCCACCTCCTGCCACAGGCGTATGATGTTGTTCTGCTCGGCAGGCAAGTCTTCCAGAAGGTCAACGGCGCGCTGGCACAGGTTCTCGTCGGCGTTGTGCCGCCCGTATGCGAAGAGTATCGGTATGGCGCAGTTGATGGCTATGCTG
This sequence comes from Bacteroidales bacterium, assembly GCA_004555245.1. Lineage (GTDB taxonomy): Bacteria > Bacteroidota > Bacteroidia > Bacteroidales > Bacteroidaceae > Prevotella. The sequence goes on from SFIS01000034.1 coordinate 5,118, forward strand.
TTGACGCTTGATGCCGAGAGCTGCTTGCTGCTGCGCCTGCTCTCGTGTCCGAAGGTGTAGTGTGTCTCCCAATATTCCGACACGCCGCATCCGAGCAGCGCTTTCAGCTGTCTCACGTCAGAGCATCCGAGCAGCTGTGACAGCGACGCCCGCCTTTCGTGGAAGAGGCGCGCGAGTTGTGCGATGCGTATATGCGGGAAGTTCTGTGGGCGCATCCGCATGAATTTCCATTGCGGCGGACGCTGCTGCTGCAGTCCGAACTTGTGCGAGAGATAGGCATACTCGTTTGAGAGACGCTGGAAGTAGGGGTCGGCGGCAGTCTCGAGTTTCATGCGCTCGTGAACGGCTGCGACATTCAGCAGGCCTGCCTGTCCGAAGAAGAGAGCTTCTATCTGGAAGAGATTGTCGCGATGGTGTGAGGCGTAGTTGAGCGGCATGTTGCGCGCCCATATCTCCAGATTGTCGCTGTTGGAGCCGAAGCCCATGCTGCGTGCGAGGGCAGTGAAATACGTATGCTCCCAATCTCCGTTCAGCAGGTTCAGTGTCTTCGTGATGTCTTCTGTCTTCCGCATCAGCCTCTCTGTCTGCAGGGCAGCCATCCACGATGTGACGACGACGGGAGAGAGTTCCGGTATGATGCGGTAGCAGGGCGGGTAGGCGTCGGTTGCAGAAAGGGCGGCGTAGTTGTCTTCGATATATTGCGGCACGGGCATAGATATTTCCGGCACGATGCGTCCTGCGCTGGTCTTCACGCCCACCTTGCTCTGGCTTGCCGCATATTCCTGCAGCCTGCCCTCGTTGGCGTAGATGAAATCGGGCTGGAGCGAACCGTATTCCGCCATCTCCTCGCGGCAGGCATGGCTGCGTGAGGCTGGCGGGTTTGAACGCACCACATGCAGTATGACGTTGTCGTAGGCGGCGTCGCGGTCGTGGCCGTGGGCATACCATTCTTCGCGGCGTGTGTGTATCTCGACGTTGCCCGCCCATGTCTCGCCGGCTATGCGTATCTTGGCGTTGAAGAAGTCTGGCCCGGCGTCGAAGTTCTGCAGCCCGGGGTCGATTACCTCTATCTCCCTGCCGTCGGCGGCAGTGAATGTCGGGGAGGGGAAGATGCGGTGTTTCCAGCAGTATTGTAACAGTGCTTCCATGTTTTTTCGGTTTTATGCTTCAGGATACATTTTCCGGCAGAGCCGTGACAGGATGGTGCGTGTCAGAGCGTCTGCCACATCTCATTTCAGGTCGTATCTCCCGAACAGGAGTGTCTGCACTATGCCTCGCGTGACGAGATATAGCAGCAGCGCGAGCCATAGGGCGTGGTTGGCGAGCGACGGCTGCAGCAGGAGCCATGTGGCGAAAAACACCGCCGCCCCGCAGAATGTCGATGCCAGCATTCCGCGCGACGCCGTCATGCCGATATACAGCCCGTCCCAATAGAACGCCCCCATGCCGGCTATCGGGATAGCCCATGCCCATGGCATATAGGTGTGTGCCGCCGCCACAACGGCAGCATCGTCGGTGAGGAGGTTGAGGAACGGCGTGCCGCCGGTATAATATAATATGGTGTAGGCGGCGGTGAGCAGCAGGCTCCATCCGACGAGGCGGCGCACCGTCAGGCAGAACATCGCCTTGTCACGGGCGCCGTAGTGTCTGCCGCCCAATGCCTCGCCGGCGTAGGCGAAACCGTCCATAACGTATGAGTAGAGCGTGAAGAGCTGGAAGAGGAGGGTGTTGACAGACAGTATGACAGCACCCTGGCGGGCTCCTGCAGATGTGAAGAAGAGATTCACGGCAACGAGAAAGAGTGTGCGGAGAAAGATGTCTCGGTTCACGGTGAAGAAACGCAGAAGGGCAGGCATGTCAAGAAAGTCGGCACGACGGCATGCCCCGACGTGACGGGGATAGCGGCGAAGCATCACGAGGGCGGTGAACAGTCCGGCGTATTGCGCCGTCAGTGTGCCGAAGGCTACACCTTCGATGCCTTTGCCTAAAACAAAAACGAAGAAAAGACTGCAGGCTATGTTCAGCACGTTCTGCATGATGCTGATGACCATAGGCGTCTTGGTGTCCTGCATCCCGATATACCATCCTGTCAGACTGTAGAGCCCGAGCGTGGCGGGTGCGCCCCAGATGCAGATGTCAAAATACCGCGATGCCAGAGTGACGATGTCGGCGGTGGGGCGGATGAGGAAAACGGCACACTGCCACAGCAGCGACTGCAGGCAGACAAAGGCCACACCCGTCAGCAAGCCTACGGAGAGCGAGCGGAACAACGTGCCGGAAATGCCCGCCGTGTCGTGCCGTCCGAAAGCCTGGGCGGTGATGCCGCTGGTGCCCATGCGCAGGAAGCCGAAAATCCAGTATATCACGTTGAACACCATACTGCCTACCGCTATCGCCCCGATGGTGGACGCACCGCCGATGTGTCCGACAATGGTGACGTCAACAAGTCCCAGAAGCGGGACGGTGATGTTTGACACTATTGCCGGAAGAGCAATGTTGAGTATGTCGCGGTCGATGGCTTTCATTTTTCCGGAATCGGGATGGTGGAGGGGGAAATCTGATATGGCGGGGGGCTTCAGATGCTGACCTTCATGCCGTCGAAGGCAAACATGAAGCCTTCCGGCAGCCGGGCGTTGGCATCATCGTGCAGCCCGATGTCGTGTGTGCAGTGAGTGAAGAAGGTCTGCCGCGCCCCTGTGCGGCGGGCGAATGCCACCGCGTCGTCAACCAGCATGTGCGAATGGTGGTCAGGACTGAAGCGGAGGGCGTTGACGACGAGCGTCTCTATGCCTGCAAGGGCTTCGACACCTTTGTCGTCGATGCTCTTCATGTCTGTGATATATGCCAGACTGCCGAAGCGGAAGGCGGTGATGGGCAGCTTGTCGTGCATCACGCGGATGGGCATGACAGGGATGTCGCCGATGCTGAACGCCTGATAGTGGGCTATGGAGTGAAGATGCAGGCGCGGCACGCCGGGATAGAGATGCTCGGCAAAGACGTATGGCATCGTCGCGTGGAGACCGTCAACAGTCTCACGGTCGGCATAGACAGAGATGTCGCCGAAGGTGCAGAAGGGGCGGAGGTCGTCAAGACCCCCTACATGGTCGTAGTGGATGTGCGTCAGCAAGACACCGTCGATGCGCCTGAAAGGCTCGCGCAGCATCTGCTCGCGGATGTCGGGGCCGCAGTCTATGAGAATGCGTGTCGTGGCAGACTCGACAAGGGCGCAGCAGCGGTAGCGGTGGTCGCGAGGGTCAAGGCTACGGCAGACGGCGCAGTCGCATCCTATAACAGGCACACCGCAGGATGTGCCTGTCCCGAGGAAAGTCAGGGTCAAGGGTAGGGTATGGCTCATAAACGTAATACTTTCTGCTTGTCAATGCCTCAACTGAAAGACTGTCAACTCGTCAACCTGTCAACCTGCCAACTGAAAAATCAGCCTGTCAACCTGTCAACAGAAAAACCAGCTTGTCAACCAGACTATAAATATATCACTTCCGGATGCAGGTCAATGCCGAACGTCCGTTTCACATCTTCCTGTATTGCTGCGGCGAGAGCCGTGATGTCAGCCCCTGTCGCCCCGCCTTTGTTCACCAGCACCAAGGCCTGGCGGTTGTGTACTCCCGCCCGCGACATGGTGCGCCCCTTCCATCCGCATCGGTCAATCAGCCATCCGGCAGGCAGCTTGACGTGTCCGGACGGGGCAGGGTAGTGGGGGAGGTCAGGGAACGAGGCTGAGATTCTCTCATACACCTCCTTCTCCACCACGGGGTTCATGAAGAAACTGCCTGCATTGCCTTCCACGGCCGGGTCGGGCAGTTTCGACTGCCTTATGCCGATGACGGCATCGCGTATGTCTGCGGCTGTCGGCGATACGATGCCGCGCCTCTCGAGGCTGTCGCGTATGTTGCCGTAGTCAATGTGTGGCGTGAAGGTTTTAGACAGACGGTAGGTGACGTGTGTGATGGCATACGCCCCTTTCCATTCAGTCTTGAAGCGGCTCTGCCTGTAGCCGTAGCCGCAGTCGGCGTTCCGGAATACGGCGGGCGAGGCGTCTGCGATGCGCAACGCCTCGATCTTGTCTATCACGTCACACGCCTCTCTGCCGTAAGCCCCGATGTTCTGCACGGCAGAGGCACCCACCTCGCCCGGGATGAGCGACAGGTTCTCGATGCCGTACATGTCGTGCGCCACGGCGTATGCCACAACGTCGTCCCATGTCTCGCCGCTGCCGCAGCGCAACAGCCAGCTGTCGCCGTCGTCAACAGCCTCGATGCCCTTGATGGCAGAATGCAGCATCGTGCCGGGAAAATGTCGTGTGAGAAGGATATTGCTACCGCCGCCGATATGAAACAATGGCATGTCGGCGGCGGTGAGCGAATGTAGGATTGAGCGCAGCTCGTCGGGTGTCGCATATTCGACGTATCTGCTGCATGTCTCGCTCAATCCGAAGGTGTTGTGTCCTGATAAATCGAAATCTCGGTAGTCTTTCATTGCTTTTCTGAAAATTGTCACGTGTTCAGCTTGACAAGGGTGTAGGTGTTGCCTGACTTGTGGAATGTCAGCTGAACCTCAAAGCCGTTGGCTATGCCGCGGATGACGAGCACGCGGCGGTTGCCCTCTGTCCTGTTCGTGCCGTAGATGATGTTGTAGTGTATCGTCTCGGGCAATTCGGGCGCAAACATCTCCCACTGCTCGGGCATGATAGACCCCTCCATGCGCGAGAAGTCATCGTCCGGGTCAGGGCCGGAGAACTCTACCGTCTCTGCAAGCGAATGCTGCCTGAAGGTGGAATCTGTGGCGAACTTGTGATAGAAAGAATAAAAGTCGCCGAAAGCATTCTCGGACATCGGCACGGTTCTCAGCTCCTGGAGTTTCCACAACCCTTGCACGCGGTTGAAGATGTATTGGCGCACGCGCTCTGTCTCAACCATCACCTTCTCTATGGTGACGTGGCTGACGCTCGTGTCTTTCGAGCGGTCGATGTCATGCATCGAACAGCCGACAAGAGTGTTGTAGCCCTGACGCATGAAAAAGCGTTCCATGTGCCATTTGTCGCGGGGGATGGCGGTCTTCGTGCCCATCTCGTAAGCGGCAACGGGGAAATCTATGCGCGACATCTGTAACTTGCGGTTGGCGGCGAAGTTGAAGATGAAATCGTCGAAGAGCTCGTCTGCAGCCTTTGGCATAGGGGTCTCTTCGAGAAGAGTCTCAAGTGTGTCAGCTTCGATGCTGTCGGTCGCTGTGCTGTCAACAATGGTGTCGGCAGGCTCCGCCTTGCGCTCGGTGCATCCCGTTGTGGAGAGAAGCATCGAAATCACAGCAACCACTACGACATAAAATGTTCTTTTCATGTTCTCTGTCCTGTATTCATCAACATTTTCGTGCAAATTTACAACTTTATTTTAATTTATACCGTGTTTTTGAGGAAAAATTATTAATTTTGTAGCGAATTTTCAAAATATGTACATCTAAACATGATACTGCAAAAAATAGAAGCCCTGCGCCAGGAGATTGAAAACCTCTCGGCAGACACAGCAGCAGGCACTGACGAACTCTATGTGAAATATCTCAGCAAGAAAGGGTCTATCTCTCTACTCATGGCTGAGTTCCGTAACGTACCTGCCGAGCAGAAACGCGAGGTGGGCGTGAAGATCAACGAGCTGAAACAACTCGCGATAGAGAGAATAAACACGCTGAAAGAACAGAATGCCGTGGCTGACACCGGCATCGTGGCAGAAGATCTGACACGCACTCCTTATCCTGTCGCTCTCGGCTCGCGCCACCCTCTCACCATTGTGCGCAACGAGATTATAGACATCTTCCAGCGTATGGGATTCACACTTGCTGACGGACCGGAGGTGGAAGACGACCTGCACGTGTTCACGAAAATGAACTTCGCCGCCGACCATCCCGCACGAGACATGCAGGACACATTCTTCGTGGAGAAGACAACACTCGATGACGTGACGAAAAACATACTGCTCCGCTCGCACACGTCAAGCGTGCAGGCGCGTGTGATGGAGACGTCGCAGCCGCCGATACGTGTCATCTGTCCCGGACGTGTCTATCGCAACGAGGCCATCACGGCACGCGCACACTGCTTCTTCCATCAGATAGAGGGGCTGTATATAGACAAGAACGTCTCGTTCACCGACCTGAAACAGGTGATGCTCACTTTCGCACAGGAGATGTTCGGGGCCGACACGAAGATTCGCCTCCGTCCTTCATACTTCCCCTTCACGGAACCTTCGGCAGAGATGGACATCTCCTGCCATATCTGCGGAGGAAAGGGATGCGGATTCTGCAAACACACCGGATGGGTGGAAATTCTCGGATGCGGCATGGTGGACCCCAATGTGCTCGAACTGTGCGGCATAGACAGCAAGGTGTACAGCGGATATGCCTTCGGCCTCGGAGTGGAACGAATAACCAACCTCAAATATCAGGTGTCTGACCTCAGAATGTTCTCTGAAAACTATACGCCTTTCCTCAAGGAATTTGAGAACGCATACTAATACAACACTCCAGCCCTCCCGAAGACATGCTACGGGAGGGCTGGAGTGTGTTTCTTCTTTAACACACATTTGATTCTTCATTTCATCTGCAACATCATAAGCCGGACGGACAAACCGGCAAAACCATAACATACATATAATGATTACAGTCACAAATTTAGCTATTCAGTTTGGCAAGAGAGTTTTGTACAAGGATGTGAACCTGAAGTTTACGAGCGGAAACATCTATGGTGTCATAGGAGCGAACGGAGCAGGCAAATCGACCCTGCTCAGAGCAATTTCCGGAGACCTCGAACCCAACAAAGGCACTGTCGAGATGGCACCGGGCGAACGCCTCTCCGTGCTCGAACAGGACCACTTCAAATACGACCAATACACCGTGATGAACACGGTGCTGATGGGACACCAGCCTCTCTGGCAGAACATGCAGGAGAAAGAGGCTCTCTACATGAAGGCGGATTTCAGTGACGAAGACGGGGTGAAAGTGGCGGAACTCGAAGAGAAATATGCCGAACTGGGAGGATGGACTGCCGAAAGCGATGCCGCACAGCTGCTGCAGAACCTCGGCATAAAGGAAAACCTGCACCAGAAACTCATGGCCGACCTCTCGAACAACGAGAAAGTGAGAGTGATGCTGGCGAAGGCTCTGTTCGGAAACCCGGACAACCTGCTGCTCGACGAGCCTACAAACGACCTTGACCTCGATACCGTACAGTGGCTCGAAGAGTATCTGTCGAATGTAGAGCAGACTGTGCTCGTAGTATCGCACGACAGACACTTCCTCGATGCAGTATCTACACAAACTGTGGATATCGACTTCGGAAAGGTGACGGTGTTTGCAGGAAACTACTCCTTCTGGTACGAATCAAGCCAGCTCGCCTTGAGACAGGCACAGAACCAGAAGATCAAGGCAGAAGAGAAACGAAAGGAACTGGAAGAGTTCATCAGACGATTCTCTGCCAATGTGGCAAAATCAAAGCAGACCACATCAAGAAAGAAGATGCTCGCAAAACTCAATGTAGAGGAGATACAGCCCTCGACACGAAAATATCCCGGCATCATCTTCACCATGGAACGCGAACCGGGCAACCAGATTCTCGAAGTGGAAGGACTGAAGGCGGTGGAGGATGACGGAACGGTGCTCTTCGACAATGTCAGCTTCAATATAGAGAAAGGACAGAAAGTTGTCTTCCTCTCACACAACCCGAAGGCCATGACAGCCCTCTTCGAAATCATTAACGGAAACAGAGAGCCGCAGGCGGGTACATACAAATGGGGCGTCACTATAACTACGGCTTATCTGCCGCTCGACAACACGTCTTTCTTCCAAAGCGAACTGAACCTCGTAGATTGGCTCAGCCAGTTCGGACCGGGCAACGAGGTGGCGATGAAAGCTTTCCTCGGACGTATGCTCTTCAAACAGGAAGAGGTGGAGAAGCATGTCAATGTGCTGTCGGGAGGAGAGAAAATGAGATGCATGATAGCGCGTATGCAGATGAAAAACGCCAACTGCCTCATTCTCGATACGCCGACAAACCATCTTGACCTCGAATCAATACAGGCATTCAACAACAACCTCGTCAGCTATAAGGGAAACGTGCTCTTCGCATCGCACGACCATGAGTTCATCAACACTGTCGCTGACCGCATCATCGAACTCACACCTGCCGGAACTATTGACAAACTCATGACATACGACGACTATATCTACGACGAGCAGATAAAAGCTCAGAAAGAAAAGATGTACGGCGCATGACAAAACTTAAAGGAACATGACACCCTAAACGATTTGGCACACACTTTGTATTCAAGAAAGTGTACACCAAAACATTAATATTATGACAAAGAAAGAAAACCAATACACTGAAGAAACAATAGACGCTCAGCAACAATGTCCTGAAACCGGAAACACGCAGGAGACTGCTGCACGGACAGAAGGCGACGACATGAAGGTGACGGATGCAGAAAAGGCGCAGACAGACAACTGCGACTGCGATGCCGGCAATGCACAGAACGATGCTGACACTGCAGCCGACAACGCCGGGGCTGCCGAAGGACACGACACGCCGGATGAGGAAAAGCAGGACCCGCTGGAGAAAGCGCTTGCTGACATAGAAGACCTCAAGACCCAGATGTTGTACAAACAGGCGGAGTTTGACAATTTCCGCAAACGTACGATGAAAGAGAAGGCTGACCTCATACTCAACGGAGGCGAGAAGACTATAAAGGCCATTCTGCCCGTGCTCGACGATTTTGAAAGGGCAATGGCACAGCAGGCGGAATCGGATGAGGCCAAGGCTCTGAAAGAAGGTATGGAACTCATCTTCAAGAAATTTGTCAATATCCTTGAATCACAGGGAGTGAAGAAGATAGAAACCAAGGAACAGGATTTCAACACCGACTTCCACGAGGCTGTCGCTCTCGTCCCGGGCATGGGAGACGCCATGAAAGGGAAGGTGATAGACTGTGTGCAGACAGGCTACACTCTCAACGACAAGGTTCTCAGACATGCCAAAGTGGCAGTAGGACAATAAGCATGGCTTCCTGCTTGCCTTGAAAGGAAGAGGCGACGCACACATCTTATATATATATATATTATATGTAGAAGGCAGGCAAGACAAGGAAATGCTAAAGTCACCAATCTAAAAATTTTACTATTGTGGCAAAACGTGATTATTATGAAGTGCTCGGCGTGCAGAAAAGCGCCAGCGCTGATGAAATAAAGAAGGCCTACAAGAAGATGGCCATCAAATATCACCCTGACCGCCAGAGCGGAAAGAGCGATGCGGAGAAGAAAGAAGCTGAAGAGAAGTTCAAGGAAGCGGCTGAGGCTTACAGCGTCCTCTCTGATGCTACAAAGCGTCAGCAGTATGACCAGTTCGGATTTGACGGCCCTAATATGGGCGGAGGATTCGGAGGAGGATTCGGCGGATTTGACATGAACGATATCCTCAACAGTGTCTTCGGCTCAGGATTCGACTTCGGAGGAAGCGGCTTCGGCGACTTCTTCGGAGGAGGAAGGGGAAGCAGACGAAGCAGTGTGCATCGTGGCGCTGACCTGCGACTGAAAGTGAGACTCTCGCTGCAGGAGGTGGCTACCGGAGTGACGAAGAAGTTCAAGGTGCGTAAGGATGTGAAATGTCCGCACTGTAACGGTACGGGAGCCGAGGGCAATGCAGTGCCGGAGACGTGCCAGAAATGTCACGGCTCGGGATATGTGCTGCGGTCACAGCAGTCGCTGTTCGGCATGGTGCAGACACAGTCGCCGTGTCCGGACTGTCAGGGCGAGGGAACTGTCATCAAGAACAAGTGCAACCACTGTCATGGCACTGGAGTGGTGAAGGGCGAAGAGGTTATCGAAGTGGAAATCCCCGCCGGAGTGCAGGACGGAATGGTGGTCACTATACCTAACAAGGGAAACGCCGGACAGAAGAACGGCGTGAGCGGCGACATTCAGGTCTTCATCACTGAAGAGCAGAACGACACCTTCATACGCGACGGCAACGACATACGCTACAACCTCCTGCTCGACTTCCCCACTGCGGCTCTCGGAGGAAAGGTGGAAGTGCCTACGATAGACGGCAGGAAACTTGCTGTCACTATCGAACCCGGCACGCAGCCAGGCAAGTCGCTGAGGCTGAGAGGAAAGGGATTGCCCGCTGTGAAAGGCTATGGCTACGGAACGGGAGACATGGTGCTCAACATCTCTGTCTTTGTACCCAAGACATTGAGCAAGGACGAGCGGAAGGCTCTCGAGACATTCAAGAACTCTGACAACTTCAAAGGCGACAACCAGACGAAGCGTACCATATTCGAGAGATTCCGCAGCTATTTCTGATAGCACGGACCGTCTGTAGCCGGCATCCTCCAGGCATGGCTTTTCGGAATACGCAACACAATGCCGGCTATCATGGCACATAATGACATCATCATGACATACAACGAAACAATTGACTATCTATACAACGCAGCCCCAGCCTTTACGAAGGTCGGGGCTGTGGCATATAAGGACGGTCTGGCAAACACGCTTGCCCTCGACAGGCACGCCGGGCATCCGCACAGGGCGTATCTCACCGTGCATGTGGCAGGGACAAACGGCAAGGGGTCGTGCTCACACTCCATTGCCGCCGTCTTGCAGGAGGCGGGGCTGAAGGTGGGGCTTTTCACCTCCCCGCATCTTGTCACGTTCCGTGAGCGCATACGTGTCAACGGAGAGATGATAAGCGAGCGATATGTCGTGGAATGGGTGGAACGGAACAGGGACTTCTTCAACTCCCTCTCGCCCTCGTTCTTTGAAATAACCACTGCCATGGCTTTTGAGTATTTCAGAGACGCTGCTGTCGATGTGGCAGTGATAGAGGTGGGGCTTGGCGGAAGACTTGATTGCACCAATATTATCACTCCGATACTCTCTGTGATAACTAACATATCGTTTGACCATACACAGTTTCTCGGCAACACCCTGCCTCTCATTGCGGCAGAGAAGGGCGGCATCATCAAGGAAGGCGTACCCGTTGTCGTGGGAGAAGCGGATGACGGGACACGCCCCGTCTTTGAACGGATAGCGGCAGAGCGACACGCACCGCTCATCTTCGCAGAAGACAAACGCCCTGTGCTTGACGTGGATTATGAACTCAAGGGCGACTATCAGCGACAGAACCTCAATACAGTGCTGTCATGCCTCCTGCCTCTTGCCCGTGCCCTGAAAAGCCGTGGCTACAAAATAGAAAACGCGACAAATGTTGTACGCCGCGCATTGGAGAACGTATGCCGAGTCACGGGGCTCCAGGGGCGGTGGCAGACTTTGTCCGAACGTCCCCTTGTGATTTGCGACACTGGACACAATGTGGCGGCATGGAAGTATCTGTCAGGACAGATTGCTGCAACAGAGTGCGGCGGAACTCTGAGGATGGTCTTCGGTATGGTGGACGACAAGGACATCGACACCGTGACACGTATGTTGCCGCGCAATGCGACATACTATTTCACACAAGCCTCGACACACAGGGCCATTCCTGCAGGCAAGGTCATGGAGAAGGCGGTGGCACATGGGCTGAACGGTACTTGTTATGACTGCGTAGAGGAGGCTTATCGCGCAGCACTTGAAGCGTCAGGCGACGACGACTTCATATTCGTGGGAGGGTCGAGCTATGTAGTGGCAGACCTGTTGAGATATGTGAAGGGAGAACCGGCAGAATGAGATTCTGACTGAACACCCTGGGCGTGTATGTCGATTTCGGGGCGTACGGATGAATGACGCGATTTGCGGAACATAGGGCAGCTGTCACGTCTTGTGTGACCAGAGCACCTTACCGGACATGCCGCAGGAAGATGCTCGAGATACTCCTTGGCGTTACGTGCCAGACATACAGGTGAGGATGGCGGATATGAAAAAAGGAGACAAAACCATCGTCTGGCTTTTGTCTCCTTTTCGGTTGTAGTATTCTATTGTCTTTACTTGCCGGAGTGTAGGGTGGATGCTACAGCCCGAGGCTACAGTCTGGTGTGGCGGTTTTGTGTATGGTATGTGGCAGACTGTGTCAGACTGCTGTTGCAGAAGGCTTGAATGTCTGTCTGTCAGTAGTCGCACTCCTCTTTCATGTCTATGAACTGTCCTTTGCTGTCGTAGAATTCGTATTGCAGGAAAGCGAGTTTCTGTGATTCAATGATTCGAAGCCCGAGGCTGTATCTTACCTGCCATCTGCGTTTCAGGCTCCAGAATCCTTTGTTGATATATGCCGCCACGTAGGGGTGCAGGTGCAGGGTGAAGCGTTTCTCTCCCACTTTGTTCACGAGATAGTCTATCTTGTGTTCGAGTTGTTCGGTGAAGAGGATGCTTGATTTTATTGTTCCTTTGCCGAAACATGTGGGGCATACTTCTTCTACATTGACATCCATGGCAGGCCGCACGCGCTGTCGGGTGATCTGCATCAGTCCGAACTTTGACAGTGGCAGGATGTTGTGCCGTGCGCGGTCGTGCTGCATGTTACGGCACATGCGCTCGTAGAGTTGCTGTCTGTCTTCTGCAAGGTGCATGTCGATGAAATCGACGATGATTATTCCTCCCATGTCGCGCAGGCGAAGCTGCCGTGCCAGTTCGTCTGCTGCCCCAAGGTTGACGTCGAGCGCATTCTGCTCCTGTCCGTTTTCGGAGCGTGTGCGGTTGCCGCTGTTGACATCCACGACGTGCATGGCTTCGGTATGTTCGATGATGAGGTATGCGCCGTGTCTGTAGTTGACGGTCTTTCCGAATCCGGACTTCAGCTGTTTTGTCACGTTGAAGTTGTCGAAGATGGGTGTCTTACCGTCGTACATCTTCACGATGCTTGTCTTTGATGGTGCGATGAGGCTGATGTAGTCCTTTATCTCGTTATATACATCGTTGTCGTTGACATAGATGGCAGAGTAGGTGGGGTTGAAGAGGTCGCGCAGCAATGCAACAGCCCTTCCGGTCTCTTCATATACCAGCTGTGGGCGTTTCTGCGTCTTCTGGACTTTCTGTATGACATCTTCCCATCGTTTCATGAGAACGGAGAGCTCGTTGCGCAACTCTTCTCCGTCGCATCCTTCGGCTACAGTCCTGACGATGATGCCTACGTTTTTCGGTTTGACGCTTTGTACTATTTGCTTCAGGCGTGTTCTCTCTTCTCCGCTTTTTATTTTTGACGAGACGGAGACTTTGTCATGGAACGGCATCAGGACGAGGAATCTGCCTGCGAAGGATATCTCTCCTGTCAGCCGCGGACCTTTTGTAGATATCGGCTCTTTCACTATCTGCACGAGCACCTCGTCGTCTTTTGCCAGCGTCTGTGCGATGCTGCCGTCTTTCTTTATGTCGGGCAGGCGTTGTGCCTTGTCGAATGGGAAGAGTTTCTTACGGTCGCTCTGCACCTGTTTCAGGTATTTGGCATAGCTCTGGTATTGGTTTCCCAGGTCGAGATAGTGTAGGAATGCGTCCCGCTCGTACCCCACATCAACGAAAGAGGCATTAAGTCCGGGCATCACTTTGCGTACCTTTGCCATATAGACGTTTCCTACGGCAAAGGAAGCTGAACGGGGCTCGGTCTGGTATTCCACAAGACTTTTGTCCTCAAGCAATGCGATGGATATCTCTTTCTCCTTTACGTCGATGATAAGTTCGCTTGTCATATTGTCGTTGCTGTTGTTGTTTTGATGTGAGTTCGTAGGGATTGAATGTTCTGTGTGGATAAGACAAAGGGTATGTCGTCAAGGCTCATGTCGCTTGTAGGGACAGGAACATCTTGTTGACATACCCCTCAGCCGTAAAGACTGGTGAGCCAAGTGTTGTAGTGAATGCTTCGCCGTGGTGTCTTTCTGTCTGCCGAGGCTGACGATTCAGTCTCCGTTGTCTTGTCAGAAAGTGCGGCTATGCATGTTACTTGCTCTTATGTCTGTTCTTACGGAGTCTCTTTTTACGCTTATGAGTAGCCATCTTGTGGCCCTTTTTCTTTTTACCGTTTGGCATAATGTTTTAAGTTTTAAATGGTTAATATATTTTTCCGTCTAATAATCTTGTTTGCCGTCGATGCGGTGGCGTATGTCTTTTCTGCCCGCAGCCGTACCTCGAATGTTTTATGGCTCTCTTTTTGCGGTTCTGGCTGTTTAGTCTTCTGCTGTCACTTCTTCTCCCTTCATCATCTGCAGGAAGCTTTTTGCCGGCTTGAATGCAGGTATGTCGTGGGCAGGGATTGTGATGGTAGTGTTCTTTGAGATGTTACGTGCTGTCTTTGCCGCACGCTGTTTCACATTGAAACTGCCGAAGCCGCGGAGATAGATATTCTCGCGTTTGTTAACCATATTTGACTTCACGACTTCCATGAAAGCCTCAATGGCAATAGTGGCGTCTTTGCGTGCTATACCTGTCTTTTCAACAATCTCGTTTATGATATCTGCTTTTGTCATTTTGTTTGTATGTATTTTTGTTGTGTTACTCAATTCTGTGTATTCAGCATAGACACAACTCGCCAGCCTTTTTGCGTGCTGCGTCGTGCTTGCAAATTGTGTCGCACAATCACCGTCATCAGACGTCGGTGCATGTTCCTTGTTGTTTTGCCGTGCAAAGTTACAAGTTTTTTGTCGGATAATGAAATATATTTATGTTTTTTTTTCTATATCGTTGATTTTTATTGACTTTTATTGCCAATATCAGTTTTTTTTACTACTTTTGCAGGCGAGATTGTATTATTTTCGGTTGACGGGATGATTACATTTTACACAGACACATTATATATATATTAGTTGACGGGTTGGCATTCTTGTTTAGTGTCAGCCAGAAGAAATCAAGCAGAAATTTATGAAACAGACAAAGATTGTAGCATCAATCAGCGACCGCCGCTGTTCAGTAGAGTTTATAGACAGTCTGTACAAGGCTGGCGTGAATGTTATCCGTATGAATACGGCTCACGCCACTCCCGACGGGCTGCGTACCATCATCCGTAACACTCGTGCCGTATCTCCGGACCTGGGCATATTGATAGACACGAAGGGACCGGAGGTGCGTTCTACTTCAGTGGAGAGTCCTATCCAATATCATACGGGCGAGCATCTCACCATTGTTGGCAAGCCGGGATGTCCGACGACACACGATGTCATCTGCCTCTCGTACGAGAATATCGCACAGGACGTGAGGTGTGGAGATGATATCCTTTTTGATGACGGCGCGCTCGACATGAAGGTTGTGAGCGTAAAAGGTGACAACATTGAGGTGGAGGTGATGAACGACGGGACACTCGGTGCGAACAAGAGTGTCAATGTCCCGGGCGAGCACATCGAGCTGCCGGCTCTGACAGACCGCGACCGTAAGAATATTCTGCTTGCCATCGAGGAGAACATTGATTTCATCGCCCACTCGTTTGTAAGAAGTGCGGCTGACGTGAAGGCTGTCCAGGATATTCTCGACGCTCACGGCTCGGACATAAAGATTATTTCCAAGATAGAGAATCAGGAGGGTGTTGACAATATCGACGAAATCATTGAGGCAAGCTATGGCATCATGATAGCTCGTGGCGACCTCGGCATCGAGGTGCCGCTTGAAAGCATACCGTCCATCCAGCGTCAGATTACGCGTAAGTGTATCAAGGCAAAGAAGCCTGTCATCGTTGCCACCCAGATGTTGCATACGATGATTGAGAATCCCCGTCCTACACGTGCCGAGGTCTCTGATATCGCCACTGCCATATACACACGCACCGATGCTGTCATGCTGTCTGGCGAGACTGCCAGCGGCAGATATCCGTTGGAGGCTGTCGCGACGATGGCTTCAATCGCTAAGCGTGTGGAGCATGACATCCACAATTCCGCTGTCGGCAAGGTGTCGATGCAGGAGATGATTGACACTGCCGACTATCTTTCAAACTGTGCCATCGACGCCATCGAGAAACTCAATGTGCGTGCCATCATCACCGACTGCAAGACGGGCAGCACGGCGCGCAAGTTGTCGAGCTATCGAGGCTCGATTCCTGTCATCGCCGTTTGTTTCAATCCGAAGGTTCACCGCGAGCTGTCGCTCAGCTATGGCATTGCCGCCATCTCTGTGCCTGAGGATTACAATCCGAAGCAGCAGTTTGTAGAAGCGGTGAAAGAGCTTCTCTACCGCCATGAGCTGACGCAGGACGACAGGGTTGTGTATCTCAGCGGTTCGTTTGCTGAGGGCGGCTATTCTTCTATCCTGCAGATTATGAGGGTGAAGGATATCCTTCTCGGCAATTCTGTAACACCTCCAAAGTCTGTCTGACACTGCCTCTGACACTCTCCCGCCGCCTGCTTACTGTCTTCGGTGCGTTTCTGTACCTTGTCTGCAGGGAGGACGGCGGCATTGTCTGCCGGTTGGGAAACCTGACCGGCAAAAAAAGGAAATCAGCAACACCGGCCGCGTCATGTACGCCGTGCCGGTGTTGCTGATTCTTTTTATTGATGTCTGGATTTGCCTGAGGTGCGGGGTGTCATTCTCCCGCTTCTGCCTGTACGACGTTCACCACGTAGTCTCCGACTTTCTCACACTCTGCGATGAAATCGTTGAAGAATGTGCCGAGGTGATAGCTGTACTTGCCTGAGTTGACGGCTTCGAGATTGCTCGTCCTGCAAAGTGATCGCAGATGGTTGATGTTCTCTTCAATCTGATAGCTCTTTGAGAGGTCGATGCGTATGTGTTCCGGTCCGGTCAGAATGGCGTACATCTCGTTGAGGGCGATGTCAGTGAGGTCGAGCATCTGGTTGATTGATGTCGATTGTGATTCGGTGAAGGCGTCGTTCTCGTATTTGCGCTTGCGTTTGATGGTCCGTGCAAGATGGTACATCGAGTCTCCGATGCTCTCCAGTTCGTCAACCTCTCTGAGCATGCGTGTGATGTGGTTTTTCGAGTAGGCCGAAAGGCGCCCTTCGCTCACTTGTCTGAGATATTCTGCTATCTCCACCTCCATGTTGTCGGTGATTTGCTCATAGTGTTCGATGCGTTTGAATTCCTTCTCGAAATCCTCGTTCTTCTCAGCCTTCAGTGCGCGTCTCACCATTCCGAGCATGGCATGGCATCTTTCAGCCATGACACCGACTTCGTTGCGTGCCTGCCAGATGGAGAGCTCTGCCGTGGAGAGCAGTCCTCCGGAGATGTAGCGCAGGCGCACTTCCTGGTCTTCCTCGTCTTTCTGGGGCAGTGCCCAGCATACGAATTTCTCTATCTGTTTCACGAAACCGATGAGCAGGAGTGTGTTGAAGATGTTGAACATCGTGTGGAAGGCAGAGAGCTGCATGAGTTGGCTGTCGCCGGCTTTCATGAATGTAGCGACAATCCATCGCACGATGTCGCAGAAGGGATAGAACATCACGAGTACGACAATGACGCCGAAAACGTTGAAGAACATGTGTGCGAGTGCCGCCCGTCGGGCTTGTGTGCCGGCTGTCAGCGATGCCATGACGGCTGTTATTGTCGTGCCGATGTTCTGTCCCATGGCGAGTGCTGCCGCGAGTTCGAGGCTGAAGCCGGGTATCTTCATGTCGAAGAGCATGAGCGTGATGGCCATCGTGGCTGCGGAGGCCTGTACGAGCATAGTGACGAGGGCTCCGACGAGCACGAAGAGGATGACGGTGAAGAATCCTCCGTCGGCCAGCTGTGCCAGCATCGTGGCCACCATGCCGCCGATGTTAAGGTCGTTGGCAGATTGCTGCAGATAAGACAGACCCATAAAGAGGAATGCGAATCCGAAGATGAATTCTCCGATGCTCTTGCGTCTTGAATCTCCGCTGAAGAAGAGGGGAATGCCTATAGCGACCAGAGGCAGGGCCAATGCGGCAATGTTTACTTTGAATCCGACAATCGATATAATCCATGCCGTGACGGTGGTGCCGACGTTTGCACCCATAATGACGCCGATAGATTGTGACAATGTCATCAAGCCGGCGTTGACAAAACTTACTACCATCACTGTCGTTGCGCTCGACGACTGTATGAGGGCTGTTACAAAAATTCCCGTGAGCACGCCCATCACACGGTTTTTGGTCATGGCGGCGAGCACGGAGCGAAGCCTGTCGCCTGCAAATTTCTCCAGACCCTCGCTCATGGTCTTCATGCCGAAGAGGAAGAGACCGAGAGAGCCTATCAGAGAAAGCAGATTGATAAGTATTTCCATCTGGTTTTGTAGGTGTATTTGAAAAACTTTTGCAAAAATACTACATAATTATGTTTTTTTTGTTATATCGATGTTAAAAGTTGTTATGAATACTAATTTTCTTTACCTATGCTTACTTTAGTTATGATTATTCGGAGTAACTTTGCACTCGAAAAAAGAGCATACTTTTAAAAACGACTATGATGCGGCTTTGTGTCGCACAGCTGTGTTTTACCCGTTGCCGCTCAAAAGATTCCGAGAGACGGGACTGTCTCTTTTCCCTGCCGCAGCCCGTCGGGACAGGCTGGGGTGGAGGCTGGAAAATGAGGACGGCGAAGCACAGGGATATAATTCTTTTGTTTTTCAGTTACATGAAATTAGCTGTGGCTGCACCGTAAATCCGTAGCACGCGCTATTTTCGCAATAATGTTTTCTTGTTTTTCAGAGATGAAGAAATCTGTTTCTGAATTGCTGGGCCGGAAGGGTGTGCTCCCCGTGAGTATGCTCACAGCGTATGACTATCACACTGCGCGTGTCATCGACGAGGCCGGCATAGATATGATACTTGTAGGCGATTCGTTGGGGAATGTCATGTTGGGATACGAGAACACGCTTGCCGTCACTGTTGAGGATATGATACATCATGGTAAGGCGGTCTGCCGCGGTGCGAAAGACGCGTTTGTCGTCATCGACATGCCTTTCATGTCATATCAGACATCTGTCCGCGATGCTGTCGCCAATGCAGGCAGGATAATGAAGGAGACGAACTGTCAGGCGGTGAAGCTCGAGGGCGGCGCTGATTATGCCGACCGTATCAGGGCTATTGTAAGTGCGGGCATCCCCGTCGTGGCGCACATCGGACTGACGCCGCAGTCGTTCAATGTGCTGGGCGGCTACAGGGTGCAGGGCAAGACCGCTGACAGTGCGCGCCGTCTCGTCGCCGATGCCGATGCCGTGGCAGAAGCTGGGGCGTTCGCCGTCACATTGGAGTGTGTGCCGGAGCCCGTGGCGAAGGTGATTACTGGGCGGATTGCACCGCTGACGATAGGAATCGGTGCAGGGCGTTACTGCGACGGACAGGTGCTTGTCTATCAGGACATGCTGGGCTACACCGGCGGCTTCACGCCGAAATTTGTGAAACGCTACGCCAATCTGCACGACACAATGCTTGAGGCGTTCAGACAGTACAAGAGCGAGTGTGAGCAGCGAGTCTTCCCCGGTGACCCTTATGTCTTCACTGCCGGCGACGATGTGCTTGACGCATTGTATTGAACGAGTCTGCTAAAAACAAACCATACATATTTAAAAATATATGCAAGTAGTAAAAACCGTAAAAGAGGTAAGAGATATAGTGTCGGGCTGGAAGCGCGAAGGCCTTTCCGTCGGTCTTGTCCCGACGATGGGCTATCTTCACGAGGGGCACCGCAGCCTTATAGAGAAGTCGGTGTCGGAGAACGACCGCACCGTGGTGTCGGTCTTTGTCAATCCAATACAGTTCGGTCCGTCAGAAGACCTGGCGTCTTATCCCCGCGACCTCCAGCGTGACATGGACGTTGTGGGCAGTGCCGGCGGCGACCTGATTTTCCATCCCGAGCCTTCGGAGATGTACCCCGGACATTTTACGTCTTTCATCGACACTTCCGAGACGACGGAACTGCTTTGCGGTGCCGTGCGTCCCGGACATTTCCGCGGCGTATGCACCGTTGTCGGCAAGCTGTTCAACATCGTGATGCCTGAGCGTGCGTATTTCGGACAGAAAGACGCCCAGCAGCTCGCCACGATTCGCCGTTTCGTCCGCGACCTGAATTTCAACGTTCAGATTGTGGCTTGCCCCATCGTCCGTGAGAGCGACGGTCTGGCGAAGTCAAGCCGCAACACCTACCTCAGCGCCGACGAACGGCAGGCGGCACTCGTCCTCTCGCAGAGTCTGCAGAAGGGCAAGGCGCTCATAGATGCCGGCGAGCGCGACGCCGCAGCGGTGAAAGAAGCCATACGCGCCCATCTCCTCACCCAGCCGCTTGCCCGCATCGACTATGTAGAGGTTGTGGACAATGAGAACATCCGGCGTGTGGAGCGAATCTCCGGCTCGACACTTGTCGCCATCGCCGTCTATATAGGCAAGACACGTCTCATCGACAATTTCATTGCAGAGGTTCAGGATTGAAGGTTTATGGAAATAACAATGTTAAAGTCGAAAATCCATCGTGCCGTTGTCACACAGGCTGATCTGGATTATGTCGGCAGCGTGACAATAGACACGTCACTGCTCGAAGAGGCAGGCATCCTCGAATACGAGAAGGTGCAGATAGTCGATATCAACAACGGCAACCGTTTCGAGACCTACACCATAGCCGGCGAGCGGGGCTCCGGCATCATCTGCCTCAACGGTGCGGCGGCAAAGTGTGTCGAGGTGGGCGACAAGGTTATCATCATGGCCTATGCCGCCATGACGCCCGCCGAGGCGCAGCATCACACGCCCGCCGTGCTGTTTGTCGATGAGGAGAACCGTCTCGTCCGCAAGGCTTCGTACGAGAAGCACGGCCTGCTCTGCGACCAGTAGCCTATTATTTTCATCCCCTACCGTCAAACCCCAATATCCAATCCCTATCCCCATGCTGAACGGAAAGACAATCGTCGTTGGCGTGACAGGCAGCATCGCTGCCTACAAGACGGCAAACCTCGTCTCCATGCTCGTGAAGCAGCGTGCCGACGTGCATGTGATAATGACCCGCAACGCCTGCAACTTCATCACCCCCACGACATTCGAGACGCTCACCCGGCATAAGTGTCTCGTAGATACCTTCGACCGCAACTTCGAGTTTCAGGTAGAGCATGTCGCACTCGCCAAGCGTGCTGACCTCTTCATCATAGCCCCTGCCACAGCCAATGTCATAGGCAAGCTCTCAGCTGGCATCTGCGACGACATGCTCACAACCACCGTCTTCGCCACTAAAGTTCCCGTGCTCCTCGCCCCTGCCATGAACACGGCGATGTGGGAGAACCCGGTTCTTCAGGACAACCTGCAGAAGCTGCGCCGCTACGGCTATCGTATCATACAGCCCGCAACTGGACGGCTTGCGTGCGGAGACACCGGCAGCGGCAAGATGCCGTCAGAAGACATCCTTATGCAGCATATCCTGCTGAACCTCGTCAGCAATAAAGACATGGCGGGCAGGCGCGTCCTTGTCACCGCCGGACCCACCTGCGAGGATATAGACCCCGTGCGCTATATCACCAACCGTTCGTCGGGCAAGATGGGATATGCCGTTGCGAAGATGGCGGTGATGCGGGGCGCCGAGGTGACGCTGGTCTCCGGACCTGTCGGTGTAGAGCCTTTCACAAACATATCCGTCGTGCCGGTCAGAAGTGCGGCAGAGATGTTCCGGGCCGTCACCGCTGTCGCTCCAGAACACGACATCATCGTGATGTGCAGTGCCGTGGCGGACTACACTCCCGCCAGCTGTGCCGACCATAAACTGAAGAAAAGCGACGCCGACCTCTCCATCCCCCTTGTGCGCACCAAAGACATACTGAAGCATCTCGGAGAACACAAGAGGGTGGGGCAGACCCTTGTGGGATTCTCCATGGAGACGGACAATCTAATAGAGAACTCGAGACAGAAGCTGCTGAAGAAAGGTGCGGACATCATCTGCGCCAACTCTCTCAACGGCTCGCAGACGGGCTTCGCCGCCGACACGAACATGGTGACACTCATCACACGCCACGGGGAAAGAGAACTGCCGTTGTGTTCGAAAGAGGAGACGGCGGACATGATTCTCTCTTTCATACTCGAATACGGGGCGAAGGCGTAGAGCGCCGCACACAATGTTTCCCGCCTCCGCTTTACATCCTTGGACAAAAATATGTATCTTCTTATTGATTTAGGCAATTCCACCGTAGTCTGCGCCTTGGCGGACGATGCCGGTGCTGTAGCGGCGACATGGAGGTTCAAGACGGCAAAGGACGCTACCGCGGCATTTTTCGCGGAGAACCTTTCAGAGGGTCTGTCGCAGTATGCATCAGCCATCGCGCCGTTCAGACATGTCGTAGTGTCGTCTGTCGTTCCCGAGCTTGACGCTGTCCTCTCGTCCGCCGTCGAAGAGGTGTGCGGGCAGAAGCCGCATTTCTTCTCTCTCGCCGACGCTTCTGCCGTCATGCCGCTTGATGTCGAGGCTCCGCATAAGGTTGGCAACGACCGTGTCGCCGATGCGTTGGGTGTCGTCGCTTGCTACAAGCTGCCCGCCATCGTCTTCGATATGGGCACGGCAACCACTGTCGGTGTGATAGACGCCCGTGGTGTCTTCAGGGGAGGCATGATTATCCCCGGCGTGAAGACATCCCTCGCGGCGTTGAGCCGGCGCGCCTCACAGCTGCCCGTCGTGGATGCAGCACCTCCGTCTGACATCATAGGGAGAAACACCGCAGAGTGTATGCAGAGCGGCATCGTCTATGGCACGGCGGCAATGATTGACGGCATCATCGACCGCCTTTCCTCTTCCGCAGTCGCACCCGCCACGGTAGTGGCTACGGGAGGCATGGCGCAGGCCATCGTCCCCCACTGCGTTCACGACATCGTCTATGACAGACACCTGCAGTTCAAGGGCATACTCTATTCCTTGCGGCTGACAAGACAGCCGTCGTAAAAAGCACACTGCCTATGCGAATCGTTATGATAGGTTCTGGCAATCTTGCCACGCAGCTCTCGCTCGCCCTGAAGACGGTAGGCGAGGATGTGCTGCAAGTGTTCAGTCCTACGCCAAACCATGCCATGAGGCTCGCCGCCCTTCTGGGTTGCGAGGCAGTGACATCCATCTCCGATGTTGCTGGTGATGCCGACATGTATGTCATCTCCGTCAGAGACGACGCCGTATGTAACGTGGCGCGCAGCCTCCGTGTGCATAATGCTGACAGTGTTGTAGTGCATACAGCCGGCAGCGTCCCGCTGTCAGCCCTCGACGGCAGTTTGCCGCACACGGCGGTGCTCTACCCGATGCAGACATTCTCGCGCGAGAGACGGGTTGACTTCCGCCGTGTGCCGTGTTTCGTCGAGGCGTCCGACCCTTATGCAATGTCTATCGTGGATTCTCTCGCCCGCCGCCTCTCCGACACCGTGGTAGAGGCAGACAGTGCCCGCCGCCGCAAGCTACACCTCGCTGCCGTCTTTGCCTGCAATATGTCAAACCACTGCTACAGGCTTGCAGAGCGTATTGTTGAAGACGAGGGGTTCAGCTTCCGTCTCTTCGCCCCGCTCATTGAAGAGACGGCGAAGAAGATAAGATGTATGTCGCCGCGCCAGGCGCAGACGGGACCGATGGTGCGCAACGACGTTTCCGTGATGAACGCACAGTTAGAGATGCTCGACGACCCGTATATGCGGGACATCTACCGCCTCATGGCTGAGAGTATCTACAGGGACAGCAGGGAAGGATGACACTGACCCCACCGAAGTCACTCTGCCCACCCCTCATGTTGCATTGTTTCGGTATGGACATTCAGCACATACCGCCTTGGCGTCTTTATCCACTTGTCCGATACTGAGACAAATCTGAAGAAAAACGCTTTTGACGTGACTGTCTGCTTTTGAGCCGAACGTCTTAATGTCAAACCTCTCCATGAAGAATTTACAGAAAGCTGCGTATAAGTGTAGTAAACAGAAGAAACACGTTGTTTTCGCCCATGAAGGATTTTGGATGCCTGTCCCATCTGAATCCATTGTTCCACAAACGATATGAAACATACAACTATTATCGATATAGCCAAAGAACTGGGTATATCCAAAAGCACGGTATCAAGGGCATTGTCGGGCGACACGCACAACGTGAAGCCTGAAACGATGAGGCTTATCAACGAGACTGCCGCCCGTATGGGATATCAGCGCAATGAATTGGCAGTCAACCTGCGACGCCGGAGTTCACGAAATATCGGTATCATCATTCCGGAAATTGTCACCTCGTTCTTCATGAACTTCATCCAGCATGCGCAGAAAGAACTGCGCCAACACGGCTATCGCACTATCATTGCAGTGTCAAACGAAGACCCTGTGCAAGAGGCTGAGAACCTGGTGATGTTTCAGCAGTGTCGCGTGGAGGGAATCCTTATGAGCGTATGCCATAAGGACAGAAACTCTAATATATATAAAGATGTGATGAACCATGGAATACCTATTGTATTCTTTGACAGGAAGGTGGAGGGGACAGACGCTTCTACGGTGTGCATCGACGATTATCTGATGGCATTCTTCATTGTAGAGAGAATGATAAGGAGCGGATGCCGCAAGATTGTGCATCTGGCTGGTCCTGACCACATCAGCAACGGATATGACCGCCACCGCGGCTACAAAGAGGCTCTTGAGAAATTCTCCATTCCATACGACAAACGGTATGTCATCCAAGGAGGATTGAGTGCAGAAGAAGGTGCTGCCGCCATGGAAGAGTTTATGTCGCAAGGACTGGACTTTGACGGACTGTTCGGATTTACTGAAACATCGACATTAGGAGCCAAGAGCACGCTGCAGAAGATGAATTGCCGCATACCCGAAGATGTGTCGCTATGCTGCATCTCGGGCACAACGTTATGCACACTCGTACATCCGACGGTAACGGCAGTGGAACAGCCAGTCGTAGAAATGGCCACTCTCTCTTGCAGGTTGCTGCTCGGACAGATTGCCGACTCCAACGCTGCAAGAGAGAGTGTCATGCTAAGAGGCAACATAGTGGAAAGAGAGTCGTTCAGAACTTGAAGACTTGTGCGCCTATCTGGAAGAACGCCCTGTCCATGACAGGATTGAACACGGCACTGGCAAACACCGGGAGAGTATAGTTCTTGGTAATTTGTATGCGGTGCTCAGCCCTCAGTTGCAGATGAATGATTCCGGCCTTGTCGCTATAGAATGTGCTTGTGTCACCATTCTTACTTGCCAGGGTGAAAGTGCCGCCTACACTGGCATCGAAACTCCAGTCATTGTCACGGAACACGGGATATTCAGCCGACACATAGCAAGAATAACGGTTTGCGCTATTGTCACTCCACCGGTCGCGTCCGAAAAGTATCGTTGACCAACTGAGGGTAAGCGGAAACCGGGGAGCGGCATCTGAAAAGCTGTAGCTCAGGATGCAGTCGAGGAAACGACCTGTCTTACGTGCCGAGTAGTTAAAGAACTCACGGTTGTTGTAGTCTGCCCCCGGCGAGAAATTGTATGTGTCCCACAACGCCAGTTTCCATCCGCCAGCCTTTATCTCACCGAAAAAGTTAAACTCCTTGTAGTCGCCCGAGGTGTTCGTGCCACCCCATAAACCCACTTTGAAATGGTCCGCCTTGTCGTGAATGGCAAGATCGGCACACATCACCAGTCCGTCGCTCACTTCAATGCCTCGCCACAGGTGGTTGTTGGCTATCTCAAGGCCAAAATCCACGTAATCTCCCGCGTCGGTTCGTTGCTGTGCCTGGGCAGCAGTGCTACAAAGCACCGCTGCCAGACATCCTAAAACCAATCTAAAGTGAAGCTGAATCAATTTGTTGTTATCCTGAATGTTCATTGTATGTCACTTTTTTCAAAGTCGATGATGACCTTCATGGTCGTGGCCTTGTTCTCGTCAATATACCTATATGCCTCGTCATACTGCTCGAAAGCAAAGCGGTTGGAAATCAGCGGCTCAAGGTTTACAATGCCACGGCTGACATAATCAACTGCTGTAAGATAGTCCTCATGACGATACATCATCGTGCCTATGAGGCGAAGCTCGTGCTCACCGAGGTAGAACATGCTGAGTGCGGGGTCCTTGGCAAACACCGCCACAATCACGATGTCGCTTCCCTTCTCAATGGTTTCCATCAGCGAGCGCACACTTGACTCCACGCCAGCCACCTCGAAGCCCACCTGATAGCCCTCGTCGCCGAACACTTCCTTAGCAGCGTCTTTCAGAGGCTTCTCCAACACATTGGCTGTATATTCAATGCCGCACTCCCTTGCCTTGGCAAGGCGCAAGTCGCTCACGTCGGTAATAAGCACCTTCTTGGCACCACG
>SFIS01000035.1 GCA_004555245.1 Bacteroidales bacterium
GACATCATCACGCGGAAAGAGTGGATGGCGAAGAAGAAGCGCGAGGACTTCTACAAGATGCTGATGTATATCATCTTCTCGCTCCTGAACAACAATGTCGATACAGAGGTGAAGAGCGTCACAGGCCGTGCCGATGTCGTCATACACACGAAGGACTATATCTACGTCCTCGAGCTGAAAGTGGATGATACCGCAGAAAACGCCCTCGCACAGATAGACAGCAAGGGCTATTCAATACCATACGAGGCTGACGGACGCAAACTGACGAAATGCGGCGTGAGCATCTCGTCGGAAGCCCGCAACATCACACACTGGCGTTTTATAGATACACTGGGCAATGTCACCGACCAGTGCTTCTGACAAAATGCCGACATCTTCGTTGACGGCAGCATCCTGGACATCGACAACGTGGTGTTCGTGAACGTACACCTGAACATCACCCGCACGATATATATATAAGGTACACGAAGGACGGCGCGCTGGCACCCCGTCACGGGGTGTTGCTGTACATACACAAAAAGACATATCCTGCATCGGGAGAAGATTTCTCCCGATGCAGGATATGTCTTTTATTATGTTGAGGCTGTCCGCGCCGGGGGGTATATGCGCAGAAGGAAGGAGCGGTGGAGGGTGCCGGTGGCTCCGAACCTCTCTTTCTGTTCGAGGAGAGAGGCGTTGAGGACAGTGCCGCCCCGCTCGTTGCTGATGCCGAAGTCGAAATATCGGTGGCACTGCCGCTGCCTGTATTCTTCGATGAGGGTGAGGAAGAGCAGGTCGAGTGCGCCGCACGCCTTCCCCTCGGGCGACGCCGAGATATACTGTGCGTGTACCACCTGCGGGGTGACGAAGAGCACGGTGCCTGCCACGGTCTGCCCCGCGGTGTCGGTGACGGTGTGGCACAGGATGTTGTCGGGACACGCCGCCTGCAGGCGCTGCATCTCCTCGAGGGTGTGGACGGGCGCGACGCCGTGCGAGGCGAGGAGGTTGGCGGTGAGTATGGGCCAGAAGGTGTGGAGGGGTGTGTCGTGGCAGACGGTGTAGCCGTGGCGGCGCAGGCGGTTGGCGTTGTTGCGGCGGCTGCCGCTGACATGCGGGCAGACGGAGAGGGGGTGGAGGTCGATGGTGGAGGAGAGGCAGCACGCCTCTTCCGTCGCACCGAGACGCCAGAGCCAGTAGGCGTCGTTGTCGGAGGGCAGGAGATGATAGATGTGCGGCACCTGCTTGTAGTGGAGAGCAGCGAAGCCGTTGTCGCGAAGGTGGGCGACGGTGAGGCGGAAGAGTTCTTCTATCTGTGCGTCGCGGCATCTCGGCGAGAGGATGAAGCCGCCGTAGGTGAGCCCCTGGTGCGAGTGGAGATGGCGTTCTGTATGGCTGCCGACGGCGGTGACGCTCTCGTTGGCGGGCAGCAGGGCGACGGGTGTGCCGCGCCCGTCGCAGAAGATGAGCGAGTGGTCGCGGAAGCGGTCGCTGTGATAGTCCATGTAGCGGCGCAGGAAGAGGAACGTGGCGTTGCGTGCTGCGGCGACGGCGCTGTCCCACAGCTCACGGTCGGCCGCAGTATATCTCCTTAAACTCAGCATAGTCGTAGATGTAGTCGTCTTCGTCAAACAAATCGGATGCGAGAACCATACATACGGCTCCCGACGAGAAATCTTCGAGAGTCCTCCAGATGCCGGGCACGATGAGCAGTCCCTGCCACGGATGGTTTAGCAGCACTTCGCGTCTCTCCCTGCCGTCGTCGATGACGACATGGAACGAGCCGCTCATGGGGACGAGAAGCTGGTAGAGACGGCGGTGGGCGTGCCCGCCGCGAGATTCGCCGCCCGGAACGTCATATACCCAATAGACGCGGCGGATGCCGAACGGCACGTTGATGTGTTCCTCCGCGACGGTGAGGTTGCCGCGAGGGTCGGTGATTTTAGGCAGTGTGATGATGGTGCAGTCTGCCACACTCGGACTGTGCATGGGGGTGGGGGATGGTATGTCGGTCATGATGTTTTGTTGGCGGTAATGGTGATAGTGCCGGTAAAAGCGATGATGATGAAAATAATGATGATGACGTACATATCGGTGATGACGATAATGGCGCTTATGTAACGCCGTCACGATAATAACGGCAAATTATCCTCAAAATTATATATTTTCTTTGTAGAATGCAAAAAAAACACTATCTTTGCATCGCTTTTATGCTGATACAGACGATGATGCCCTGCAAAACGCCCTGCCTTCTGACGGCTGCCGCCGCCGCGCGCCTTTCTTCCACACTGTCACGTATGGTGTGGCTGAGGCTGTGCCGTGTTGTGGCGGCTGTGCTGTTGTCTGCGCTTCCGCTGCCAGCCGTCGCCGTCTCGACATACAAGGTGCATTGCTACGA
Organism: Bacteroidales bacterium; assembly: GCA_004555245.1. Classification (GTDB taxonomy): domain Bacteria; phylum Bacteroidota; class Bacteroidia; order Bacteroidales; family Bacteroidaceae; genus Prevotella. The sequence goes on from SFIS01000035.1 coordinate 2,375, forward strand.
CAACCTGACGCGCGACATTCTTGACATGGGCGACATAGCCCAGGACCACAAGGGTTTCATCTGGATTTCTACGAGCACGGGGCTTTACCGCTTCGACGGCTATCAGTTCCGCCGCTTCCCTTTTCCCGAGAACCAGAACGAGACCGTGACGGCTGCCATCGACCACATGGAGAGCGACAGCCGCGGACATCTCTGGCTCCGCACCGGCAACCGCGCCTTCCATTTCGACACCGACACGTACACCTTCAGCAACAGCCTGAAGAAACTTGAGGATGAGACACGTCGCACGTATGTCGTCAGAGGGCTGCACTGCTCGCCCGACGGGAAGACGCTGATGTACTGTGACGACGGCACCATACTCATGACCGGCGACATCGCGAAGCCGCAGTCTGTCGTCGTTGCCGCACGCTGCAAAGAGAAAATCAAGGGCATGTATGTCAACGGCGGGACGATGTGGGTAGTGGCCGAGAACGTCAGCTATGTGCTGCAGGAGAACGACGGGCAGCGGCAGGGCACCGCCGGCGGTGCGGTACGTCTGGTGAGGCGCGACCTGCCGAAGTCGAAGGCCTACACGCCGTTCCACCGCGACCGCTTCGGCAAGAACTGGGAGCGGGATGACATCGACGCTCCGGGGCTGAAAGGCGCACACACCGTATTCAAGGACAATCAGGACAACCTGTGGTATGTCTTCGGCAGAAGCCTCTACCGAATCTCCTTCCATGCCGTCAACCACCACGAGATAGCCAACGAGACGCAGCCCATGCGATGGGCGATGCGCGACCGTCTGGGACGCACATGGATCAGCAACCGCTACAACAAGCGCATCGCGATATACGGAAAGGACAACACGCTGACGGGCTATCTCTCCGCCGACGGCATCCTGTCGGAGAGCGAGGCGAAGTTTCCGGCAAGAGTGTATGTCATCTTCCAGGACAGTTACGGCACGGTATGGATAGGCTCGAAGCCCAAAGGGCTGTACTGTGTCAGGGAATACGCCCCCGGACTGTTCCGCATCGACAACATCAACACCGGCAACAGCCGCCTGAACGACAACGAGGTGATAGACATCGCCGAGGACAGCCAGCACCGCATCTGGATTTGCGGCTTCCGCAACGGACTGTCGTGCATCACCAATGCTGCGGAGATAGCGCGCTCCGCCTCACCCTCCATCGCCTCCGTCGTGAAGATAGTGGCACTGCCAAACACGCTGAAGGACAAGACGGTGGCAGACATCAAGTTCCGCCGCCTCATTTACACCCGCGAGCATGCGCTGCTTGCCGCCACGTCAGTGGGCCTCGCCGTTTACGACACGCGGCAGCCTCTCGCACGCCTGTCGAAGGGCGACGGCACCGCGCTTCACCAGCACGACGCCAACGACACCACCTCGCTGACCAGCTCGGTGCTGAAGACCGCCGTGGAGACAAGCGACGGAAAGGTGTATGTCTGCACCCGCGACGCAGGCATCAACCTCCTCACCTCAGCCTCTGTCTTTGACCGGCAGCTGCGTTTCAGACACTACGACACGCGCCACGGCTTCCCTACAGACTATATCACCTCTGCCTTCGAGAGCGACGGCGCACTGTGGGTGACATCGGTTGACAATGTCATAGAGTGGCATCCGGAACGCCCGCTGCCTGCCAGCGCAGTGAAGCGCATGACCTACGAGGCGTGCGACTTCTCGGAGAGCAACCCATGCCAGAGGGCCGACGGCTCGTGGGTGATAGGGACACAGGAGGGATGCATCGCTGTCAGACTGGACGACCTGAGACGCCAGAATGTCAAGCCGCGCCACACTTACCCCATCGTCATCACATCATATACGGACAACGACACCATCAGGCTCGATGCCGACGAACGCTCGCTCAACCTCAGCTTCGCCACCCTCGACTACGGCGACGCACAGCAGATATGCTACGCCGTGCGCCTCGTGGGCGACGACAGCGACGAGTGGCAATATCTCGGCACCACACACGACATATCTTTCCAGCATCTCGAACCGGGAGAATACACTCGAGATACGCTCGACAGACTCGCAGGGCGAATGGTTGGACAACACACGGAGGATAACGGTCTATGTCACGCCGGCATTCCACGAGACATGGACGGCGCGACTGCTGATGCTCGCCTTCGCCGCACTGCTCGCCTATGTCGCATTACGCCTGTGGCAGTATATACGCCGCATACAGCACCAGCAGCGGGAGACGCTCGACGCATATATGCAACTCCTCGCCGACAAGGAGCAGAACAGCACACAACGCCATGAGCAATACCGAAAGGGACTGCTCGAACAGGCGAAGGTGGAAGTGCAGAACGACGAGTTCATAAAGAAAGTCGTCATGCACATCGAACAGCACATCGGCGATTCGGACATCGACATCGACACCATGGCGCAGGAACTGGCGGTCAGCAGAAGCCAGCTCAACCACAAGCTGAAACACATCCTCGGCGTCACACCGTCAGAGATGATCAGGGAGGCACGCATCAGACACGCCTGCACACTGCTCGAAGACAACACTCGCAGCATAAACGACATAGCATACGCCTGCGGATTCACCGACCCGAAATATTTCAGCAAATGCTTCAAAGCCTCGACTGGATACTCGCCGACGAACTACAGGCTGAAGATGTAGAGACACAAAGCAAAGAAAGAAACCTCCAACCACGCCAACTATAGTATATCTTCATAGTCCGACGGCTGTCACCGTTGTCTCTGTTGTCATCTGAAAAATAAACGTCAAATTCATAGAACCGACTTATCTGAAGAGGTGTAAAAACCTGCAAAACAGCCCTGAAACAGCCGATTTGCAAGTTTTTACACCTCTTTTGCAAACTTCTACCACCACAGATGAAGGCAGAATATGTAACTTTGCAAGCAGAAAAAATCAGACAAGCAATATGTAATTTACCGCCCCGGCGGACAATTCACGACAAAGTGATTGACATATCACAAAATGACGATTAGGTTATTAATGTAAATTAGAGATTGTTTTTTTAGTTAAGTAAATGAAGTGATTTTGAGAATCCGGCAGGCTGGGACGGTCTGCCGGATTCTGCTGTAAATGCGGAAACTGCCGGCACAAAGAAGAAATAGTGGGATTGTAACATAATTTCACAACCCGCACTGCGCTTTTACGGATAATTTTCTTAACTTTGCAGATTATACGTTATACAAACATCAGACTAACTCTCCCCCAATCATGAAGAAAACAATCCTGACCCTCGTCGCATTCTGCCTCACGGCATGGTGCGCCCCCGCCATGGCACAGCACACGCCGGGCTGCACGACAGCCGAGAGCGTGGCAAGCCACTACACCAACCTCCCCGTCACCCTCAGTCAGCCACAGCTGCCTTCCATCCCCGACACCCGCGTGAGCCTGACCGACTTCGGGGCAAAGGGCGACGGCATCACGCTATGCACCGACGCCTTCGCACAGGCCATAGAACATCTCTCGCAGAAGGGCGGAGGACATCTTGTTGTGCCGGACGGGATATGGCTCACCGCACCCATCACCATGCGCAGCAACATAGACATCAACATTGCGAGAAACGCCATCATACTCTTCACTCCTGACAAGACACTGCACGCAAACAAATCGAACAAGACGAAGAAAGCCGTCGTACCGGGCATACACGCCTACGACTGCCACGACATCAGCATCACTGGCAGCGGAACAATCGACGGCAACGGAGCATACTGGCGACCAGTGAAACGCTCGAAGGTCAGCGACTACGAATGGAAACGCTTCACACAGATGGGCGGTACACTGAGCGAGAAAGGTGACGTGTGGTATCCGTACAACCTGAAAGGCGTGGCTAACATGGAGAAGACACCGTCCAAGGAGGCTAACACAAGGGCTGACCTCGTGAGATTTGAAGACTGCCAGCGTGTGCTCATTGACGGAGTGACGGTGCAGAACTCGCCCCGCTTCCATGTCCACCCATGCTACTGCGAGGATGTCGTGGTGACAAACGTTACAATACGATGCCCGTGGAATGCACAGAACGGTGACGCACTCGACCTCACCAACTGCAGAAAGGCTCTGCTCGCACACAACACCATAGACTGCGGCGACGACGGACTCTGCATGAAAGCTGGCATAGGAGAGAAGGGACTGAAGGACGGACCGTGCAAAGACATTCTCATCATCGACAACACCGTGCTACACGCACACGGTGGTTTCGTAATCGGGTCGGACGTAAGCGGAGGCATGGAGAACATCGTCGTGAAGAACAACAGATTCATGGGCACCGACATCGGACTGCGATTCAAGAGCAGCTACGGAAGAGGCGGCGCAACAAAGAACATATATATCGAGGATATATACATGACCGACATACTGGATGATGCCATACACTTTGAGACTACATACGAGAACAAACAGATCGGAGTGGACGCCAATGGCGGCGCCACACAACTCTTTGCACCCGACTTCAAGGACATTCACATCAAACGTGTGACATGCCGAGGAGCGGAAAACGCCATCTCGGCTCACGGAGAAGAAGGCATGGTACACGACATAACGATAGAGAACTCAACGTTCTACTACAAGAAGAACGCCACCGACATCGACGACGCCTGCAAGATAACCACACGCAACGTGACGATGACGAAAGGCATCTGATCTTACACATTATTATATATATATACAGTAGTTGATTTGAATGGACGAGCGGACAAGTTGACTGTTTTGTCCTTGTCCCCGTTGTCGTCTGAAAATACAGGAATAAACACAAAGAGAAATGCCGGCTGACAGTTGATTGCTGTCAGCCGGCATTTCGTATTTGCGGGATATGTATGGCGTTTTACAGTTCGTAGAACTTCGTGAACGCCTTGATGCAGAAGAGATGGTCGGCCACCGACGCCGTCTCCCTCACGCTGTGCATGGCAAGCACACCGTTGCCCATGTCCACACCGCGCAGCGGCAGGGACGATGCGAGGATATTTCCGAGAGTGGAGCCTCCCGCCACGTCGCTGTGGTTGACGAAATACTGGCACGGCACTCCCGCCGCCTCGCATATCCCGGCAAAGATGGCAGCCGAGACGGCGTCCGACGCATACTTCTGTGCCGCGTTGAGCTTGATGACAGGTCCGCCGCCGAGGAGAGGATGGTTCGTGGGGTCGTATTTCTCCGGGTAGTTGGGATGCCAGGCGTGTGCGTTGTCGGCACTGATCATGAAAGCCTGCTCCACAGCGCGGTAGAGGTCGTCTGCCGTGCCACCCTGTGCCAGGACGAGACGCTCGAGCATTGTGCGCAGGAAAGGACTGCCGGCACCCTGCTTCGTCTGCGAGCCCGTCTCCTCGTTGTCGAAGACGGCAAGCACACTGGTGTGCTCAGGCACCGTGTCGCCCTCGCCGGCAAGCAGCAGAGCCTCCAGGCCGGCATGCACCATGGAGAGGTCGTCGAGACGGCCGGCACTGATGAACTCCTGCTCCAGACCGAAGGTGCAGGGCGGAGTGGTGTCGTAGAGATAGAGGTCGAAGTCGAGAATGTCGCGGCGCGACACCTGAAGCTCGTCGGAGATGAGAGTGAGAAGCACACCGTCGCGCGCCATCGCCTCGTCAACAGCGGCGGACAGCAGCGGCAGCATGTCTTTCTGGCGAGACAGCTTCACGCCGTCGTTCACCTGACGGTTGAAATGTATGGCGATGTTCGGGATTAGAAGCAGCGGACGGCGTATGTGCAGCAGACGCGTCACCGGATGCAGCACATCATCGCCACGCAGCACGACACGCCCTGCAAGGCTCAACGGACGGTCGAACCATGTGCTCATAATCGGACCGCCATACACCTCCGTGTTCAGCGACAGCATGCCGCCGCGCAGCATCTCGGCTGAAGGCTTGATGCGGAATGTGGGAGAATCGCAGTGTGCGCAAATCATGTGGAAACCGCCCTCGGCGACAGGACGCCTGCCGATATGGAAGGCATAGACAGACGAATCATTCTTTGTCACATAAACTTTGTCGCCCGGGAGCAGGACGCCTAACGGAGCTGTAGCGTCAAGACGGCGGTAGCCCGCCTCGTCAAGACGCCTGCACACGGCTGCCGTCGCCAGGAAATTGACCGGAGAGGCAGAAAGAAAATCAAACAGTCGTTGTAGCATGGTATTTCTGTTGTATGGTTTGTCTTCCGCAAAGATATGAAAAACTTTTCACACCGCCAAATAATTCATGCAACTTTCGTCTTTTTTCACGACAGGAGTCTCTTTGCTTCTCCACGACAACAGGCAAAGGCAGAAACCCGTCAACCCGACAACCAATCTAAAACCCAGGTGCGTGTCGTGAAAAATCAAACCACATGTTGTTGTTTCGGGAAAAAAACTGTAACTTTGCAGACAAAAAGTAGAAACGAGCAATCTCCTGCCTCGTTAATATCGACAGTATCGTTAATAACGTTCATAACGTTAATCTCTAAAAAACATGAAAAAGATTATTATCCTCATCTACATTCTGCTCATGCCTTTCTCGCTCTATGCCGACAAGGGCATCCGCTTTGAGCACGGTACAACCTGGAGCGAGACACTCAGCAAGGCGAAAGCAGAGGGACGCCTCGTGTTCGTTGATTTCTACACCGACTGGTGCGGCCCGTGCTACAACATGGCGAAGACTGTCTTCACACTCTACGAGACGGGAGAGTTCTTCAACTCGCACTTCGTCAACGCAAAGATAGATGCCGAGAAAGGCGAGGGTGTCGAACTGGCACGCCGATACAACGTGCGGAGCTATCCCACCTACCTCTTCATCGACCCCAATACGGAAGAGGCGGTGCACCGCAGCTCCGGCTGGCAAGAGCCCGAGACCTTCATCTGGACGGCACAGTCGGCACTCGACCCCCAGCTCCGCTCCACCACACTCCTCAGCCGCTACGAGGCAGGCGACCGCGACCGAGAGTTCCTCATCAGCTACATACGCTACAACAGCAGCGTATATAAGCGCGAGCCGGTGCAGCAGGCTTTCAAGCAGCTTATCGACGGTGGTGCATCTCTCACCGAACCTGAGATCTGGGACCTCTACGACCAATGTGTCAGCGGCAACTTCTCGTGGACACGATATGTTTCCGACAACCACGACCTGCTCTGCCGCCACATAGGGAAAGAGAAGGTGGATGCGAAACTCGCCCGCGAGACACGCTTCGCCACGCCGCAGCAGATGCAGCAGCTGTGCGAGTTCGACGGCAAACGCTTCAACGTGGCATGGACAGAAGCTTCGGCACTCCATACGGCGAAAGAGTATGAGAAAGCGGCGGCAGCCATCGACGCCATCATCGCCGACACCACCTTCAACCGTCAGGAGATTGTGGAACGTCTCGGCTACATAGCACGACAGGGGATGTACGGCGCACCCACCGACTTCTGGTTCGACAAATGCGTGGAGTATCTCCGCTTCATCGCCTACAACAACACTGACCGCGACGACGCCCGCATACACTACGATTACGCCCGCGCTCTCGAAACTGTGGCACGCCGTGCGGCGGAAGGCAAGACGCCACCGCCATGCCTCCTCGCCCGTCCCGCTGTCGGCAAGAAGTTCTACGACACGCATCCCGACGACCTTAAACAGAAGCCCTCGCGCAAGAAACAGTGACTTTCATGACAACCGCCAAGCCGGCAGACTGCCCGCACCGCCCGTAACGAACGGGACAACGGGCAAGTCTGCCGGCTTTTTTGATTTACAGAAGCATGTAAATAAAGACCAGCCTGTAAGGATGTACCTCGCCATCAGTTGAGACATAGCAAGGTACTGTCTTACAGACAGTCGCCCTGCTGCTTGGGGACCCGGGACTGTGTCCCGGGTTACGATCGCTTCGCTTAGTATAGCCTTACAGGCTATCCCCCCCCCTCACGTTTTACGACAACAGAGACAATAACATCAGAAACAACTTTTCTGTTGCAGAAGTAATCTCAGTTGTCTGTGTTGTATGTCACTTCGTGACATCCCCAGTTGCGCCCGTTCTTCCCGTTGTCATTGTAGAATTCTGTAATGTCTATCCCCCGTCACATGACAGGCTACGACTGCTTCGCTTAGTATAATTATATAGCCCTAAAAAAAAGATTCCATATCCCTGACATTCAGGATATGGAATCTTTTTTTATCTGTTAAGGACCTTTGCGCCTATGCGAGGCGTTGTTTGTCCGTGATGTTCGTTTAGCGGTTGATGAATTTCTTGCCGCCCTTGATGATGAGGCCCTTTGCAGTGCCGTTCACGCGCTGGCCAGCAACGTTGTAAGCAGGAACGTTGGTGTCAACGTTGCTCTCTACGTTCTCGATGCCGGTAGCGTCGCCCATACCCGGGTTGTCTTCAGCCGGAGCGATAGAGAGGTCTGTGCCTGTGAGGTGGAGTGCAACTACGTAAACTGCCGGACCCTTGATGTTTGTACCGTTGATCTGTGCAACGTCCATGCATGGCTCTACGGTGATTGTGTAGCTCTTGTATGGGTCGAGGTCAGCGATTTCAACGATCTTAGACTGTGTAGCTGTGAGATTAGCCTTGTTGCTCTTGCCTGGCATCTCGTCAGAGTGGATGGTCTTCACGGTATTGCCTGCGTTGTCCTTAACGACTACGTCTGCAACGTTTGTGTTAGAGCCACCGCCTGTGAGGATGAGGGCAGCGCGTGTTGTCTTCTGTACGCCGAATGTGAGTGTCTTAGGATAGAGGTTGAGTGCGAGACCGTCTTCTGTCTTGGTGTAGCCAATCTCTACCTTCGGAGAACCGAGCCACTGGCATGGATCGTTGTCGTCAGTGATATAAACCGGAGTCTCGAGCTGGTCTTCTGTGACAGGGTCAATGCTGCAGTAGATGCCGCCACGTGATACCTCACATGTACCGTCGTCGAGGATAGAAGCCTGGTAGTTGTAGTTCACCCAAGGATATTTAGCGTCGTCGATAGCATACTTCTCTGCACCTTCCTTCATCTTCTTTGTCAGAGCGTTAGAGAGGTTGAGCACTTCGTAGTTTGTGCCAGGAGCCTTTGTCTCTGGAGCGTGGCAAACCGGGAACTTGCTCAGGTCGTCAGAATAGAGGCGGATGCCTGTAATCTGGATGTCCTTGTTTACAGATTCGATTGTAATCTCGTGAGCTGCGTCCGGAGTGAGAACCATCTCGACACAAGCCGAAGCAGTGCCCTTGCCGTAGATGCTGCCCGGGAGAGTGGAAGCAGTGCCTGTAGAGCCGTCAGTGCCCTGTACGTTCAGCACGATGGCGTTGCCGTCAGCTGCAGAGCCGCTTGCAGAACCTGTTGCGAAGACCTGGATGGCAGCGATGTCTTTCACATAGAGCTTGATGCATTTGCCATTGTTTTTGCCGAGGACAGGCGAATATGCAGAACCGTTGATGCCTTTCACCTGAAGCCATTCGCCCTGTACGCCTGTTTCCGGGTTGAGGTCAGTCCAGCGGTTAGACTGCTGAGCCTCGTTCTGTCCGTTGGAGAGGATGTTCTTGTTGTCGCTGCGGATATACTGTACCCAAGGATAGAGATCGGTGTTGATACCGGGTTTCATCACGCCGAGGTCTGTCTCAGCGCAGTTAGCTACGAGCGGATACTGAGCGAGGAGGTCCGGACCGAGGATGAACTCGAAGTCGCTGCCGGAGTGCTTGTAGATAGTGCTCTTGAACGGCACGGTGTAAGCGCCATTCTGCTTGTATGTGGTCTGTGAGACGAAGTTAGGCTTGAAGAATTCCTCGAGGATGGCAGTGTTGGCAAATTCGAGTGCGCCCTCTGGCACGTCCAGTCCGGCAGCCTTGTCTTCTGTGCCGAACTTGCTGAGGTCGGTAGCGTCGAGAGTCTTGCCGTTGTTCACGAAGAGAGTGTTGTCCTCTGCAGTGAATGTACGCAGGTTGTTCTGACCGATCTTCTGGAGATACGGTGTGTTGATGAAGACGTTCTGCTTCCAGTCGAGAGTGACGTTGTTCTTGTTCGGGAAGTTGTTGGCGAACGCCTTGCCCGGCAGAGCGATGGTGTTGTTCTTCATCACGAAATCGGAAGTGCCTGCAGCGCCCCATACCTTCTGCGGCTGTGCGTTGGATGCGTTGCCGTAGCGTACGAGGCCGTAGCTTTTCTCGTTTGCCGCGTCGATGTTGTAGATGACGTTGTTTGTGAGGATGATGTGCTTGATGGCGCCACGTGATGAGCCAACAGTGCTGATGACGGGGTTGTCGTTTGTGATGTTGAGCTGCACGATGTTACGGTCGAGTTCGAGAGTGTTGAGCGCCCAGCTTGCCTTGTTGGCATAGAAGAGAGGGGTCTTCACCTCGCGGAAGATACACTTCACGACAGACACTTTGTGGTTGTTGTAGAAGACATCTGTATTTGCGCCCTCAAACATTGCTTCTGAGCCGCGGAGGCTTTCGTCCGGAGTGGCAGAGAGTGCGATGGGAGCCTTTGTGGCTTCAGCGCAGTCGAACTTTGCGTTGCGCACCTGGAGGTAGCCCTGTGTGGCAATCTGGCCTTCGCCTTTGACGATGATGGTGGCTTCGCCGCCCCAGAGGATAACGCCTTTCTTTCCGAGTTCAACCTGTGAATCCAGCTCGTATGTGACATACTTTGTGAGGAACACAGGAACAATCTCATGCTGACAGGTGTCCATGGTGGCTTTGATGACATCAGCCAATTTCTGTGTCTGTGCACTTGCGCCGAGGCACAGCATCACTGCAGAAATAAGAGTGAAAATTTTTTTCATGTCAGTTAAGTTTTTGTTGTTATTTGTAGTATAGATTTTTTTGGTTGTTGTCTTTGGGATTTAAGGTAGAAAGGTGTATATATATTAATGTGTATTATGGTAGATACTACACCTTTTGTCCCTGCAAAGTTAGCATATTATTTTTAATGTTGCAAATAAAAACCGAAAAAAGAGTTGTTTTGCGCCCAAAACCGTGTGATTTTTTTTATAATTTGCCATTTTTCGATGAAATGATGCGTTGCTTTGTGTGTTTTTCATGATATAAGTCAAATTTTTCACGACAACGTGTTTTTGCTTTTGGTTTTACTTGCGTGTTTTTGCTTGTGTGTTTTTCGCTTGCGTTTTTGCTTGTATTCTTGCGTTTTTTTGCTTGCGGTTTCTTGCTTGCGGTTTCTTGCTTGCGGGTTTTAGAAGACAACAGAGACAACGGGGACAACGGTCTGATTTTAATCTCTATGTTGTCTGGTGACAACAACAAATACAACTTTTACCAGCCTAAAGGCTGGTTGCCTCTTGAGAGTTTTTGACGAGGTTTCTTTGATGGGCAAGGTTGACTATCTTGGCTTGTAAGATTGACTATTTTGGCTTGTAAGATTGACTATTTTGGCTTGTAAGATTGACTATTTTGGCTTGTAAGATTGACTATTTTGGCGCGCCGGATATATACATAATTTTGTCGTAAAATATGTAGTGAAAAATTAATGACAGTTAAATATGTGGAGTTGCATTTATGTTTTCGTCCGTTGTCGTCGTGCGGATGAAATATAATCCGTACTTTTGTTTGAAATGATAAAGATACGGGAAATGGATATTACAAGCATGAAAGAACATCTGTATGATGTTGTCGGCGCTCTTCATGAGGTACACCGTGAACTGGGACCTGGACTGAACGAGTGTTGTTATCAAGAGGGGCTGGAGATGGAACTGGCGGAGCGTCACATATCGTTTCTTCGTGAGCTGACCTTCCATCCGAAATATCATGGGAAGGAGATGAACTCAACCTTCAGACTTGATTTCTTGTGTAAAGGGGATATCATTGTTGAATGCAAGTCGGTGCCGGAACTGACAAATATACATCGTGCCCAGTTGTTCAACTATATGTTCATGACACAATATCCTTGTGGCGTGCTGGTGAATTTCATGCCTTCGTTTGCTGTGATAGAACGGTATTTCTATGATGATGACAGCCAAAACCTGCTGACTGTCAGCGGCACGATTATTCAACGAAAACGATAGTTCTTTTCGACAACAACTCTCTTGCGGTTTTTGGAAGACAACAGAGACAACTGGGACAACAAATCTCAAGTGGCAACCAGCCTTTAGGCTGGTAAAAGTTGTATTTGTTGTTGTCGTCAGACAACATAGTGTTCAAAATCAGACCGTTGTCCCTGTTGTCTGTGTTGTCTTCCAAAACCCGCAAGCAAGAAACCCGCAAGCAAGCAAAAACAAGCAAGCAAAAACAAGCAAGCAGAAAGATACCGGGCGGGATGTTACCCGTGGCAGGGGTGTAGTTTGAAGAGCTGCGCTTTCTGATAGACGAGAGGCATCTTCGGCACGAAATAGTGTATGCCTGCAATTCTGAAACTCTCCCTCACAAAAGTGTGTGCGTATGTCTCTCTCTGAACGAAAAAAGCCATGCCGCGGTGTCGCGACATGGCTGTGTCTGTCTGTTACGGCTTCAGCCGTGATGTCATTTCGGCTGCTTGCCGATGTATGCGAGAATGCCTCCGTCAACATACAGCACGTGTCCGTTGACAGCGTCCGACGCCTTCGATGCGAGGAAGACGGCGGGGCCTCCCAGCTCTGACGGGTCGAGCCAGCGTCCTGCCGGGGTCTTGGCGCAGATGAACGAATCGAACGGATGGCGGCTGCCGTCCGGCTGACGCTCGCGGAGCGGAGCAGTCTGGGGAGTGGCGATATAGCCCGGGCCGATGCCGTTACACTGGATGTTGTATTCGCCGTATTCCGAGCAGATGTTGCGGGTGAGCATCTTCAGGCCGCCCTTTGCCGCAGCGTATGCGCTGACAGTCTCTCTGCCGAGTTCGGACATCATCGAGCAGATGTTGATAATCTTGCCTTCGCGGCGCTCCATCATCTCAGGCAGCACGGCACTGGCGCAGATGAAGGGTGCGACGAGGTCGATGTCGATTACCTGCTGGAATTCTGAGCGTTTCATCTCGTGCATCGGGATGCGCTTGATGATGCCCGCGTTGTTCACGAGGATGTCAATCTGTCCCACCTCCTCGTGAATCTTCTCTACGAGAGCCTTCACGCCAGCCTCGTCTGTCACGTCGCAGACATAGCCCTTCACGTTCTCGATGCCTGCCTCCTTGTAGTTGTCGAGACCGCGCTGCAGAGCCGCCTCATTGATGTCGTTGAACACTATAGTCTTCACACCGGCAGCCACGAAAGCCTTGGCGATGTTGAAGCCGATGCCGTAAGATGCGCCTGTGATCCACGCATTCTTACCTTCGAGTGAAAATGGATTTGCCATAGTTCCTTTCTGATTATTTGATTAGTTAGCCAATATGGTTTTGCTTACGGGTTGGTTCTGTAACGACAAAGTTACGAAAAAAAAGTGGAGGCGCACATTCCGCCGCCTCCCTTTTAGCATTTTTTGTGTATTGAGGCTGTGCAGTGAGAGAGTTTGTCAGGCGTTTCGCCTTGTTCACTCCTCTTTCAGCGCATTGTCGCTGATGATTTTGCGCAGCGTGCTTCCGTCGTCGATGTTTCCGATGAAACGTGTGAGGACACGTATTTTCTTGCCGTAGCCGGCAGCCACCAGGTCCTTGATGCTGTTGCCGACACAGTAGTCGCCGCACAGTCCGGCAACGTAAATCTCCTCGATGCCGAGGCTGTCTATCATGGCGGTGAGCTTCGCCTTGCTCGCCGCGTTCGCCATGATGGAGTATTCGTCAACCTCCACGCTGTCGCCCTTCGTCAGTATGGGCGCATCGGCATGATGCCGCTTCACGGCGTCGAGAATGGGCTGGTAGATGGCGCCGCCGTGGGTGTTCTGCACGCAGTGGACAGGCCAGATGCCGCCGTAGTCCTTGAACGACGAGTGGTTGGCAGGGTGATAGTCGGCGGTCATCACAATCTGGGCATACAGGTTGGTGTCCTGCGCTGCAATGTATTGTGCCAGGCTGTCCATGATGGCGGGAGCGCCCTTCACAGCAAGCGAGCCTTTGATGAAATCATACTGGGCATCGACAATAAGAAGCATCTTCTTCGATACGGTGTCCGTAGGACATTCGGCTGTCTTGCAGTCTTTGCCGCAGCAGCCCTGGGTGGTGACGATGGTAGAGAACATGAGAAATGAGAACAAGAGAGTGTAAACTGCTTTCATTATTTTTGTTTGTGTGTGTGATAATTATAAATATGTAATGCAATAATATACACTGCAAAATTACTAATAATATTTATAACACCCATGTTTTTTGCAAAAAAACTTAAATCACGTCTAACTTTTTTTGCTCTCTCGCGTCATAATTGTAACTTCGCAGCATATAAACCGAACAACAACCACGTCGGGAGAGACACTGCCGCGCGCCCGTCGCATCCCGATATAAAACAGAAAGGAAAAAAGAAAAAATGAGAAAGCAACTTATCGCATTCGGCATCGCCGCTGCAGCCCTCGCGCTCTCCGGCTGCGCCAGCAAGAAAGACCTCGACAACTGTCGCACCGAGAACCAGCGCCTCACGTCAAGCTATCAGGACAGCAAAGAGCAGCTCGCCGCCGCCAACGCCCGCATCGCATCGCTGCAGGAGCAGCTCGCCGAGGCACGCTCAAACTACAGCCAGCTGCAGAAAAGCCTCGACAAGAGCCTCAGCAACACGACGGACAACAACGTGAACATCTCGAAACTTGTAGATCAGATCAACGAGTCGAACCAGTATATCCGACACCTCGTGGAGGTGAAGTCGAAGAGCGATTCGCTCAACCTCATCCTCACGAACAACCTCACACGCTCGCTCAGCAAGGAAGAGCTGAAAGAGGTGGACGTACAGGTGCTCAAGGGTGTCGTGTATATCTCGCTCGCAGACAACATGCTCTACAAGAGCGGGTCGTACGAGATAAGCGACCGCGCCGCCGAGACACTCTCGAAGATAGCGAAAATCATCATGGACTACAAGGACTATGACGTGCTCATCGAAGGCAACACCGACAACGTGCCCATCTCTCGCGAGAACATCCGCAACAACTGGGACCTCTCATGCCTCCGCGCGTCAAGCGTGGTGCAGGCACTGCAGAACCAGTACGGCGTTGACCCGAAACGCCTCACGGCAGGCGGACGCGGAGAATACAACCCGGTCACCGCCAACGACAGCGAAGTGGGCAAGCAGCGCAATCGCCGCACACAAATCATCATCACGCCGAAGCTCGACCAGTTTATGGACCTCATCGACAAGGCGCCGGAAGACAACTGACACAACGTAACGAACATAGTACATCCCATGCAGAGAGCGGGCTGGGGCTTCGTGCCCCAGCCCGCTCTGTCTTTCCGCCCCGCCGTCTGCTTGCGGTTTTTGGAAGACAACAGGGACAACAAGTCTCAAGTGGCAACCAGCCTTTAGGCTGGTAAAAGTTGTTTTTGTTGTTGTCAACAGACAACATAGAGTTCAAAATCAGACCGTTGTCCCTGTTGTCTGTGTTGTCTTCCAAAACCCGCAAGCAAACCCGCAAGCAAAACCCGCAAGCAAAACCCGCAAGCAAAACCCGCAAGCAAACCCGCAAGCAAAACCCGCAAGCAAAAAAAACTCATAAACAAACCGGGCAGGAGACAAGAGCCGATGTATGGCGTCTGTCTTCTGCCCGGTTTCTGTTTTCGTCTTTGCCGTCAGCGACGGCGGGCGATGTGGTGTGAATGGTCAGTCAGCAGTTTATTTCACGTATTTTTTTCCGTTCTGTATATACACCTGTCCGCGGCGTGGCGATGCGATGCGCTGGCCTGCGGTGTTGTAGCGGCGTGTGTCGCCGGCCTGCTGTGTCTCTACAGTCGAGATGCCTGTGCCCTCCTTCTCGAAGATGATGAGGAAGAGGTTCATTGGGTCGCCCTTCGTAAGAGTGTAGGTTTTGCCGGCTGTGCCGTTGAACGAGTAGCTGTTGTTGGCATCGGTGGTCTGCTGCACGCCGTCAATCTTGAGCTTCTTGCCTGCAGCGTCGAACATGAGAGTGACCTTGCAGTCTGCCACCGGAGTGATGGTGATGCTCGTAGAAGATTCTATCTTCACGCAGGTGTCGTAGTCCTTGCCGTTGTATGACACAGTGCCTTTTGAGTCAGAGTAGTTTCCAGTGACTTTCACGTTGTCGAGCGACGGTGTCTTGCCTGTGAAGTGGCATATCTCCGTGCCGGACATCTCTTTCGTTACCACTACGGTTACGGTGAGTGTCTTGCCCTTCACTGCATCCGTGCCGGGGTCGGTGACGGTGATGGTGGCTGTGCCTGCTGCCACAGCCGTTATGAGGCCGTCTGTGCTGACCGTCGCCACGCTCATGTTGCTTGATTTGTATGTCACTGTTCCGGCAGCGCCTGTCGTGGTGATCTGTGCTGTCTCGCCCTCTTTCTTTGTCACGCTTGCCTCAGAGGTCAGTGCGAATGACGATTCTGCGCGCGGGTCGGTGACAGTGACGGAAATCACGGCGGTGCCAGACTTCACGGTCTCTGTCCCCGCCTGTGAGATGGTGATGTTTGCCGTGCCTTCAGCAACAGCTGTCACTGTGCCGTCGGCAGCCACCGTAGCGACGCTTGCATTGCTTGACCTGTATGTTATGGCGCCTGTTGACGATGTGTTGAAGTCCGTGCCCTGCTGTATCGTGTAGGTCTCTCCGATGTTCAGGCTCTTGCTTGTAGTGATGGCTTTGAGGTCGCTTGCAGCACGCAGGTCTTCTTCTGCCTCGCCCGGTGTATATACTTTCAGTCCGTGGATGTAGAGCGTGCCGCTCGAGGTGTTGGTGACGCGCACATATTTCGCACCCTCTCCGAAAGCGGACGATGTAGTGTAGGTGCCTTTCTTTGCGTAGCTGTAAGAGCCTGCCTCCGTGAAGGTCACGCCGTCGTCAGAGGTGAGAACCTTTCCTGCAGCCGAGCCGGAACGTGTGATGCGCAGGCTTATGGCGGAGATGAGGTCGGGGCAGTAGAATGTGGCGTAGCCTGATCCGCTCTTGAGGGCGATGGCCCCGGTGTGCGGGTCGGTGAAAGACGCGTCGCTTGATGATGAGGAATACAGGTCCGGTCCGTAGTTTGAGTTCTCGTCCCAAGTGATGATGCCGTCGGCGTTATACTGCTTTGTCTGTGTGTCGTTGTCAGCGTTAAACCAGTAGAAGTCGCCGTCTGTACCTATAATATATGGCTTCTGGTCGGTGTCAACGACATCGCCTCCGCCCCATGTTGGCACGTTGGTGTCTTCGCCAATCTTCTGTTCCTTGCCTTTTCCGTCGCCTCCGTTGACAGTCTCCGTCGCTCCGCCGTTGCTGATGCTTTCTCCGTCAGCGAAGCCGATGAGAGTTGACTGGTAGTTGACGACAGCCGTCTTCAGTTCGGTGATGACGCCGTAGTTTGCGTCCTGTGCCGGGTAGTAGAACGTCCATTTGAAGTCTCCGCCGTTGATACGTCCGGCTCCGAGACCCTCACGTCCTGCCATCTCTCCGCGGCAGATGAGAGCGACATTCTCTACGGGGTCTATTGCAGAAGCGGGCACCGCCTTGCGTGCCGCCTCGTCGGCAGCGCTGTTGTATGCTGAGCCACCGCTGAAAGCCTTTGCCGTCACGCTGCCGTCGCGAGTGTCAGTCTGCACGGCGTCCCACAGGCCTTCCGCCTCGTTATCCGCGCTCCACAGCTGCACCTTCTTCGGGTTGATAAACTTGTTGTTGTATATCTTTATCACGCCGCCGGCTTCGCCGGAGAATGTGCCGTCGCCTTCAGCGTCGGTGCCCTGTTTGGAGATGAGGACGGGATATTTCGTGTTGCGGAAATAGTTGTTCTCTACGAATGCCGAACCGCCTGATGTGCAGCCGACGCCGTATTTCGAGATGCCGTCGTAGTAGTTGTTGTAGCAGTGGTAGAACGCGGTGCGGATTCGCGGATGGCGCGAATCGGAGTGGTCGAACCAGTTGTGGTGGTATGTCATCCAGCAGTCTGTCGTCTCGCCTTTCATACCTCCGAGCGAGCATTTGCCGGAATCGAAGAAGTGGTTGTATGCCACAGTGATATGGCTTGACTTGCCTTTGATGTCCACGGTGCCGTCGCCTTTCGCCTGGTCAGCGTCTCCGCCCGTTCCTCCGTAGAAGAAGTCCATGTTGTGAATCCAGCAGTGGTGGTTGTCGGTGTCGAGCGAGATGCAGTCGTCCATACATAACATATTGGCGAAGTTGCGCACCTCTACAGAGCAGGCGCTGCGTATGAGGAATCCGAAGCCGTGTGTCGTGGCATCGTTTCCGATGCCCTCGATGGTGATGTTCATCGGTGTGGTGCCGTCCTTGCCCTTCACCTGCAGTCCTTCAGACGACGAACCGATGGCGTCGAGGTCAGCCTTCTTCACCGTTCCGATGATACGCACGGCGAGCGGACGTGTCTCCTTGCCTTTCTGGAAAGCGGCGAGGATGGCCTGCAGACCGGTATATTCCACGTCCTTGTCTCCCTTGACATAGCATTTCACCGTCTTTGCGGTGTTTGCCGTGACATAGATGACGCGTGCGTTGTCCTTCAGCGTACCGTCGTTCTTGTATGCTCCGATGCCGTCGGCCCATCCGTCGTGTGCGAAGCCGTTGCGGTCGTGTGCCACTACGGTGAGTGTGTTTGTCGTCATCTCCTGTGAGCCCATCTCGTTGCCGCCGGCATCGACGGGCACGATTTTGAATACGTAGTTGCCTGCCTTCAGTCCGACAGCGTCAGCACGGTAATATCCCGGATACTGGCGTACGAGCTCGCGGTCGAGCGGCGTGTATGCCGCCTCGTCTGTGGAGCGTACATAGACATGATAGTCCTTTGCGCCTGCAACAGGCTCCCACTGGGCGTAAGCGGCCTCGAACCAGCCGCCTGCTTCAGTGATGCCGGCCTTTGCGCACAAAGACATCAGCAGCATTGCCGCGAGGGCAAATGCGTTGCGTAGAAATTGTTTCATGAAACGTAAGTGATTTAAGTTAGTTAATATAGATTTACTGGAATAGCCGAATTGACATATTTAATAGGTCAACCTGAAAAACCGAATTTGGTACAAAGTTACATACAAACTCTGTAAAAATATTGTTTGTTTATTGAAAATTAGGTTTCTTTAACGGGTGCGGCGTTCGTCGCAGGTGTGTGTTGCTTACGTTGGTGGCGTTGCTGCACCATCATGAGATCAGTAGATCACCTTTCTCCCGTTGATGATGTTGATGCCTTTCCGTGGTTTTGCGAGATGCTGTCCCCCGGTGTTGTATATTGCGTCCTGATGGGGTAGTGTAGCGTTGTGTGCGGGTGAGATGCCTGCCGGGGCGGTGACGGTGAGTGTCGTGTCGCCGGTGAGGCTGGCGGGATAGTCGGTGAACGATCCGAGGGGGCTTACGGTGACGCGCAGCGTGTAGCGTCCCGCTGCCGCCGGTGGCGTGAAGGTGACGGTGGCGCGTGTCGAGTGGAAGGGTGTGATGTTGCGGATGTAGGTCTTTTTCCCGACGGAGGTCTTCTTCCCTTCTTCGTCGATGAGTGTGGCGGTGAAGCTGCCGTCGAAGATGCGGCAGCAGCGGTTGTCGAACGTCAGTTGCAGCGTGATGTCCCCGGTGTCGCCGGCAGAGACGCTTGTCTTGCTCAGTGTGGCGGAGCCTTCGACACAGCAGGCGACGTCCGTCTGTCCGTCGTCGGGCTGGCAGTGTGTGATGATGCGCTGCTCGGCAGAGAAGTTGTAGTCTCCGGGCGCAAGATGTTCGAGAGAGAAATATCCGTTGTGTCTTCCGTCCCATCCCCAGTTGATGTGGAAGAGCGTGAGGTTGGGGTTCTCCGTGTCGGGTTTCATGCCGTCGATGACGAAAGCGTGTGCTCCCGCCCCAGTGTCCTTTGCTGACATGATGACGGGTCTGCCGTGCCTCAGTTCGTTGCATACGATGTCGTGCCATTCTTCCGGCGTGTGGCATTCCCGTTTCGGAATCGTCATGTCGGTGTCGAAGCCGCAGTGGTCTTTCAGTCCAGTCGCCAGTTGTCCCATTGCTGCTGTGCTTGTCTCGGGGCAGTAGTCGGTCTGTGCCATGATGCCGGCGAGATATACGATTTGTGCCGCCCACTGTCTGTAGGCGTCGCTCTGCGTGTCAGCGTCGAGCATGGTCCAGTCGATGTTTCTCCCTTCCAAGTCTTCGTATATCCTTATGCCGTATGTCGGTGTGGTGTAGTATATCTCTCCCTTGAGGCTTGCCGGGCTTCTGTGGTGTGTCAGCATCTGTGCTGCGGCGAGTGCTACACATCCCGCCGCGGTGTTGTTCTCTTCCACCTTCGGGCACAGGGTGTTGTACGGGTCATACTGTCCCCATTCTACCCTCACCATCGGCACGACGGCACCGTCCTCTCCCCGTCCCGTCGCGGGGATGGCAAGCAGGAGGATGACGGCTATGCGGATGGTGAGGGGCATGGGTGTGTATGTGTTTTTTGTTGGCTGTGTATGCCGTCGCCGGTCACTGGCTTGCGGCATGCGCGGTCAGTTTTTCGGGACGAAGAACAGTCTCATCGTCTTTTCTCCGTACGGTATGCGGTACTGGGGCAGGCATTCCGCGTCTTCGCTCCAGCTGTTGATGCCTCCCACTCCGGCTTCTGAGAGGTCGATGGAGAGTTCCACGTGGTCAGCCTTCTTCAGGTCGTATGGATGTCTCTGGTGTTTGTCTTTCCCCTTGTCGGAGCCTGTCGGGTCGGTGGCGCACGTCTCGTCGAGTTCTTCGCGGGTGTAGTTTAGTGCGGTGAACGAGAATGCCTTGTCCGACATGATGCGGTAGTTTCCGATCTCCAGCCATCTGACGTCAGTCTTCGTTCCCGTTGCCTGCGGCCTCATGTATGGGAAGAACTGCTCGTCAACGGTCTGGCTGTATATGCCGAGGCTTGCTCCGCTGTTGCGGTCGCTGTAGTTCTCCTGCGGTCCGCGTCCGTAGAAAGCGAGTTGCTGTGCCATGAACGAGATGTCGCCCCTTAGTCCGAAGCGCAGCATGTTCGGCATGTTTGTGTCGTCGCTGTTGGGCTTGAAGTGCATCTGCAGTTCCACGATGCCGCCCGGGTATGTGGTGTATGTCATTGTCAGCGTGGCGTTTACGTCCGGGATGTCGTATATGTTCTTCATTATCGAGACTTTCTCTTTCTTGTCGAAGAACAGAGCCTTTCCGTCGGCGATGGCAGTCTGTACGAGTCTGACGGTGGGGTTCTTCCATACGGCGAGTTTCTTGTGCAGTCCGGCGCCCATGTCGTTGTCCGTGACGGCTCTCCAGAAGTTCGGGCGTATGTTCTCCATTGCGAGTGCGGCGGGCACTGCCTCGTGCATCTTCACCGTCTTTCCCTTTGCGATGCTTGCCGCCTGTTTCTCCAGTTTCTTCAGCAGTTTTCGCTCCACTTTTGTCAGGTCTCCTTCCGGCACCACGGTAGCGATGTTCGCCCCGTAGTTATAGTCAGAGATTCTGAGTTGCTGGCACGCCACCTCATGTCCTGCCTTCAGCATCGGTTCGTCGTCAGTCAGGCGGTACGAGAGGTTTAGAATCACCTCTCCGTCGAGGTCGTAGAGCTGGTAGGGTATGGTCACCGTCGCCTCTTTATGTGGCTGTATGTCGAGAGCAGCGATGTTGATGTCGCCCTCCTGCGCCACTGTTCCGTCGTGCATAAGCTGCCAGTGGAGCCCGATGTTGTCGAGCGGCCGGAAGAAGTTCTCGTTGAAGATGCCGATTTTCCCCGCCTTCATGTCGATGGCTCTGCTCCAGATGTTCTGCTGCTGGTGCTTCACCTCGTAAGCCTGCGGCGACGGGGTGCGGTCGGGCAGGAACACTCCGTTGCAGTTGAAGTTGTTGTCCGAGGGGTCTGTCGCGTCGTAGTCTCCGCCGTAGCGGTAGCGGTTAGGTGCGATGCGCAGCGCCTGGTCGGCGAAGTCCCAGATATATCCGCCCTGGTAGCGCGGGTATTGTCTGACGAGGTCCCAGTATTCTTTGAAGCCTCCCGACGAGTTGCCCATGGCGTGCGAGTATTCGCACTGTATCAGCGGCTTGCGCTTCGCGGGGTCGGCGGCATATTTCTCCGACCCTTTCTGGCTGAGATACATGGGGCAGAAGATGTCGGTGTTGTCGCCCTCGCGTGTCGGGTGCCATTGCACGGGTCTTGAAGTGTCGGTCTCCTTTATCCATTTATATACGGCGGTGAAGTTTTCGCTATCGACCGTCTCGTTGCCCATCGACCATGTGATGACAGACGGGTGGTTGAAATGCG
The DNA here is from genome assembly GCA_004555245.1 of Bacteroidales bacterium. GTDB lineage: Bacteria > Bacteroidota > Bacteroidia > Bacteroidales > Bacteroidaceae > Prevotella. The sequence goes on from SFIS01000035.1 coordinate 24,470, forward strand.
TGAGCACGTTGTGCCGGTTGCGCTCCATTATCTGCTTGGCGAAGAGCGGTGTGGCGGCGGGGTTCGTCTTCCCTTCCTTCGGCTTGTTGAACCCGAAGGCGTGGCTCTCCTGGTTTGCCTCGGCGCAGAGGTAGATGCCGTATTCATCGCAGAGGTCATACCACAGCGGATCGTTGGGGTAGTGGCTTGTCCTCACGGCGTTGAAGTTGAACTCCTTCAGCCGCCGTATGTCGCCCCTCATGCGTTCTTCAGAGACGACATATCCGCCGTCGGGGTCTATCTCGTGCCTGTCAACACCTTTTATATATATAGGCTTTCCGTTGACGAGCATCTGCCCGTCTTTCATCTCCACGGTTCTGAATCCCACGTTCTGCGTGAGCACTTCTGTCGTCTCGCCGTCTCCCGCGTTCCGTTTCTTCTTCTCCCCTGCGTTCTTCACCTCTGCTGTCAGCCTGTAGAGGTAAGGTGTCTCCGCGCTCCATAGCTTCGGCTTGTCGATTCTCATTTCCATGATGTTGGGTCTGTCTGTGCCGTCCGTGACAGCCGTCTTCTCCGCCACGGCGTTTCCGTCCTTGTCCCTCAGGGTGTATGTGATGCTTGCCTTCCCCGTCACCTGTGCCGCAATGCGGAGCAGTCCGTCTGCGCCGGCAGTCAGCTGGAGGTTGTCGATGTGTGTCTCCGCGTCGCGTGCGTAGAGGAAGGAGTGTCTTGAGATTCCCGTCAGTCGCCATGCGTCCTGGTCTTCGCAATACGAGCCGTCGCACCAGCGATACACCTTCATCGTTATCTGGTTGACGCCCGCCTTTACGAACGGTGTGACGTCAAACTCGGCAGCCACTTTCGAATCTTCGGCATATCCCACAAATGCGCCGTTCATCCATACATACACGCACGACGACACGCCTCCGAGATGCAGTATCACCTGTTTCCCGCCTCCGTTTCCGGCTTTCGTTGCCGTCTTTCCGGCGTTGCTCCTGCCGTTCGTCTTTGTCTTTGCAGCCGCACACCACGCCTGCGGCACGATGATGTTGCGGCGGTATATGCCCACGTGGTTCTTCTCTGTCGGCGGCATCGGCGGGTTGTTCTTGTATTGCCGGTGCCATGCGAAGCCCATGTTCACATACACGGGCACGCCGTAAGCGTCATTCTGCTGTCGTTCTGACGGCAGTTTCCCGTCGGGGCCTTTCTGCAGCTCCCACATTCCGGGGACCTTCATCCATCCCCAGTCCTTGTCGTCGAACTGCGGTTCGGAGAAGCCGGCGGGTATGGTGTCCGTGGCGTTTTCTGTCCAGAAGAAGCGCCACTCGCCGTCGATGGAGAGATAGCGCGACGATTCGGTGCGGCACATCGAGGCGGCGTCGAGGTTTTCAAATGGGAAGGCGGGGGTGTGCGGCGAAAGCCGGTTGACCTCGTTCACGTTCATGTCTTTCCATTCCGTCATCGTCTGTGCGACAGCGGAGAGGGAGAGGGGCAACGACAGGGCTGCAGAGAGGAAAATACGTTTCATAGTCTTTTTGCTGTTTGTGGCGAATGATGTTTTTCTCCCACAAAGATAATAAGAATTATGTTATGTGCCAAGAGAATAGGCGAAAAAGTGAGTTTTTTTTATTATTAGTTGGCGGGCTGGCGTGTTGGCGGGTTTGCGGGCTGACGGTTTTTGTCTGGAAACAGTCGGAAAAACTTTCGACTGCAATCATACGAACTCTTGACTGCTACCATTAAAAATAACGTACATTCATGATGCAGGACCGGTGTTTTTTATGTTTTTTATGATAAGTAACTTTTATTCCTTGTCAGACCTTTGACAAAAACTGTGGTTTTCTTTGGAGAAATGAAATAAAAAACGTATCTTTGCCCCAAAAATATAAAAATGCTTTACTATGAAGTACCCTATAGGAATACAGAGCTTTGAGAGAATACGTGAAGACGGTTACGTTTATGTTGACAAGACGGCATTGTTGTACGATCTTGTCAGCAAGGGAACTATTTATTTCCTAAGCCGCCCCCGCCGCTTCGGCAAGAGCCTGCTCATCTCCACGCTCGAAAACTATTTCCTCGGACGCAGGGAACTGTTCCGCGGGCTTGCCATCGACTCGTTAGAGAAGGAGTGGGCAGAGTATGCTGTGTTCCATTTGGATTTCAACGGAAAGAACTTCACCTCGCCGATGGAGCTTAAAGAAACCATTGAGACTTTTGTAGCAAAATGTGAGGAAAAATATGGTAAGGATGAACTTGCCAACACCTATGGTGACCGATTGGCTTACGTGTTCGAAAAAGCACACGAGAAAACGGGCAGGCGTGTTGTGGTACTTATCGACGAATACGACAAGCCACTGCTCGACGTGATGAACACCGGCATTGCATCACCTGTTGTAGAAGGAGACATAAAGACTCTTGAGGACTACAACCGTGAGATACTGAAAGGCTTTTACAGCGTTTTCAAGCTCACCGACAAGCATCTGCAGTTCGTGTTGCTCACTGGAGTCACGAAGTTCTCTCAGGTCAGCGTGTTCAGCGGCTTCAACCAGCCTAACGACATCAGTTACGACTCCCGCTTCGATGCGCTTTGCGGCATCTCAGAGGACGAACTTCTCTCGGTGTTCAAGGATCAGATAAAGGAACTCGGTGAGAAGAACGGCATGACGGAGGAAGAAACCGTAGAAAGGCTGAAACGGAAATATGACGGTTATCATTTCAGTGACGGAATGACCGACGTGTTCAATCCGTTCAGTCTGTTGAACTGTTTCCAAAAACGAAAATTCATGGACTATTGGTTCGCCACCGGCACCCCGACCTACCTCATGCGTCTCCTGGCAGACAATCACGAGAACATCAACGAGCTGGCAGGCAGGGAATACCCGGCCGCAGAGTTTGTTGATTATAAGGCAACGAGACAAAAGCCGCTGCCCATGCTCTACCAGAGCGGCTACCTGACCATAAAGGGCTACAACCGCCGTCGCGATACCTATCTTCTCGACTTTCCCAACGAGGAAGTGCGAAGCGGAATGGTGGCTGTATTGTCGTCCGACTACTTTGGGGACGCAAGCAGGCCTTCCACGTGGCTCAACGACGTAAGCGACTCGTTGGAAGCGGGCGACCTCGAGAAGTTCAAGCTCCAGCTGACCGGTTTCCTCTCCAACATCTCCTACCGCTTCCAGCGCAAGCAGGACGCGAGGGAGTGTGAGCGTCATTTCCAGTACACATTCTATCTCATCCTCCAACTTCTCGGCAAGTACAACACCTACGTTGAGAAGGAGACGAGCCAGGGGCGCATCGACTGCGTGCTGGAATGTCCCGACTATGTCTATATCTTCGAGTTCAAGCTCAACTCCACTGCGGAAATCGCCTTGAAACAGATAGACGAGAAGGGTTACGCCCTGCCTTACGCCGCCGACAAGCGCAAGATATACAATGTAGGCATCAGTTTCTCTTCCGAGACAGGCACCGTCAACGACTTTGCCTACAAGCCTTGTGAGATTCCTTTATAGACCAGCCGACAGGGGGAGTGATATGCTTACAGCAGAACACTAAGTGCCTTCAACTTTCCAACCACCTTGTTGTCCGTCGTTCGGAGGCGAAGTCCTCGGCTTGTCGATGCTGAATAGCAGCCTGGAAGGAAGTACCTTGCCATCAGTGTATATATACAAAGTACTGTCATTACCTCCCGTTGGTCAGTGGATCCGAAGGACAATTCTCTGGCTGGTCTTTAATGATAAACGTAACTTGATACAATTAATCTTAAAAACAACGCACATTCATGATGCAGGATAACGGTTAACGAAAATTAATTCGTAGTTTTGCATCCGTAAACGAATGATATCAGAAGCATGACACACAGAATCAATTATATCGACCGCATGAAAGGCATGGCAATCCTCTTTGTCGTGATTGGACATATCTTCATGTTTTCAATGGAGCAGAGTAGTAATGTGGCGGCGCAAGTAATATATGCTTTCCATATGCCGCTCTTCATGTTTTTGTCTGGCATCGTGGCAGCCAAAGGGATTACCCCCCATTTGGAGCATTAGGAAACTCCTTTCGAAAATATTGGCACTGCTGCTGCCTATGATGGTGTTCGGCGGCATTTTCAGCCTGACACTTGGTCCGACGGAAGATTTCGCAGACTTCTGCATGAGTATAGTGTCTTTCGTCAATGCCCCGGCAAAGAACGGCTATTGGTATCTGATGACGTTGGCGATGTTCTATCTCTCGATGCAGTTTTTCAGACTGAACAGATGCGGATCTGCTATCGTGGATGTCATCCTTGCCGTAGCAACATGGGCGGTGTTCCTCGCCGGCTGGAAATTTTCGGCACAGCGTATTGACCCCTTCTGTCTCTTGAATTGCGGGAATTTCTATCCCTTTTTCATCCTTGGTGTCTTCTCTACGAAATACGAGTTGCTTCCGAAACTCGAAGAGCGCAACTGGCTGCTCACTGTAGGTATGGCGGGCTTTCTTTTCTTCTTCCTATACACCTTCCCGATACATGCCATGCAGTCTGTTGTAAGGCATATCCTGCTTCCGTTCTGCGCTCTGCTTGTTGTCGTCTATCTTTTCCTTAGGCGTAAGAATGACACATCGTTTGTTGAACGTCAACTGGAATACATCGGCAGAAATACGCTTGACATCTATGTGCTGCACTATTTCTTCGTCGCAAACATCAATATCGAGGCTGCGGGCAGATGGATGGGCGAAAGCGGCAATGGTTTTCTCGCTTTTGTGGCGGCAGCCGCCTTGTCTGTTGCCGTGACATACCTCAGCATCGCGGCTGGCAGGATGCTGCACGCGAGCCATGCTGTCAACAGGTTTGTCTATGGCAGGGACATCTTCGGGAAAGAAAAAGAACAGCAAACGGTTAGTAAACTCGTCAACTAAAAAGAAGCAACTCATCAACTAACTATAATATTCCAGACTATGAAACTTAACGGACGCCGAATGAGCGACAACATCAACGACCGACGTGGCGAAGGACTGCCCGGCGGCGGTGGCAACGGTATGGGACTGCTCGGACTTGTCGGGCTGCTGGGTGGCGGGCGCAAGCGCCTGCTGATTGTGGCGGCTGTCATCGTCTTCGCACTCGTGACACAGGGACCCGAGGCTCTCACGCAGATGCTGGGAGTGACCGACGGACAGCAGCAACGCACGGAATACAAGGCTACTGCTGAAGAGCAGGAACTATACAACTTCGCCGGACAGATTCTGGCAGGTACGGAAGACGTGTGGACGGAGATTTTCAGACAGCAGGGAAAGACGTATGTCCCGCCGAAACTCGTCATCTTCACCGATGCCGTCCGTTCGGGATGCGGCAGTGCCACGTCAAGCACGGGACCCTTCTATTGCTCTGCCGACCAGACGGTATATCTCGACCTCTCGTTCTTCACCGGCATGAAACGCAACATCGGGGCGGACGGAGACTTCGCCTACGCCTATGTCATAGCGCACGAGGTGGGGCATCATGTGCAGTATCTCTTGGGAGACCTTGACCGCATACACACGCAGATGGAGAGTGTGGGTGAGAAAGAGCGCAACCAGCTCAGCGTGAGACTTGAGCTGCAGGCGGACTTCTATGCCGGAGTATGGGCATACCACGACAACAAGATGTTCGGAAGCCTGGAGGACGGCGACATAGAAGAAGGCCTCAATGCCGCGCAGAAAATCGGTGACGACTATCTGCAGAAGAAGGCGAGAGGATATACTGTGCCCGATACGTTCAACCACGGCACGTCGGCACAACGCAGCAAATGGCTGAAACTCGGCGCACATACGGGCGACCTCGCAAGGGCGAACACTTTCACGCAGCCATACAGCGAGCTGTAAGGATATACAGTCGCACTAAGGAAATGCGGAGCTCATGCCATAAGGTGACGGGGTGGTCTGACTGATTCTTCTGTCCGTTAATAATATGTAACATTTTATTCCTCTATACTGCAGTCTCAATAGAAACTATTACCTTTGTGAACAAAAAGCGAGATGTGGCAAAAAACATAGATTCTTTCACCGACATCGTTTTCAAGAAGCTCGAGGGCGTGAGACAGGAAGGTCAGATGGATGGTCAGAAGAAAGCCCCAGGAGACGAGAAGACAGCAAATGCCTGCAAGATGAAGGCCTACGTTCCGGCTTTGGAAATGATATCCGACATAACGTGTCAGACAATTGATGAGGTGGGAGACTTGTAAGGCCTCTCTTTTTTATCGGACCGCAGGGCAGGCTCTTTGAACCGCTGAAATGTATCATGACGCCTGTCCCGCTGATTCCCTTTGGCTCCCAACGAATTGTAATGATTTATTTTCTATAAAAAATATACGACATACATGAAACTTATCCCAAGCTTTGCCGTGGACCATACTTTCCTCAAGCCCGGCATATACATCTCGCGCCAGGACACAGCGGGCGACAGCATTATCACCACCTACGACATACGCATGACCGCCCCGAACCAGGAGCCTGCCCTCGCCCCTGCCGCCATACACACCATCGAGCACCTCGTAGCTACTTTCCTGCGCAACGACGCGGAGTGGAAAGAGCGGATAATCTATTGGGGTCCGATGGGCTGCCTCACAGGAAACTATCTCATCATCAAGGGCGAATATCCTTGCGACGTTATCCGCGACCTGATGCTCCAGGCTTTTGCGTATGTCGCAGACTACAGGGACGAGGTGCCGGGCACCACGCCGGCAACCTGCGGCAACTGTCTCATGCACGACCTGCCCATGGCGAAATGGGAGGCGCGACGCTACATGGAACGTCTGAAAGACAACTTCTGCTCGGAATATCCGGGTGTCGCACGTCCCGCCGACGCAAACGGCAAGGCGTTTTTCGATGCATAGACCATACCCGCAACACCAACAACATGCAACATACAACCTGAATCTATTTATGAAAAAAGCAACATTATTCACGCTTCTGGCAGCATGCACCATCTCGGCAGAAGCACAACGCATCGATTTCAACATTACGGGAAAGGAATCGCAGAGCCTCGAAGACGGCTACACCAACTGGAGCTGCGGCAGGCAGGCATCTGCAGAGAGCACCTTCGCCGACAACCTCGGCAACACCGTCACCGTCAAGGCGGAGAGCGTGCCGGGACTGACAGGCAACGCCGTGCTCTGTAACTGGTGGAAAGACGGTGTCAACAGATACTCGAAACTTGTCAGCGACGCCATCTATCCCATCATCCTCGACGAGAACAACAACTACTCGTGGTCGGCGACAGAACCTATGGGCATACAGTTCACCGTCACGGGCCTGACGGCGGGCGAGCACACGCTGACGGCTTATCACAACAACACCGACGGACAACTCACGCCGGGCTATCCCACGATAAAGGTGCTTGTTGACGGCAATACGGTGGCGACAGGCATCAGACAGACCATACGTGCCGAGAAACACAGCGACGCCGGTATGTCGTACATCCGCTTCACGGCAGAAGAGGGAAAGGCGGTCACGATACAATACATCTCCGAGCCGACAGGCGGCGCGTCGTACACCAACACCTCGGTAGCCGTCAACGCCCTCGTCTTCGACAGCACCAACCCCCGCACACAGGCTATGAACCCCGTTCCGGCACATCTCGACTATCACGCCGACTGCGACAACGGCAGTGCGACACTCGAATGGAAGGGTGCCTCGGATGCCGTAAGACACCATGTCATGTTCGGCACCGACGCGGCGAACCTCTCGGAGATAGCCGTCACGACCACGCCGGCATACACCGTGGGCAATCTCAGCAACCATAACATCTACTACTGGCGCATCGACGAAGAGGCGGCAGACGGCACCCGATACGAAGGCGACGTGTGGGCGTTCCGCCCGAGACATCTCGCCTTCCCCGGAGCGGAGGGCTACGGACGCTTCGCCATCGGCGGGCGCGGCGGCACGGTGTATCACGTCACATCGCTCGACGATGATGTGGAGAACCCGCAGCCCGGCACGTTTCGATACGGCATAACGAAGGTGAAGGGTCCGAGGACTATCGTCTTCGACGTGGCGGGATATATCGACCTGAAGCGCAGACTGCTCTGCTCGGACAAATACGTCACCGTCGCCGGACAGACAGCCCCCGGGAAAGGTGTCATCCTGAAGGGTGCGCCGTTCGGCATGAACTCTGACGGCATCACGCGCTTCATGCGCATCCACCGCGGATATGCCGCTACGGAGGCGGAACAGAACCGCGGCCTCGACGGCTTCGGCATTGCAGGCGGCGACCACGCCATCATGGACCACTGCTCGATAGCATGGACGACGGACGAGGGCTTCTCGTCGCGCGGGGCGAAGAGCATCACGCTGCAGAAGACAATGATCAGCGAAGCCCTCAACTGTGCCGACCACCCCAACTACGGAGCAGGGGCATGTCACGGATATGCCGCGACGATAGGCGGAGGACAGGGTGGCGGCGTCGGGTCGTTCCATCACAACCTGCTCGCACACTGCGAGGGCAGAAACTGGAGCCTGTCCGGCGGACTGACCGGAGCAGGGGCATACGACGGAGCGCACGATGTCTTCAACAATGTCGTTTACAACTGGGGTGGAAGAGCGACAGACGGAGGGTCGCACGAGATAAACTTCGTAAACAACTACTACCGCATGGGAGACGCCACATCACAGAAATATCTCCTGCGCCTACAGCTTGAAGGCACCGGCACCGGCACACAGTCGGCATACGTCAGCGGAAACATACGCGAGGAGAAAGACGGCACAAAGACGCAGGACAAACTCAACACGACATACAGATATGAGACATCTGGCGGACAGGTGCTCGACTGGCAACCCTTTGTCGATGCGCCATTCTTCCCGTCGTACGCCACGGTGGAGACGGCAGACGCTGCCCTGAAGAACGTTCTCTCGGATGTCGGGGCAAACATGCCGGTGCTGACCGACCACGACCGGCGCATCATCGACGAGACGAAAAACAAGACCTACACCTGCACCGGAAGCAAGACGGGGAAGAAAGGGCTTATTGACAGAGAAGCCGACGCAGGAGGATATGAGGCTGTCGAAGAGGCAAGACACCCGGAAGGCTATGACACCGACGGCGACGGCATGCCCGACTGGTGGGAGACAGCAGCAGGACACGACCCCGCAACGGCAGACAACAACAGCGATGCGGACAACGACGGATACACTGCACTTGAGGATTTCCTCAACTGGATGGCTGTGCCACACTATACCCTCGAAGGCGGCAAGGCGCATCAGATAGACCTCGCCCCTCTCTTCAGAGGCTACGGCGACAAGACAGCCTTCTCTGTCACGGCAGCCGACACACGTCTCAACGCATCAGTCAACGGCGCGGTGCTGACCGTGGCGCCGTCGGCAGAGAACGCCCTCGCAACGCTGAAAGTGACGGCTGAAGAAGATGGTATCTCTCTAACAAGAGACATCAATGTATGCATCACAGGCAACGCTACGTCTGTGGAAAGCATAGACAGAGACAACGCCACCATGCCTGACGCACACCCCGCATACACCATCGACGGCAAGCGCATGGGCAAGAGCCGTGCCCGACAGATTGTCGTGAGAAAGGGGAAGAAGACGCTTGAATAACGCGCGCGTATATATATATATAATGTAATTCAAGTTGAAGCAAGTTGAATGCTTGCCGGGTAGATAGTCATATATATATCAGTTGAACGACAACAGAGACAACGGAAACAACACTGGGTAATTGCTGTCCCTGTTGTCGTTAAAAAAACGCAAGCAAAAGAACTCGTCAACAAGTCTCCAGTGGCAACCAGCCTTTAGGCTGGTAAAAGTTGTTTTTGTTGTTGTCAACAGACAACATAGTGTTCATAAGCAGACCGTTGTCCCTGTTGTCTCTGTTGTCGTTAAAAAACACAGATGACGAGTTGACAGGTTTCTCAAGTTGAATGCTTGCCGGGTAGATAGTCAGACATCATGTCACAGACATTCGAAACGCTTGAGTAATGTAAAAACATATATTATTATGTACAGGACATACACCCACATCCTCGCTGCCATCATCCTCGCCCTCGTCATGCCATGCACGACGACGGCCGGAAGACAGAAGGCGAGGGTCACATGGCACAGCCCGGCACTCAAGACAGTGCTGGGCTGCACCATTTCATGCCCGGACAAGGCGGCAAGAGACGCCGAAGGGAAAAGCATGACGATAGTTTATCTCGAGAACCTCGCCTGCAGGAAAATCGGGAGATACTCTAACAAGAAGAACGTGAGATGGCTGCTGGACAAGGGATATAAGGTGATAGAGATTGACTATCGCCACCACCCCAAAGCCACGGCACCGCATCTCAACGCCGACATCATGGCTCTGAACGACACGCTGGCGAAGGGACGGTTCGGCAATGAGACGGACATCTCCGATTCAAGATGCTACATCCTGTTTGAAGGCTATCGCATAGAGCGCGACGTGAGTTACTGTCTCGACGACCCCACGGTGTATAACTACCCCGACTGTTACGCCACGCAGCCGGGCGACTCGCTATATATGGACATTGTCTATCCCGCCAACGCGGCGCACGGCGTGCCCGTCATCCTCTCCTTCTCCTACAGCAACAGCTATGCAGGGACTGCGAACGAGGGATGCACCGAACGCTACAAACACCGCCGGATGTTTCTCGGATACACCCTCGCCATGTTCGACGACACCATTCTCGAAGGCTCGCCGGCAGCCGGAATGGCGTGGGCGATTGCCGACCACCCCAAATATTGCGACTGGGGTAGGGGAAATCCGAAGGGCGGCAGGCAGAAAGACTATGGTGCTGTGGAGATTGCCGACGATGCCGCACGGAAGGTGCGGGCCGCCATAAGGACACTCCGGCACCTCGCCCCGGAGATGGGGATGAACGGCAAGGTGGCACTGTACGGATTCTCAAGAGGTTCGACAGCGGCATCGCTCGCCATCGGCGACAAACCCTTCGACGAATGGCTGACGACAGAGGGCAGCCGCTTTGACAGCGGTGAGACTGACATTCAGGCTGCCGTGCTCGGTCCCGGCATCTTCGACTACAGCCTCATGTCGAAATCAAGAAACGAATACCGCCACATCGACACATACTGCCACACCACACCCGACGCACAGGCGGCATGGAACCGCCAGGGCGGGGCAAGAGCCATAAACGCCGCTGCAGCTCCGACACTGCTCTTCTTCAACACCGACGACGACCCGGAGTACAGCACTCAGGCAGAGCATCTCGTCAACCTGCTGCGGAAAACCGAAACCCCGCACACTCTGATGCAGGACTACGGCAAAGGGCACTCAGTCCCTACATCGCCGGTACACATCAGCCGCATCTACAGCTTCCTGAAAGAGCACACATCGGATTAGCCCTGCCTGCCGCGCCTTTTCGCACGGCTACAGTATGGCGGACATACGCCGGAAACACCCCAAATTCTCGACTAAATGGGCGAATATTGCACATTGCGGTAGCAGAAAGGCGTGCACAGCCTCAGTCACACAACTCTGCAAAAGAAGGTGGAAAATAGTCTGAAACAGGAGGAATGAGGGGGAGAAATCGTCTTTTTTATGGTAAAAATTGAATTATTATGAAACATTTTTCAAAAGAATATTGACTTAAAGCAAAAAAAATCACTAATTTTGCAAACGATTTCAAACAGCATCGCACACGCTGCAAGCTGTTCTGAACGATACGGAAACACAAACAGACACCACATAATTTACCTTAAAGAAATTATCAACTAACTAACTTATTCGTCATTAATGTGAAATGAGAGGGGCTTTCGCAGCGGCATCAGTTGTCTTTCTGTGGGAGCCTCCTTCTCTAAGAAAAGAGGCGGTCTCGCACGTATATGTATCATAGCCCGCGCATATATATAATAATGTGTAGTCCTTCAGCCTCACCACCGCTACATCTTTCGCCTATACAGAAACCAAGCAACAACTATAGACCCATCATTAACGACAACTATGAAGAAACTCCTAACGCTTTTTTTCCTCGCCCTGGCAGCATGTCTTTCCGGGTTCGGTGATGTCTGCGCACAGCAACTCGCATTCCCTGGAGCCGACGGCTATGGCAAATATGTCACCGGCGGCCGCGGCGGCGAGGTCTGCTATGTCACACGCCTCGACGACTGTTCGGACGACAACCTCGTTCCCGGCACACTGCGCTGGGCTCTTCGTCACGACAACGGAGGCAAACCGCGCACTGTGCTCTTCAGCGTCTCCGGAACCATCTACCTCACATCGAAACTGAAGCTTCAATATCCGGACGTGTCCATTCTCGGACAGTCGGCACCCGGCGGCGGCATCTGCGTTGCCGGTTACAACATGTATATCTGCCGGAACAACGTCATCGTGCGCTATATCCGCTTCCGTGCGGGCGACATCCCCAACAGCTCGATGACAGGTCTTGACCTTGAGAATGCAGACAACGTCATCATCGACCATTGTTCCATGACATGGTCGATGGAAGAGTGTCTCACCGCCTACGACACGGACTATACCACCATACAGTGGTGTATCATTGGCGAAGGTCTCTACAACTCGAAAAACTCGAAGGGATCCCGTGCCTACGCCACACAATGGGGTGGCGAACACTCGACGATGCACCACTCCCTCATCACCAACTCGCACAGCCGTTCGCCGCGCTTCAACGGTGTACGTTCTGCGAGCACAAACAAGGGCGACCACGACTACAAGGTGGATTCGGAGTTCGCAAACAATGTCGTGTATAACTGGAGCCAGTCCGGCAACCAGTATGGCGGAGAATATGCCCAATCAGTAGTTGAAGCTCCGGCGTGGGCAAAGAGCGACCCGGGCTACAACCGCGTCTATCTCTTCAACAACTACTATCGTCCCGGACCTTCGACAAAGAACGGCACGACTGGCGGCAGATATTTCTGTGCGCCGTCGTCACCCTACGGCGAATGGTATCTCTCCGGCAACAAGTTCGAGACATCAAGCAAGTGGGCACCGTCAGCCACCATCTGGAGCGACAGCGAGCTGCAGAAGGTCAACGCCGACAACACCTATGGTGCCGTGGCAGGCAACAGCAGCCGCGCCATCAACCTGACAGGCACAAATGCCTCGACATATATCATGACCTCCGTGCCGTACGCACTGAGCGGCATGACATACGAACCGGCAGATGCTGCATACCAGAAGGTGGTGAGCCAGGCCGGTGCCTCACTGCCACGATATGACGAGGTTGACCGCCGTCTGCTTGACGAGGCGGCAGGAAAGCGAGACCCGCTTTATGCCGGACCGTCTATTCCGACAGACCCCGGTATCATTGATTCGCCGGACGACATACGCCTCTCTGAACACGACATATACATGGCTGACGGAGAGATATACACAAACTACCCCTTCCTCGGAATGAGAGACGGCGACAAATATGCCGTTGACACCGACGGCGACGGCATGCCGGACGCATACGAGACAGCAAAGGGTCTGAACCCGAACAACGCTGCCGACGGAGCGGCAATGGCTGGCAACGGCTATACAAACCTCGAGAACTATCTCAACGGCATCGCCGACGGGACAATCAACAAGTCAGACTACGAGACCAGCGCATACCCCGTCGTACCCGGTCTGCCTGCAACAGTCAACGTATCGTACGCTGACGGCGTGCAGAGCCCGACAAGCGCAAGCCTCGGCACAGCCGTCACGCTCCCCGCCGCAACGTCAGCGGGAAACAAGGTGAGCGGATGGATAGGGCAAACAGGATATTACGAGGCGGGAAAGGCATACGTCTTCACTGCTGACATCACGCTGACACCGGTCATCTCGGTGAGCTTCGCCGGCACTGACGAGCAAGAGGTGTTCACCACTATCAACGGCACTGTGGCACTGCCCGTGCTGCAAAAAGACGGCTACACCTTCGACGGATGGAGCGACGGGACGACGACATACGAGGGCGGCAAGAGCTATCCGTTCGCTTCAACAGTTGTCCTCACACCCCTCTTCACGAAAGTCAGCGGACCGTCGGGCAGCGGCACCGCCACTGTGACATGGCCGTGCGAAGGCTCTTTCGACGCAAAGGGGATACAGAACCCGCAGGGGCTTTTCGCTGCCACGACAATAACACTCGGCTCGAAACTCACTGCCGTCTCGAAGACAGACAAACTGACACCCAAGACAACTTTCGCCGGCGTACAGCCTGCCGAACAGATTGAAGAACCCGACACAGACAACATGATCGAGATTCTGCTGCAGCCTGTAGGAGGTATCAAGTTCAAGCCGACAAACATCTCGTTCCTTGGAATGCGCTTCGGCACCGGCGGCGGACTGACAGACATCTCGACAGTGGTCGGCGGGACAGAGACAAAGCATAAGGAAGGAATAAAATTCGTGCGTGACTCTGAAAATAATGTCAACAACAAGGCGGAGACCTACTCGACGGACATCAACGGTGTCGGACTGACCGACCAGCCCATACGCATCCGTCTCTATGTCTATAGTCTCGGCAATACAAAGCAAGTTGGTTTTAATAATATAGTTGTTACTGGTGAGTGGGAAGGTACGGCAGAAGAGACTGAGAAATTCTCTTTCTCTGCAAGTGCCTCTCCCACATCAGCCGGAACGGTGAGCCAGACACCGGAAGGCAACGCCTTCGAGAGCGGCACGGAGGTGACGCTCACCGCCAAGCCTAACGCCGGCTATCTCTTCGTCAACTGGACCGACGCCGGCGGCAACGTGCTCGGAACGGCGACAACACTGAATGTGACAGTGAAAGCCAACACGTCTGTCACCGCCAACTTCAAGTCGGAGGCAGACTATGCCGGCATCTTCCAAAACTGTGCGCCGTACGACGCTGCGGTAGATGATATCAACGGACTGAAACTCGCACTGAAGGCAGCAGCGGCACGCACGGACAAGACCGCGCGCTACCGCATCTTCATGCACAACGGCATATACGACTTCGGCACCACGGCAATGACAGCAGTGGTTGAGAACACCTCTCTCATCGGTGAGAGCATGGACGGCGTGCTGATCATGAACAATCCGGGTGTCGTCACGTCAAACTATCAGCTGCTGACACCGGTGCTCTTCATCGACCAGAACCAGAACAACGTGTATATGCAGGACCTCACCATACGCCAGGCCCGCGACTGGGACGCGAAGAAATCGCAGGGGCAGGCCATCGCACTGCGCCAGCGTGGCAATCGCGCGACATACAAGAACGTGGCGATGCAGGGCGTGCAGGACACCTACTATCTTAACAAGGCTGACGCCTCGGCATATTTTGAAGACTGCCGTCTCGCCGGAGAGGTTGACTTCATCTATGGCGACGGAACGATGTTCTTCCAGAACTGCGTGCTGCAGCCGGTGTCCGCAGCAGCTTGCATCACGGCATCCAACGCCCAGACAGGATATAAGGGCATTGTGTTCAGAGACTGCAGCATCGAGCGACGTGACGATGCGAAGGACGCAGTGACAGGCTACGCCCTCGGCCGTCCGTGGGGCGATTCGCCGGCTGTCACATACATCAACACGACGATGAAGGTGCAGCCGCTCGCAGCAGGATGGAAAGGCATGACAACGGAACTTGTGGTGCGATTCCATGAATACGGTTCAAAGGATGCTGACGGCAACAGCCTCGACCTCTCTTCTCGTTCAATCTCAGCATGCTCGCCTGCAACAGGATCAGACAATCCAGTCATCACCGCCGACGAGGCAGCGCAATATACAGTGGAGAATGTCTTAAGCGGATGGAATCCCGCAGCCAATGCGGCGCAGCTGATACCTTCTACGCCGAAGGTCAACGGCGGGACGCTGACGTGGGACGCCGTAGCGGGAGCATTGGGCTATGCCGTGGTGAAGAACGGGAAGGTGGCTGCTCTGACAACCCAGACAGCCTACACCATCGACGACGCGTCGGCAGCCTATGCGATACGTGTCGCCAACGATATGGGCGGATTGAGCGCACCGTCGGCAGCGACATCGACCGGCATAGAAGACG
Source organism: Bacteroidales bacterium (assembly GCA_004555245.1). Lineage (GTDB taxonomy): Bacteria > Bacteroidota > Bacteroidia > Bacteroidales > Bacteroidaceae > Prevotella. The sequence goes on from SFIS01000035.1 coordinate 40,369, forward strand.
TCACACTCGACGGCGACAGCGCATCGGATGCCAGGATGTACAACGTCGCAGGGCAGAGAGTGTCTGCCTCTGCCAAGGGTGTGATTATCGTCAACGGAAAGAAATACATACGCAGATAGGAAAGAGCTGCGCAGACATACAAACCCTGCACAAGGGAAACGAGAAAGGGTGTGCCGTACGTCATACAGACTGTCGGCACACCCTTATGTGTTTGGATGTTATGTGGTGCAGCACAATGTGCTGCGGCATGATGTCATGGTGCGACGCATCCCTTCATCGACTTGAGGTAGGCTTTCGCGGAACCGAATTTCAGGAAGAGGTCGAGGCGTATGGGTATGTGCCGCTTGTCGTCGGTGACGAAGAAGCGCACAATCTCTTTCTCCTCGTCGCCTTCGCCCTCGATGTATGATAGTTCGAGACACTTGTATTTCACGCCGTCTTCGGCTTTCACCGTCGATTTGCCTCGGTATCTGAGGCGTGCCGTCTGCACGCCGTTGCCGTCAGCGATGGGGAAGAGTATGGTCCGTCCGGGTTTCCAGCCGTCGGTGGAGAAGTTGCGTGCGCGGAGGAAGACGGAGAGCATGTCGTAGATGTTCTGCTTCGAGCTGTGCCGCTTCTGCTTTCGTTCGCCGCCAGCCGTCAGCTCTTTCATCGTCACGTGGCAGCCGTCTTTGTATTCGTAGAAGAGTTCATCGACATAGTATCGTTTCCCCTCGTCGGCTCCCTTGCGGTAGTAGAGGGGGATGAGGTCGCGTGTGGTATAGCAGAGCAGGGTGTCGCGCAGACGGAAGTATTTGTCGATTTTCGCACTGCTCCTTGTGGTGAGGGCGCAGCGGTAGGCTTTCTTCCCGGCATAGTTGCCTTCTGTCGTTTTCATTGTCGCTGTCCATCTTGTATTCGAGTGTCTCGCCGCCTTTGAAGGCGGTGTTTTTCAGCGGCTGTTGTGCCTTTGCCGGCAATGCCGCGGCGATGGCGATGGCGATGGTGAGTATGATGCGTGTCATCATGAGAACAGTGTTATGTGGTGGGTTGTAATTTACTCAAAAAAATTTGCGCCTTATTGTTTTTTACGACAACAGAGACACAATGGCAACACTTGCGTACTCAGAAACATTTGTCGTTGTCTTTGTTGTCGTTCAAAGAAAAAAACTTGCGCCTTATTAATTTTTACGACAACAGAGACAACAATGACAACGTTCTGCTTACTATAAGCACATGTTGTCTGTTGACAACAACAAAAACAACTTTTACCAGCCTAAAGGCTGGTTGCCACTTGAGACTTGTTGACGAGTTTTTTTGCTTGCTTTTTTTACGATAACAGAGACTACAATGGCAACACTTACGCTGTCAGAAACATTTGTCGTTGTCTTTGTTGTATGTCACGAGGTGACATCAGTTGTCGCCGGTCTTTGCCATGATGAGTATTGTAGAGAGCAGCAGCTGCTGTTCTGAGATGAATCTGAAGCCGTCGGTGCCGTCGTCGGTGCCCCATGAGTTCTTGCAGATGAAATATCTCTTTCGCTTTTGCGCCTTGCCGTGTGTTTCGGGTGCGTAGGCGATGCCTACGATGGCCATGCAGTGGTCGTCGGTCAGTATGTGCCGTTCGAGCAGCCTCTGGCGTTCGTTCTGTATGGCATTGAAATATTCGGAGCTGTCAGCCGTGTAGTCAAGGCGGCGGTCGGGTGCTGTTGCGAGTTTCATGCTGCCTTCCCATGCCACGGGATGTCTGTCGGCGAGCGACCTGACGACGAGACGTAGCAGTTCCTCTGCCCGGATGTTGCGTGCGGTGTGCATCCGTGTGTTGTCTCTCGCCTCGATGATGTTCTGTGTGCCGAAGGGGTGGTGGGTAAACGAGGTGTAGGCCTCCCATTCGTCGGGCAGGCAGACGCTGTGCGCGAACTCTAACGGCGTGTATTCGGCGCGGTACATGAAGACGTTGTGCGGGGCGGGCCCTATCTCCCGGTCGAGTGTCTCCTCTATGCTCTGCCGTGTTGTCGCGAGCCCTTTCTGCTGTGCTGACAAGGTCATCGCCGTCTCGCTGACAGCGCGTGCGAGGCGCGCCGAGGGCATGGGGTCGGCATGGTAGCTGTCCCATGCCACGATGCCGTAGGTCTGCATGAGGCGCATCGCCTCGGGCAGTATGCCGCGCATCGTGACGCGGCGCTGTGTGAGGTAGGTCATCTCGGCCTGTTCTATAAGGCTGTGGCGGACGAGCCAGAGGGGCGAGAGATTGACAGAATCGCCCATGGCGAGGCGGTCGCTCTCTATCGTGGCAAGCATGGCGTATAACCAGCACAGTGCCGACAGCCCCTGACTCTTCACCGGGGTGGTGGGGAGCAAGGTCTCCACCGTGAAGCTATCGGGGACAGCCGACACTGTGTGCAGGGTGTCATCATTATGAGAGACCTGTCTGCACCCTGCGGTGAGGGCGACAGACAGGATGAGAACGAGAAGTCGGTGCATTATTTCACATACTCCGCAAAGTCGGTGAGGTGCATGTCGCCCTTACGCCGCAGAGTGTCGTGCATGGCGAAGGCGGCAGAGAGGTTGTGGTGAGTCTGGCCGCCTGAGGCTATCTTCAGATAGTCGCGCAGCAGCGGACGGTAGTCCGGGTGTGCGCAGTTCTCGATGATGGCTTGTGCGCGCTGCATCGGACTCTTGCCGCGCAGGTCTGCCACGCCCTGCTCTGTGACGATGACGTTGACGTCATGCTCGGTGTGGTCGTGGTGAGATACCATAGGCACGATAGACGAGATGAGGCCGCCTTTCGCTGTCGAGCCGCAGGTGAAGATCGAGATGTAGGCGTTGCGCTCGAAGTCGCCCGAGCCGCCGATGCCGTTCATCATCTTTGTGCCGGAGATATGTGTGGAGTTGGCGTTGCCGAAGATGTCAACCTCGATGGCCGTGTTGATGGCGATGACACCGAGGCGGCGGATGACCTCCGGATGGTTGGAGATTTCAGACTGTCGCAGTGTGAGGTGCTGCTTGAAGAAGTCGAGGTTGTCATATACCTGCTTCAGACATTCGTTGGTGACGGTGAGCGAGCAGGTGGAAGCGTCTTTCACGCGGCGCTCGAGAATCATGGGCACGATGGCGTCCTGCAGCACTTCGGTGTAGATGTTGAAGTCCGGGACGGCAGGGTCTTTTGCCAGGGCGTCGAGAATGGCGTTGGCTGTCGAGCCGACACCCGACTGCAGCGGCAGGAACTCGGGCGGAATGATGCCGCGGCGCATGTCGTTGACGAGGAATTCTGCCACGTTATGTCCGATTTGTGTCGTCACGGGGTCAGAATCCTTGAAAGAGCGTGCCTCGTCGGGGAGGTTGCATTCCACGACGCCGACAATCTTCTTCGCGTCTATCTCGACGTATGTCTTGCCGATACGGTCGTTGACTTTCGTTATCATGATAGGCTCGCGGTATGGTGCGTCCTTCGGTTCATAGACATCGTGCAGCAGTCCTGCCTCCGGATGGTGGAAAGAGTTGAGCTCGAGGATGACCTTGTCGGCGAGGCGTGCCACTGTCGGCGAGATGCCTCCCGCTGATGTGAGGTATGCCTTGCAGATGTTCTCGCCCTCTTCGATGGCGCACACTTCGATGATGGCAACATCGACGTTGCCGTAGAAACCGTAGCGAATCTCCTGTGCCATGTGGCTGAGATGAAGGTCGGTGTAGCAAATCTCGCCGGCGTTGACACGCTTGCGGAAGTCTCCGTTCGTGGTGTATGGCGCACGGTAGTTGATTGCCTGTGCGAGCGAGAGTACACCGTCAGTGCTCTGTCCTGTCGATGCTCCGGTGAGGAGGTTTACTTTGAACTCTCTGCCTGCTGCATGTTCTGCCTCGGCGATGACTGCAAGTTCGCGTGTCACCGCTTTGGGCGCACCTGCCGGCGTAAATCCTGAGAGACCGAGTGTGTCTCCGTTCTTGATGAGTTGCGCAGCCTCCATGGCTGTCAGTCGTGTATATCCCATTGTGTTGAAATGTTATAGTATAGTTGTCTTTTTCTGTCCTCTTGTGACGCTCTCTGTATGCCAGGGCGTCAGCGTGATTCTGCCGCATCTGTCGGCTTTCTGCTGACGGCGTGACTAAAAAACGCTGCAAAGTTACATATTTTTTGTCAAACTTTATTCTTTTAGCAATAAAATGTGTACCTTTGCATCCGATATTTAAATATATATAGGTATATTTTAAAACAAATCAACATCTTATGGAACAGACTCTCTTGATATACAACACCCTTCACCGTCAGAAAGAACGTTTCGAACCGCTTCATGCTCCCAACGTGGGGATGTATGTCTGCGGCCCCACGGTTTATGGCGACGCGCATCTCGGACACGCTCGTCCCGCCATCACCTTCGACATCCTCTTCCGCTATCTGCAGCATCTGGGCTACAAGGTGCGCTATGTGCGCAACATCACCGATGTCGGACACCTCGAGCACGATGCCGACGAGGGCGAGGACAAGATAGCGAAGAAAGCGCGTCTGGAACAGCTGGAGCCGATGGAGATAGCGCAGTACTACACAAGGCGCTTCAACCGTGCGATGGAGAAGCTCAACGTGCTGCCGCCGTCGATAGAGCCGCACGCCACGGGACACATCATCGAGCAGCAGCAGCTCGTGCAGGAGATTCTGGACAACGGCTATGCGTACGAGTCGAACGGCTCGGTGTATTTCGACATAGAGAAATACAATGCCGACTACAAATACGGCATACTCTCCGGGCGGTCGTTGGAGAACGTGAAGGATGCAAGCCGCGACACGCTTGCCGGAGTGGGAGAGAAGCACAACCAGGCTGACTTTGCGCTATGGAAGAAAGCGCAGCCCGAGCACATCATGCGCTGGCCGTCGCCATGGAGCGACGGCTTCCCGGGATGGCACTGCGAATGCACCGCCATGGGAAGAAAGTATCTCGGAGAGCAGTTCGACATACACGGCGGCGGGATGGACCTCGTCTTCCCCCACCATGAGTGTGAGATAGCACAGGCGCAGGCGGCAATGGGACACCAGGCGGTGAAATACTGGATGCACAACAACATGATCACCATCAACGGGCAGAAGATGGGCAAGTCGTACAACAACTTCATCACCCTCGACCAGTTCTTCACCGGCAGCCACGAGTTGCTGTCGCAGCCTTTTGCGCCGCTCACCATCCGCTTCTTCATCCTCTCGGCCCACTACCGGGGCACGGTCGATTTCTCCAACGATGCCCTGCTGGCAGCCGAGAAGGGCCTGGCGCGCCTGCACGCAGCGATGAAAGACCTGCAGCGCATCGTGCCGGCAAAAGGCTCGCAGCCCGAGATGGAGAAATTTGTCACACAGCTGCCGCAGAAGCTCTATGACGCCATGAACGACGACCTGCAGACACCGGAGGTCATCAGTCTCCTTTTCGAGGCGTGTCACAACATCAACATCCTTGTCGGACGCAAGGCGAAAATCTCTGCCGAACATCTGAAACAGCTCGCCGACACGATGACACTGTGGACAGACGACATCCTCGGACTGAAACCCGCACAGGACAGCGCCGACCCCGCACGCGAGAAAGCCTATGCCAAGGCCGTCGATATGGTGCTCGAAATGAGGGCGAAGGCAAAGGCGGAGAAAGACTGGGCTACGTCCGACGCTCTCAGAGATGCGCTGCAGGATGCCGGCTTCGTTGTCAAGGACACTGCCGACGGCACCGTATGGAGCATCTGACACACACTGCCGACAACGCCGTGAGACACACGGCACACCCCCGACAGACATGAACCGGGCGAAACCTGAACCTACCAATATACAACGCATGATGCTGCAAACGAAATACAGACAGTTTCTCAGATTCTGCATCAACGGATGCCTCGCTGTCGCAATACAATATGCGGTGTATCTGCTGCTCATCAGATGGATAAACGAATATGCGGCGAACACCGTCGGATATGCCGTCTCCTTCTGCTGCAACTTCATCATAACGTCATATTGGACCTTCGGCTCGAAACCGTCGTGGAAACGCCTCGCCGGATTCAGCGGGTCCCATATCGTCAACTATCTCGTGCAGCAGATCTTCCTCTTCGTGTATCTCACGGCCGGAATAGCCAGCGAATGGGCGGCACTGCTCGCCATGGGCTCCGCCGTGCCCGTAAACTTCATCATGCTGAGATATGTATATAGGAAACCTTAGTATCTGGAATACCCGTCAGCCCGCCAACCCGTTTTACTCGTCAACAGCAATACCCGTCAACTAAAAAGAATATGAACTTTCTCGACAGAAACGAATTTAACTTCAAGCCATCAGAAAAAGTCATACAGACAATACGTGATTTCGACCCCGAGACACTCTGTTTCTACACGCGCATCTACGACGAAGGGAAGAAAAGTGTCGTCTCCGTAAGACTGTCCGAAATATATAACGTGCCGGAGAAACAGGTGCTTATAGGATACGGCGGAGAAGACATCCTGAAGAACGCCGTACACTACTACCTCTCGAAAGGAGACAACCGCGCAATTCTCATACCCGAGTTCTCCTGGTGGTACTACAACCGCATCGCGGGCGAGTGTGGCGGAGAGACATTCATGTATCCTCTGCACGAACTCGACGACACCTTCGCCTACGACATCGACGAGGTGATAAGCCACACATGCCGCATAAGGCCGCGGATGCTGCTCCTCGCCTCGCCAAACAACCCGACAGGCAACTGCCTCTCGCCCGAGGAGATAGGGCGCATCATGGAGAACATCCCGGAGGAGACGATGGTACTTATTGACGAAGCCTATGCCTCGTTCGTCACAACAGACACAGCATACATCGCTCCGCTCGTAAGGAAATATTCAAACCTCATCATCTCACGCACACTGTCGAAATTCTACGGACTGCCTGGACTGAGGATGGGCTTCGGATTCATGGGCGAGGGCCACGACAACTTCCTCTCCTACGCAAACAAATATCTCGGCTACAACCGCTTCTCTGAAGCCGTAGCACTCGCCGCCCTTGACAGCGACGAACACTACCGCCATATCGCCGACGAGATGGAGTGGGGGCGACAGCTCTTCAAGAGAGAACTCGCCCGCCGTCCCGGATTCAAGGTGTATAAAAGCGTGGCGAACTTCATCCTCATCAAATATCCCGAAAGGATAAAAGAGGCACTGAAGACCGCCTTCGCCGAACAGGACTACAAGATAAAGTTCATGACAGACAAAGGTCTCGAATCATGCATGCGCATCACTCTCGGACGGCGCGAACAGATACAGACCGTCGTAGATACGATAAAACGGGTTGATTCCCTTTAGTTGGCAAGTTTATTCTTTTAAGTTGACAGGTTGATAGTAGAACAACCCGTCAATCCGCCAACTCGTTTTTTTTCGCAAACTCAAGGAAACCTCCCGCCAACTGAAAACAATATGCGTGCTATAATCCTTGCTGCGGGGATGGCGACACGCCTCCGTCCGCTCACCAACGACACACCCAAGTGCCTGCTCGAAATCAACGGCATCCCGCTGCTGAAACGCTCTATGGATGCCATCGTCGCTGCCGGCATACGCGACTTCGTCATCGTCACGGGATTCAGGAAAGAGAAGACCGAGCGCTTCGTCTGCCAGACATACGGCGACGCAATCTCCGTCACGTTCATACACAACCCCCTCTACGAAACGACAAACAACATCTACTCGCTATGGCTCGCACAGCCTGAAGCTGCGGGCAGAGACATACTGCTGCTCGACAGCGACCTGCTCTACGACCCCAGAATCATACGCCATGTGACAGAACACGGGGCAGACAACGTCCTCACCCTCATACGCCACGAACTGGGCGAGGAGGAGATGAAAGTCGTCACCGGCAACGACGGCAACATCACCGCCATCAGCAAGACCTGCAACCCCGCAGAGGCTGAGGGCGAAAGCCTCGGCATAGAGAAGATGTCGGCGGCATACACAAAAGCCCTCTTTGCCGAACTCGACACCATGATGAACCGCGAACATCTCGAAAACAAATTCTACGAACTCGCCTTCGAGCGCCTCATACCCCAGGGACACTCCTTCAAGACGCTTGACGTCACAGCCTTCTACTCGTGCGAGCTCGACACCGTCGATGACTTCCTGCAGGCAGAGAAACTCATCGCAGACATCGAACACTGACCTCCATAACCCTCCACACACGACAGCACACCATGCCATCATACGATATCCGTCCGCTGCAACTCAGAATATTGGATATTCTCAAAGCCATCGACACCGTCTGCCGCGACCACAACCTGAGATACTGCCTCGTCGCCGGCACACTGCTCGGCGCAGTGCGCCACAAAGGCTTCATCCCCTGGGACGACGACCTTGACATCGCCATGCCAAGAGACGACTATGAAACGCTTATGACACATGCCGCCGAATGGATTCCACAACCATACGAGGCAAAATGCGCAGAGACAGACCCGGCATATTCTGGAGCCTTTGCAAAGATTATAGACAGCAGTACGACACTCATAGAACGTGAGCACTACGCCTATCTCGCCGGGATATACATAGATGTCTTCCCCCTCGACGGAATGCCGGAAAGCAGACTGCTGCAGCACTGGCAGATGATACGCTACAAATACTATTGCAAGATGATCTACCTCCTGCACCGCGACCCGTACAAACACGGACACGGCGCATCGTCGTGGCTCCCCCTCCTCGTCAGGAAACTGTACACCCACGACAGCCTCCACCGCAAGGTGCGGCGCGTCATGATGCGCTACCCCTTCGAGACATCGCGCCTTGTCATCGACTATGACGACCGCAACCTGCGCGGCGTCATGCAGAAAAGCGTGATATTCCCCACGAAACCCGTTGTCTTCGAAGGAGAAACGTTTGCGGGCATGGCAGACAACCACACGTATCTCACCAAGAAATACGGCGAATACATGGTAGTGCCGGACACCGACCACCGGCGACAGCACAACTTCCACTATCTCGACTACGATACGCCGTACAGAGAATATGTCGATACAAGAAACTTCCTCAACAACACATAAGCCCCCGCCTCTCTCTCCCCCATGCTTCCAAAAGTCACAGTGGTCACGGTGTGCCGCAACGCCCTGCAGGCATTGAAAAAGACCTGCCGCAGCGTCCTCTCGCAGAGCTACGCCAACACGGAATATATCATCATCGACGGAGCGTCCTCCGACGGCACGCCGCAGTGGCTGCAGACCCTCGACCCGCAGCGTGTCATACAGTTGTCGGAACCCGACCGCGGCATTTACGACGCCATGAACAAGGGCGCGGCACTTGCCACAGGCGAATGGATAATCTTCATGAACGCAGGAGACACCTTCGCCGCCACCGACACTATATCACAAGTCTTCCGTCACGACGTCTCCGACGCTGACATCGTCTATGGAGACGTGCGGAAAAACGGTGTGGTGAAGAAAGCCGGACTGCCGCACAACTCACACCGTATGTTCTTCTGCCACCAATGCGTCTTCACACGCACCATACTGTGCAAGAAGCATCCGTTCGACCTGCACCATGCGATGTCAGCCGACTTCAAGTTCTTCAAGACGATGACGGCACAGCGGAGACGATTCCTGAAACTCGACCTGACGATAGCCGACTTCGACACCTCCGGCGTGTCAAACACGCGGCGCGCCGACGGTCTGCGCGACAACATCGCCATAGTCTGCGAGATGGACACCCTGAAAGAGAGGCTGCGCCTCCTGCCGCATCTCCTCATACCTTATATTATATGCCGTATGAAAAGAAAATGAACAGACGTTTCTTTTCGCAGACACAGGCAACCCTCCCCCGCCAACCCTTAATCAAACGACATGATAAAGATATGCAGCAAGCCGCTTCCCGTTGACATCGTCTTCCACCCCGTCTGGTGGCACAGGAACGCCGGCATCACGTTCGACGAATCCTTCTTCTACGACGCCCGCCGGCGTGTCGAAGACGAACGTCGGATGGAGCAGGTGCTGTATGAACGCTTCGGCTCTCTCGGACTGGGCGAAGACCATGCAAGGAGCCTGCCGCAGATCGGTGCCGTACACCTCGCCTCCGGCTTCCTCCTTTCAGAGATGCTCGGCTGCAAAGTCGAATACTATGAAGATGCGCCGCCGCAAGTCATCTGTGCACACCGCGACACCCTCGACCTCGAGGTTGGCGAGGCGTTCCGCTCGCCCGCCTTCCGCCGCCTCATGTCGCTTGTCGATACCCTGAAGGCAAGATACGGATATGTCGTGGGAGACATCAACTGGGGCGGAGTGCTCAACCTCGCCATCGACATCAGGGGAGAAGAGATATTCACCGATATGCTGCTGCGGCCGCAGGAGACAATGACATTCTTCAGGAAGATAGCAGAGGTGACTGACAAGTTCGTGTGGTATGTCCAGACAAACACCGGCACATCGTCCGTCTCCGTCAACCGCAGCGCCCGCCACTTCGACTATCCCGTCGCCATACACTCCGAGTGCAGCCATACGATGATATCCGAAGCAGACTACCGCCGCTTCCTGCTGCCCATCGACCGGGAGTGGAGCCTTCGCCACCGCCCCTACGGCATACACTACTGCGGCAGGGACCCTCACCGCATGGCTTCAGCCTTTGCCGAGATAGAACGCCTCACATTCCTCGACGTGGGATGGGGAGGAGACATCGCCCTGCTGCGCCGGCATCTGCCACACACCTTCCTTAATATCCGTCTCAACCCCGTAGAGATACAGCAATACACCTCTGACGAACTCCGCCGCAACATCACGCACCTCGTCACCGCCAGCGGCCCCGACCTCACCAACACCGGCATCTGCTGCGTCAATATGGACCATAATGTCTCCGACACACGCATACACGAGATTTTCGGTATAGCAGAGCAGATAAGACAATCCAAGAGTTTTGCCGGTTGACAACTTGTGAACAGCTGACGAGCTGATGGTCTTTTTTTTGTTTCTGTTGTCGTAAAAAAAACGTCCACTTGTTTGCTGACAGCATGTCACAGGCGAAATTCTTGAGATAAATATTTTTTTTTCGATTGTCTTAAGATTATGTATCCTATATGACGGACAGACTGCTTACTTCCATGGTTTGTTCAAAAGACCAATGTCATTATCATACCATAGGGACTACATCGCTGACACTTTCCTGCACCATCGCCAAGGCAGGGAAATCATGTTTTTCGGTTCGGAAAATACGGTTTGCGGTGGCGATTACAGCCCGTCAGGGTGGCGTTTGGTGCTTTCTGTTGTGCCAAATGGTCAAAGTAGTGACGCAAAATAGACTTTTTAGTACTGCAAGAAAGACTTAGTGGCGAGGCAAAATAGGCTATCTTGCAGCCGCTTTGCGCAGTTTTTTGCGACTTCCAGACACAGCAAAGCAACGGAAAACGTTGTATTTTATTGAACGTCAACGCTTTATACTATAATTGCAAAATTATCGAAAAAACCGCCGTAAAATGCGCCTCGGAAGGAGAGACGGATTTTACGGCGGTTTTTCTATGTTAAGATAGTATCATGCCTACCCTATTACAGGCATCTACTGATACTTTTTTAGCAGACACTCGTTATTTCCTTGGTCTTACGAAAAATAAACAAGTTGACAACAGTAATCTTGTTGTCTTTGTTGTATGTCACCTCGTGACATCCCCCGTTGCGCCCGTTCTTCCTGTTGTTCCCGTTGTCTCTGTTGTCGTAAAAAACCACAGGGGTAAAAACCACAAGGCGCGCATCTCCGTTGTCGTAAAAACGCAGATTTCTTCGCACAAATCAAGAAAACCCCTCTTTACGGGTGAAAACATCCCCGTCCGCACCTTTTCTGCGAAAGATTCTATACCTTTGCACCGTCAAAGAAAGAACAATACAACATTTTTTTTCAGGATAATCATGGTAAGACAATGCTTTATACTGTTCGGTTGCCTGGCTTTGGGCGAACTGACAGTGCGTACAACGGGCGTGAAGCTGCCGTCAAGCATCATCGGCATGCTCCTGCTGACACTCTTGCTGAAGCTGAAGGTGATAAAACTGGAGTGGGTGCGAGGCCTGACAGACTTCCTCATCGCCAATCTCGGCTTCTTCTTCGTGCCGCCCGGCGTAGCCCTCATGCTCTATTTCGACCTTATCCGGGCAGAGATACTGCCCATCGCCCTGGCAACACTGCTGAGCACCGTCATAGTGCTGATAATCACGGGACACACGCATCAGGCGGTGAGCAAGGGAGAAGACAAGATGCGCGAGAAGATACACACCAAGAAACAAGAATGACATGACACAGGATATCATCAGCAACGAATATTTCATGCTCGCCCTCACCTTCGGCGTCTATTATGCCGCCAAGGTCATACAGCGCCGTCTCAAGTCGGTGCTCTTCAATCCGATTCTTGTAGCCGTCGCCGTCATCATCATCTTCCTGCTCGCGGCGGACATCCCCTACGAGACCTATCATGAGGGGGCGAAGATGATAGAGTTCTGGCTGAAGCCCGCCGTTGTAGCCCTCGGCGTACCGCTCTATCTGCAGCTCTCTTCCATCCGACACCAGTTCCTGCCCATCCTGGCATCCCAGATGACGGGGTGTGTCGCAGGCATCGTGAGTGTGGTGGTCATAGCGAAGCTGCTGGGCGCATCCGATGCCGTCATCATGTCGCTCGCAAGCAAGTCGGTCACCACCCCCATCGCCATGGAGGTGACACAGGTGCTGGGCGGCATACCGTCGCTCACGTCAGCCATCGTAGTGATAACGGGGCTCCTCGGCGCCGTCATAGGATTCAAGACACTGTCCGTGGGACATGTCCATAACCCCATGGCTCTCGGGCTGTCCTTGGGCGCAGCCTCCCACGCCCTCGGCACATCAGCCGCCATGGACCGCGACCGGACAGTGGGAGCCTACGCCAGTCTGGGGCTCACCCTCAACGGCATCCTCACCGCCATCCTCACACCGACGGTGACAGACATCATCAGCACTTTCTGACGCCGACTTTTTTTGACACGTAAAAGGGTCATGCCACAAAAGCTGCGGCGGGTCGCTGCAGAACCGCCCGGCGTAATACCCGGGTGTCGCCCTCACGCCATGTCATGTCCCTGCTTCCCTGATGGCAGACCGCCCCGTTGCGTCCTCGACCGTCAGGGTTTCTTCTGCCGTCCGGGGAATTGTGGCGCACTGTTTTTTTCAGACAGAATCATCGGCTGCAAAAAATCATAAAACCCTCTTCACTCCCGGCAACAGGCGCAACAGCCATGTGAGGGCGAATGACAGAACGGTTGTGACAACGCCGACGAACACGAACTTGCCAAAAGCACCCATCCACACGCCGTCGAACACATTCTGGATACAGATCATCAACGGCAAATGGACAATGTAGGCTCCATAGCTCTGAGCCGAGAGCCACGAGAGGGTTTTGTTGCTCGTATTTACTTTCCTCAAATCTGCAACTACGCGCCTAATATGATACAGAAGCGAAAAGAAATCTGCATCGTTAGTAAAAAGGGGGCACAGTGCATCGAATGGCACCATAAAGACATATAAATGCCCCTTACCCCACAATGCGACTTGAGGCAATACGCAGTATCATGACCATAAGTTGTCGGTGTTATCCGAAGTCGGTCTGGAAAACCTCAGCATAAGCGTTGTTACAGGTGTATATATTCAGCACATTGATGTCTTAATCCACTTGGCTGGTACTGAGATAAACCTGAAGACGAACGCCTTGATGCGACTTGTTACCTTTAGCCCGAACTTCGTCACGTCAAGCCTCTCCATGATGAATCTGTAGAAGTTGCGGATAAGTGCTGTAAGAAGAAGGAACACCGTGTTCTCCGCCATAAATGATTTAGGGAGCCTGTCCCATCCGAAACCATTGTTCATATCGTC